>CAYSOC010000003.1:0-120766 GCA_964432445.1 uncultured Anaerolineaceae bacterium
CCGGCTTTATCTATCCAACCCATCGATCTGTCTTCCCTCAACTGCGTATCTCCTACATATAATAATTGCCGAATACCTCCCCGGAAACAATCGTGATTAGGTTCAGTCCCTCTGTGGTACAATTCACAAACGATTCTTGCGACTCTCTCTGTCCCTGTCGGGTGACCGAAAGGATTTTTTTGTGAGCAATAACCAGTCTTCTGATCAGTTCAAAATTCCTGGCGCTCTGGCTGTTTTTGTCCTCCTTCTTTTGTCGATTGGTGTTGTTCTGCTGGCAACCAGCAACATTGGCGCAGGCTCCGCTATTCGCGCCTCCAACAGCCCGACCCCGCCACCGACGGTAAATGCTTTCGACTTCAAAGGCTATCATCCATTTACGAGTGCAGACGGCGTTTTGAAACTGGAATACCCGGAAAGCTGGGGCTATCTGCCAAATCCAAGCGGGGAGTATGTCTATGTATTTTCCCCGGATACCTCGCTGGCGAGCGGTGTTGCCGTACAGATTAGCGTAGTCAGCCGCGCCGATCTGGTGCGCGGGATGCAAGGCGCAACAGCCCAAAGCACACCGAGAGAAGTTCTGACTGCCGCCTTTACAGGGACAAGCAACTCCAATCAAAAGATCGAGGATGTGAAGGCGGGTAATCTGAGCGGGGCGCGCACTATCCTGGCAAACGCGCTGGATGATAAAGGGCAGCCAAGCGGACAGGCGCTTGATACCACGTTGCTTGCGCTGGATAATACCAACTTTTTGCTGCTGCGCGCTGCCGCTCCAACTACCCGGCAAGGAAGCATTAAACCTGTAGTCGATAAAATTCTCGGAACGATTCAGATTGATACAACCCGAATTGGGGCGAAAAACCCGGTAGTTGTCCCAACAACGGACGCGCACCCAACGGTTGCGGCTACCCAGGTTGCGACAAAAGCCGCCACAGCACACAAATAGCCCGCAGCAGGACGAAAACCCGGTGTAGTTGCACCGGGTTATGAGTTTACCGATTCAGTACATTCGCCATTTCAAACAAAACCGGATCAATCGACTTGGTAATGCCAACGCACTGCGAAAGTGGTGTATAGGTCATTTTGCTCTGGATCATCCCGGTCAGTATCCCGCTTTGCCCATTGCTGAGTGCTTGTACTGCGCCGTATCCCAGGCGCGTCCCAAGCAGGCGATCATAGGCAGTGGGCGCACCGCCGCGCTGAATATGACCCAGCGTCGTTGCACGCAGATCAAAGCCGAGGCTCTTTTTATGCTCTTTGAAATAGGCACTCAGTGCTTCGGCGTTATATTTCGCGCCCTCGGCAACCACAACAATCGCGTGAGATTTACCGATTGAATAGGCTTTGCTGATCGCTTCTGCGATTTGTTCCGGCGTCGTTTCTATTTCCGGGATAGAAACTACCTCTGCGCCCCCTGCGATTCCTGCCATTAGTGCCAGATAACCGCAATTGCGCCCCATCACTTCCACGAGAAATGCGCGCCGATGGGAAGATGCCGTGATCTTCAACCGATCCACTGCTTCCAGCGCGATATTGAGCGCAGTATCTACGCCAATCGTAATGTCGCTTCCAACCAGATCGTTATCAATAGTGGAGGCAACCCCCACTACCTGAAAGCCCATCTCCGAGAGGGCATTTGCGCCCGTTTGCGAACCATTTCCACCGATTACAACAAGACCATCGATCCCATGTGCGTGCATGTTTTCGATTGCTTTCCTGCGTCCTTCTTCGGTTTTGAACGTCTCGGAACGCGCACTCCCCAGAATCGTGCCACCCTGTTGGATGATTCCTCCAACAGAACGCGCCGTAAATTGCTCTATATCGTTTTCCATGAGGCCGGCATAACCACGCCGCACTCCAAAGATTTCCCATTCATTTGCCAGTGCCGAACGTGTGACGGCACGGATTGCTGCATTCATTCCGGGGGCATCGCCACCAGAAGTTAGAACTGCGATCTTTCGCATGATCACAAACCTTTCTCAATTGAACCGCCACATCATATAGAGGTAGGCATATTTGTGGAGGTTGCGCTAGACTATAACTAATCGGACGTGAACGAGCCATTAACTATGCCCGAAATACTTGTCATTGATGATGAACGCTTGGCCGTTGACTTGCTGGAAATGTTTTTGAAAATGAAGGGGTTCGGGGTGATCCGTGCCACACGGGGCGCAGAAGGTATCGAGAAAGCGACGATCCACTCTCCCGATGCGATCATCCTCGATATGATGATGCCGGATTTGACTGGCGATCAGGTGTGTCAACAACTACGTAACACGCCAGAGACACATCGAACACCGATCATTATCTTGAGCGCCCTGTCCTCTACCGCCGCGCAGCAAAAAGCGCGTGATGCTGGTGCGAACCTGTATCTGCCAAAAAATGTCCCGCTCCCGGAATTGTATCGACAACTAAGTTCGCTGATTTCTGGTAATTAGCCATGTATTGAACGGATTGAAATTGTGACCGTCGATCTGAAATTAAATACGATTCGCGGCGTCGTACTGGATATGGATGGTGTCCTGTGGCGTGACGCCATTACGCTTCCAGATGCGCCGTTTTTTCTACGCTTCCTCCTCCAAAAAGGGATACCCTTTCAACTCGCAACC
This sequence comes from uncultured Anaerolineaceae bacterium, assembly GCA_964432445.1. Lineage (GTDB taxonomy): Bacteria > Chloroflexota > Anaerolineae > Aggregatilineales > UBA2796 > JBBRMW01. The sequence goes on from CAYSOC010000003.1 coordinate 2,607, forward strand.
AACAACAGTACCAAAACCCTGACAGAATATGCGGAAAAATGCGCGGCACAGGGCTTGCCCGTCGCGCCAGAACAGATTACCACTTCCAGTCTGGTGACACTGGAATACCTTCGTGCCAATTTCCCGACAGGCACGCCGATTTATGTGATTGGTAGCCCTAGCCTTGCCTCCATCTACACTCAGGCGGGCTATCAGATTCAACCCGATGGCGCACGCGCTGTGATCGTCGGACTGGATATTCACGCCACCTATGAGAAATTGAAAACGGCGTTTCGGTGTATCCTCGCAGGGGCGCAGTTTATCGCTACCAATATTGATGCGACCTTCCCGGCGGCAGATGGATTCAACCCCGGTGCGGGCAGCCTCGTCGCTGCGCTGGAACACTCTACCGGGCAAAGCGCTCTCGTCATGGGTAAACCGGAATCGGCTATCTTTGAAGTTGCAGTGAGCCGCTTGGGATGCGCGCCACAAGAAGCATTGATGATAGGGGATCGGCTGGACACCGATATAGCCGGAGCGCAGCGTGCAGGGTTGCGCACTGCGCTTGTACTGACAGGCGTCTCACGTCGGGAAGAGGTGAAATCAATTGTTCCCGACATCATCTGCGAGACACTAGGGGAACTGCAAAAAGCGTGGGAAGTTTGTTGAAGCAGGGACGGGTTTCTACCCGTCCGCTACTGAAAATCGAACGATGATTTAGCTTGTCGGCGTTGCCGTTGCTGTCTCGGTTGGTGTTTCCGTCGGCGTTTCGGTCATGGTTTCCGATGGACTCGGCGTAAAGGTTGCTGTTTCTGTCGGCGTCAGCGTTTCGGTTGGCGTATTGCTTGGTGTCGGTGTAGTTGTTGGCGTTGGCGAGAAACGCGAAGTCGGGCTTGGGCGCGGCGTATTACTCGGACGCGGTGTGATGCTTGGGCGCGGCGTATTACTCGGCAATGGTGTATTGCTTGGCAGCGGCGTGTTGCTTGGTGTCCGCGTAATGGTTGGTGTGCGTGTTATCGTTGGTGTGCGTGTCGGGGACGCAGTTGGCGTATCCGATGGTAGCGGCGTGTTCGATGGTAACGGCGTGTTGGTTGGCAGCAAGGTGGAAACACTGACAGCGCGTGTCGCTGCCAGATTTGCCGCGCTGGAACCGTAAGCGCCGCCCCAGAACGACACAAATTGATATTCTATCTGTGCTGCCAGATATTGTCTGGATTGTTCCAGCAACCGTCCGCGATAGTAATGCCCTGTGCCTGTATCCCGCAATGCAAGCGAGGCGTTGATGTCTTTCAGCGCATCTTCGTATTTACCGTTGTTGAAACGTGCAATCCCCCGGCTCAGATAGGCCGATGCCTTTATATCACCGGAAAGCCTGTCAATGAACTGATCCGAAAGCTGTTGATCATTCGCCCCTTCGAGGCGTCCCTGTCGTACCTGCAATTCGATTTTCTGGACAATCAGTGTGCTATTAGTAGGATCAGCCGTCGTGAGTGTGTTCAAATCATCTTCGGCACTGGCAAACTTTTCGAGCGCAAGTGCGGAAGCCAGACGCCCTTGCAACGCAGCGCTGTTGTTCTTGTTGATGCCTAGCGCACGATCAAAATCATCGTAGGCGTTTGAATACTGCCGCTGTGCCAGATAGAGATTGCCGCGCGCGGTCAGGGCTTCGCCTGCCACTTCGCTGCTCTTATCAGCAACGAGCGCCTGATTAAAGGCATCAAACGCCATATCGACATTGCCTTCGCCCTGTCGTGCCAGGCCATAGAGCGTCCATGCGCGCACCGCGCCGGGATAAATCAACAGATAGCCTTGTGCCGCGAGAACGGCATCGCCATAAGCCTGTACTCGTGCATCGGCATCGGTGACTTTGGATGCTGCCGCAAGCCGCGCGCGTACATGCTGGGCATATCCCGTCTCGTTGAGCGGATCGAGTAGCAAAATCTTCTGAGCGTCTGCGATTGCTCCGGCATTATCATCACGCGCTACTTCGATTTTGATGCGCTCTGCCAGTAGCGTTGTGTTGAACGGAGAAACTCTCAATGCCTGGCTGACCAGATCGAGCGCTCTGCCCGTATCTTTGGTTTGCAAATAGGCTTCGGCGGCGATAATCACGGCACTTACAAATTTGGGTTCCCGATCAAAGGCAACTGACGATTCGCGCGCCGCATCTGCCCATTTGCCCTGCTTGAACGCGATATAGCCCAATGCAGCGTGATAGTATGCCGTGTCGGATTTGTTGCTTTGTAGCAACCCTTCGGCTTCCCCAATCGAATTGGAATCGGCCAGCGCCAGCGCCCGATAGTACATCGCAATATCGTACTGAACGCTTTTGTTGAACTCCAACCCTTTCATTTCTGTTCCGAAAATCGGAATCGCGGCCTGATAGGAACCTGCATTGTAGAAAGCCTGTGCGGTGCGTGCCGGACCGCTGCCTGCATCCGGGAAGATCGGCGTGCTTCGACGTTCGTAAATACTACCCGGCGTTGCCCCCGCTTCAAGCGTATTCGTTACGGTTGGTGCGATACGCGGCGTAGAGGATGGAGTATTCGTAAAACCCGGTGTCGCTGTCGGCGTGAATGTTGCTGTAAACGTTGGTGTTGGGGATGCAAAAAACAACACTTTCGGCCCACCAAGAGCATTCAGAAGCAAATAACCACCGCCCACAATCGCTACCAATACGACCAGGACACCGCCGATTGCCCCGGTACGCAACAGCGCCGCGCCGGAATCACCAACACGCCCGCCACGCTTCTTACCCCACTGGAAAGGGAGATCGGCCTTTGGTACAGGTTGATACAAACCCACAACGTTATCAAGCTGGTTCATCGCGGCGTTGATCTTGTCCTGCGATGGCATGGGAATGCTCGATCCTGGCGTTGGCGCGGCGTCTACGCCGAGTGTTTTCAACCCTTTCAACGCATTTTCATTGTTGGGGTTGATTTCCAGAACTTTCTTCAAACAAAAAATGCGCTCCGGTGGGTCTTTAGCAACGCTGCTCAACCATAACCATGCAGCTTCATTGCGCGGGTCACGGCGAACACATTCCTGCAAAAACTGGCGGGCTTGCCCGGTTTGTCCGGCACGCGCCGCAGCAATTCCCTGTTGTAACAGTTGTTTGGCCTGATCTGAGGACATGGGCAATGATCGCCTTTATGAAAGCTGTAAAAATATCGCTAGATTGTAGCAACCACTGTACAAGTTTTCACTAGATCGATTTTGGGTTGTGTTATAATTGAGAGAAATTTTCCCGGAGGGTAAAGTTCTGGAAGCTATTGATTTAGCCCGTGATATTGTCGAGTGGATCGGCGATAAGAAGGGCGAACACATTCTGTTAACCGATTTACGCGCGATCACAACGGTTACAGACTATTTTGTGATCTGCGATGCCTCAAACGAGCGCCAATTGAATGCCATCGGTGATAATATCCGCGAACAGGCCAAGCTGAAATATTCGCAACTCCCGCTCCGCAGCGAGGGACGTGGCGAATCCGGCTGGGTTCTGCTGGATTATGGACGTGTAATCGTCCATCTTTTCCACCCGGATTTACGCCACTATTATGATCTGGAAGGGTTGTGGAAAGACGCGCCTGTCTTGTTGAAGATGCAATAGCCCGATCTATTTGGACAGACAGGCATCTATCGGCAATTCCTTTGCAATCATGATATAACCGCTGGACGCCGCGCGTGTGACCTCGATGCAATTCCCGGCCTTCAAATCTGGTACAAGTGCATCTGGTACTTGCAAATCGACCCCGTTACTTAATGTCATGCGGGTAATCGGGCTTTCCGCTGCTGCAAGCTGCTTCTGATAGATTCGGTTGATCCGTCCCCGATCTATCTGTGGCGGGCTGAGGAGATCGGGCAGCGCGGAAAGCGTGAACAGCACAAATGTCACTCCGGTAACTGCGCTTGCCGAAAGCAACACCCAGCGCAGTTCTACACCGAGCATCCCGCGTCGCCGACGCCTTTCCATATACACAAGACAGCCAGCAGTCAAAACGAGCAGTACCACCATAATAAAGATGGACTGTGTGATTACCGCGTTTGCGCCTTGATTGTAGAGAATTTTTTCCTGCAAAGAGACGATCCTTATTTTCCCAAACCCCTATTGTACCCCTGCCTGCTAGCGAATTGCCCCATGTGGCAAAACAGCATGAACACCGCGCACTCCGTTGACCACCTGCGTGACACGAAAATCGACGGTTAGGCTGGCAAGTGCCAGCGCGTGTAACCGTTCCAACCCATGCAAGCGTTTCAGGAGAGCTAACATTGCTTCCAATGCGATGACCATTGCCTCGTCCAAATCTTCGTGAAAACCCAATGTGAGCCAACCAACAGGCGTTTTGGCAACCGGGGTGGTGAGCGGCATGTCATCCAGCAAATCAAAGGTGAGTTCAACACGCTCCATCGGGCATTCAATCGCGGTGATCGAGATTTCTCCGTCACCCTGTGCGCCGTGTCCATCCCCTGTGCTGAACAGTCCACCCTCAACCTCGATTGGCAGATATAACGTGCTTCCAGCGATTAGCTCTTTGCAATCAATATTGCCGCCAGTGGTGCGCGGCGGAATCGTAGACTGTACGCCGGGAACATCTGCGGGCATTCCATAAATTCCCATGAAGGGACGGAGCGTTACCGTATGCCCGTGTTGGTTGCGCGCTGTTTGCGCTTCGTGGTTAAACGTCCAGACGTGGAATACGCCATCATTGACGACGCCCAGACGTTCATTCCATGCGCTTTTCCAGCCACCCGCCATCGTCGTCCCCCATTGACCGACCTGAATTGCGTCAATCCGTACTGCGAGCGTCATGCCGGGTTTTGCGCCCCGGATTGCTATCGGGCCGGTAAGCGCATGTCCACTATCCAGACTGGGATCACGCCCTTCAAATTCTTTGCGTTCATGGGTAACGCCGTTGTGCGGCTCCAGTCCCCAGCCTGCATCAAGGCACTGAAAGCGCACCGTATCGCCGGGATCGATGGTCAACACGGGCTTGAGATCGCGCGAGAAATGTCCGTGCAAGGTTGCGCGTTCTGCATTTAGCGTATGAATTGTAGAAATGATTTTTATCCTTATTTCAGTCTTTCTTGTGCCAGACAATGGAGTAGCGCCAGAGCAGATGCTGTCGCACCTGCGCGCCGGGTAAATATTTCGCGGCAATCTGGTGAACTTCTCTCATGGTTGGATAAACATCGGTTTTGCCGTGTTCTTCCCAGGCTGCGCTTTCGGCGGGCGATGGCTTGGCAGAGTTATTTTTTGTCTGTTTATAGTAAAAACTGATCGGCATGGCAACGACACTTTTGAGCAAATCCAGAAAGCCATCTGGTTTGAATAAATCCAGAACCAGCAGCACCCCGCCCGGCTTGAGCGCCTGTACTATTTTCGGATAAACAGCGCGGGCGGGTATATGATGCAAGGTCGCAATCGACGCGATGCAATCATAAACGTTGGTCGGCGTGTCCCATTCGATAACGTCCTGCACCCGATATTCGACATTGGGAAGATTAGTAGAGCGTGATTTGGCAGCCTCTACCATTTTGGGCGAGAGGTCAAAACCCGTAACATGGTCGGCGCGTTCCGCTAATAACCGCGAAAACAGACCGGAGCCGCTACCAATATCGAGAGCGCGTTCAATGTGATTGGGGAGGTGCTTCAGCAGAAAGGCGTGATAATGTGAGTTGTGGCTCCATCCATCTTCGGAAAATTGCGCCAGTGTATCGAAATCGGCGCGAATCTTTGCAGCATTCTGCATTAATTATGCTCCTGTGTTATCGGCTTTCCATTCATCAAATTTACATAAAGAGGTACAATCGTATCCCAAATCTGTAAGATGAGTCGTCTGTCAGCCACTTCAATCCTCTCAATAACATCTGGTGCGTCAAAACGCCAAAGGAAATTCCCTTCACAATTCAACCCGATGATTTCAATTTCGCCTTCTACTAAAATCAGATTAGAGAATCCCAGATCAAAAAGGCTGCGAAATTGATGCACCCAGGCAGAAAGTCGAAACCCATTTGTAATACGTCTATCCCGTATATTGATGACATGAACTATTTGTCCAAACCCAACAAATAGATTCAGGTAAGTTGACTCGACAAATATAACAGGTTTGATACCGTAAGGAGAGGTACTGAAAGTTATTCCGAAACTACCCTCATCGGAAGTAACCAATATTTTATAATCGTCAATTCCTGTATTTTCCGCATCTTCCAGATCGATGACCCCCAACTTGCATTGTTGAAGGAATTGTTCCCGTTCTTCGGCTGATTCCCATTGTCCAAGTTGAATTTGATATTTTCCAACGCAGATTAGGGGCAAGTTCGTCTTCAATGTTGTTCGCTTCCTTCAGAATTTGAGATTTGAAAATCGCTCTGAAAATGCTTGAAATGTTCCCTGATCGTGCGATTTATCATAGACCGAAAAAACGACCTTGCGGAAATATCCCCAATATTTCCCTTTAGGATTCAAATGCTCATGGAAAATCGCGGCAACTTCTTTCGGATCATTCCGAAAAACGCCGCAACCCCACGCACCAAGTACCAGCGCATCACAGCCACGATGGGCAGCAAGCGCTAGCAGTTTACTACCGCGTTCGCGGAGTGTCGGCACAATCTGCGGCACATTTTCGGGTTCGTTCTGCTGAACTGCCCCCGCATTCGGCGCAGGGCTGGTGATAAAATCGACCAGCAATGGTTTATCCAGCCAACCACCATCATCGGTACGAATGATCGGGCAATCAGGGCTATAAATCATCCGATCCGAATACAGCGTTGTTTGCAGCTTGCGATGAAATTCATAGAACGCGAAGTGCTTGAGCAGGCTGTTATACAGGCCGGAACTACGCGCGAGGCTTTCTTCCTGCGCTTTTGCACCGTTCAGGAAACCGCCGCCGGGGTTACGTGCCGATGCGAAATTCAACGCGCCAACACGCCGATAACCCTGTGCAATTAATCGCGCACAGCCTTGTAACGTTGTTTCGTTGAGGACTTCAAATTCTGTTTGTTGCGCTTGCGCGGGCTGTACCAAGACCTGCGAACGTATCCGATCCAGATCATCCGGCTGATAGCAATCTGTGCCAGTGATGCAACGCTTTAACAGGGGCGCAAGATCAATGGTTGTGCCATCCGGCGCAGCATAATAACCACGTTCCAGCGCTTCGAGCGTTTCCCGTGCGATTTGTTTTGTGTTCAATACACCTCGAACCAATCAGAGATGTCAATTACCCAGCCCTGCGTACCATCGGCCAGGGTGAACTGCCACCACATATGATAGCCACCACGTTTTGGCCCGCCAATGATAACCATTGTTGTTCCCGTTGGAACAACTTTTACACGTGCAGCGGAAGTAGATGGACTGGCGCGTAGATTCAGATTGCCGCCATTCGCTGTCACACGCACCCGCGTACCGATCTGGAAACCATCGGTGGTCGCGTTGGGATCAACTGTTTGCAGGATACCAGTCTGGAATTTGATCCACCCGCTACGGTCATCTGCCAGAATGACCTCCACCCATTGATTATTTCCCGATCCATAAGTCTTTTCAGAGAGGCGTACCCTATCCCCGACAAATAAAGTCACCACTGCTGTTGAACTTGCCGATGGCTGTGCATACACGATTGTACGTGTCCCGGCGCGCGTCACCTCGCGGATGAAGTCATCCAGATTCGGCGTAGCGGTAATCAATGGAGGCATAGTCATGACAGGTTTGGGCGTTGGCGACCAGGGCGAAGGCAAAATAATCTGCGTAGGCGGGATAGGCGTCAAGGTCGGCGCAAGAGTCGGACTGGCAATTACAATCGTTGGTGGAATAGGCGTCGCTGTACGGGAGGCGGTATTGCTTGGCACTACGGTTGGTGTTTTGCTGGGTGTGATACCCGGCGTATTCGTATGGGTTGCTGTCCATGCCCGCGCGGTAGCGGTCTGATTACCTTGACGGATAGCAGCAAGCCGCGTGACTTCTGCGTCTATGGTTTCGATGGCGTTGATTGTGCTGCGTGCAATTGCCTGAATATCGAGCGTTGGCAGGTCAGTTGGCGTGAGCTTCACTACCGTTGGCACAAGAGTTACAGTCGGCGGGATAGGTGTCGCAGTTTGCGGGATAGATGTTTGGGTTGGTACTTGTGTATTGGTTGCAGAAGGCGACACTTCCGGGCTGGATAAGGCTGCAATGTTTGTCGGACGTGCTGGCTGGAGGATAGTTTGTGCAATTAAAAATCCGAGCGCAGCAAATGCGATAATGACGACTGTTCCACCGGCTGCCACAGGGGCTATCCGTGTAAGCGTCGTTTTCTGGCGTGCGGCTGTATTCACCGATGGGGATAATGGTCGCGGCATCGTGGATTGAGATAAAGGCGTCGGGAGAGGCCTCGCAAAAATTCCCGTTGATCCAGCATCCGTTTCCTGCGAAGCATTCTCGAATGCCTGCGCAAAAGCGCTTACGCTCGGATAGCGCTCTGGCGGGGTCTTGGCTAGCGCTCGATTCAAGACTTCTACAATGCCGGGAGGCAAATCACTCCGAAAGGCAGTTGGTGGCGTCGGTGTTTCATAAACGTGTTTGTGCATCAGCGCAAAGGGTGTTGGCGCTTCAAACGGCAGGCGTCCGGTGACGAGGTGATAGACCATGACAGCCAGCGCATATTGATCCGAGGCGGGTTCGACAGTTTCCCCGCGCCATTGTTCTGGCGGCATATATTGCGGCGTGCCGACGGTCATATTGGTTCCGGTCAGACCGCCCGTAGCATCGGAGAGTTTGGCGATCCCGAAATCGACCAGATAGGCTGCACCCTGATCGTCAAACATCACGTTGCTAGGTTTGATATCCCGATGAATCACGCCCTTTCCGTGAGCGTAATCCAGAGCGCTGGCGAGTTGGCGCAAAAAGCCGCTGATCTCGCGGACACCAGGAAGCGGCTTGCCCTCCTGTATGAAATTTTCGATACGGTCTTCGAGCGATCCACCTGTGAGCAGACGCATCACAATATAGCTGATGCCTTTTTCTGTCCCGAAGTCGTAGATTGGAATAATGTGTGCATGTTCGAGCGAAGCCGAAGTTGTAGCTTCGCGGATGAATCGTTTTGAGTATTCTTCACCCCGCATGAGGGGCAGCACTTTTACGGCGACGGTACGCTTCAAACCGGGTTGATAGGCGCGATATACTGCACCCATTCCCCCGACACCGAGCAAATCTCCCAGTTCATATTGTCCGAAGCGCTGACCGCTGTAATTTTGGCTGCCCATGAGTCGCAGGATTACTGATAGATTTTGACGGGGTTTTTGTCGGGTTCAACGCAATGTGCGCCCTCTTCCTTGATAGCGCATTGAACGCGCTTGGAGGATAGTAGCTGCACGCTAATCAGCCTGGCATCGGCGGCTGTCGTTCCAACAGCCACATTATCGTACTTCCCGCCGACAATAGTCACTGCTGCGCTGGCAATACCAAGGGCAATTGCAATCAATAAAATGCGCATGTCTTTTTCTCCACTACAACAATCAATTTGATTGTACATTCAATTACGCACAATTTGTACGTTTTTGATCTTTTGATATTATGTTTTCCCCAAAACGGCTATACTTGATAGCAAAAGGAGAATTATTTTTATGTTCAAGCGAGATACCGGGGCGGTAAAAAAACAGACCGGGGCGATGGGGACAGGCGAGATTGGCAAGCGCAGCACGCAAGGTATGTTGGCACAGCAGCAGGCCGCCCCCGCCGTTAATCATACCGAATTCAATGTCACTATTTTAAACGACAGCTTTCAGACGCGCGCCCTCATGCGCGCAATTGGCTTGCTCACCACTTATATGAACGACGATTCCAAGCCAACATTCACCGTCTATAACGCCGAGGCAGTTGGTTTTGCGCCCAGTAATCCGGCAACACGCATCGTGCAGGACGAATTTATATTTCGTAAACCGATGGTACAAATGATCGCCTTCGAGAGTGTCCCCGGCGATGGGCATGTGGTTCTGCTCCCCCGCGAAGAAGCATTGGTGGTCTATACCAGCCATTACGCCGTTCAGGGCAAATTTCATCTGGGGCCAGATGATCGTCTTAGTGACTTCATCGAAGTAATGCTGGCGCAATTTGTGATCATCACCGATGCCCATATCTACCCGCTGTTCCAGCCACGCACCCCGATGATCGCCGCCGCACCGCTGGTTTTGCTGCAACGTTCGCATATTCGGATGTATCACAAGGTTGGCAATTCGTGATTGAGGTTCGGCTGGCGACTTTGCAGGATGCCGCTGCAATTACGGAAATTCATTGTTCCAATGTGGAACAGTGGGTGCGTTATGATGCCAACGGCGCAAGCGAACCTGCCGACTATGCCGATCTATCAATCTTTGAACGCTGGCAGCACGGTGGTCCCTGGCTCAGTCTGGAAACCTGTGCTATTCACCTGAACCGCCTGACAAGTGGGGCTGGTACGCCGCTGGTTGTCGAAGCCGATGGCGAAGTCCTCGGTACAGCCGAAGTGTACGACAATTTCGAGGCCGCACCGTTTCAACATCACTTGAGTATCGGTGTTCTATACGTACACCGGGATCACCAGCGAGATGGTCTGGGACATGAACTGCTGGATTATATTGCGACAATGGCCGACCTGATGAAGTGCGATCACCTCACCGTTGATAATCCAAACGTACCGGAATTTTATACCCACTATGGTTTTCATCAGATGCGTAGCGGGCGACGGGTGCGCATCCCGACGCAGGCCGGACGCGCCTTCTATCAATCCTCCGACCTGACAGATCGCAACCCGGAACAAATCAAGGGCTGGCACATGCCACTGGGTCGCACCATCGCGCCGCGTAATGCGTGGCAATCGCTCTTTCCGATAGATTGGGCAGCGGGTATCCCGGAATTATTAAACGTCCCTATCTGGCATCTCAAAATTACAGCAGCAGGCCAGAACGCTATTCTGATCCTGAAAGAAGCAGATGACGCCGATAGCAAACCGGCAGAATGCAGCGTGATGTGCTGGTCGTCCCGTCCTTTGACTGCCCCATTGCTGGCTGCAATTCGGGATCGGGCGAATCGGGAAGGCTTCGACAGCATTATTACCAGTTGCGCCGATCAGGATTGGTCGCTGTTGCTTGCTGCCGATGCACACCCAACCGAGGAACATTACACCTGCTACGAGTTGGATCGAGCGCACTATCAATTGCCAGAATAACTGATGGAACGTCTTGCTTTTCAATCAAGTGATCTGGATGCGCTCTGGGAAGCCCAAGATGAATTCTGGGGGCAGTTCAGCGATGCAGACTGGCGGCGGCGGCACGGACGCGATTGGACATATGCCGATGTCCTCTATCATCTGACCTATTTCAATCAGGTGGTGATCGATGCCATCCAGCGCAAACCAGACGCACCGCTACCGAAACCATTAGCGACACTACGTGCGCTGGATGAGTGGAACGAACAACAGTTTTCGCGGCGTTCGACTTATCAGGATATGGAGCAGGCAAAGCGCGATTTCAAAACCAGCCAGATTGCCTTGCGCGAAGTCAGCCATAATTTTAACCGACCCATCTTTTTGCCTCTGCTGCGGGTTGGTGGGTGGCGAACGCTTGATTTCGCATTGGAATACACCTTTTACCATAACTGGTCACATTTCACCGAGGCGCATCTACGGCGCTATAACTGGCTTCCTGGTTTGCCCAATCGGATGGTTCATATCGGACTGGATTTTCTGATGGATATCATAGCCGGATCAGCTAACCTTGATCAGGTAGGGCAAACACCGCTGCGCTGGGCGCTGCATCTAACCGATATTGCAGGCGGAACATGGACATTCGAGATCGGTAACAAAGCCTGCACTCTGTATGACGGACAACGTGGTCATCCTGACATAACAACGACGATGAGCATCAATACTTTCCTGAAAACGAATATATTTGGGATGGGCCGTCCGGCGCTGGCAACGCTCGCCGGACGTATTCATATTCAGGGAAACCAGCATACTGGCAAGTTACGCAGGCTGTTCAAGGAGTCCCCGGATTTGGTTTGGCCGTTGATGGAGCGTGGACGTGCCGAACCACCAACCCCTTGATGCCCTAATGCCCGCGATGTCTGGCTTTGGCTTTTTCGCGGGCAACCTGTCGTTTGTAATCACGTTCGGCTTCCCGGTTGGCGCGGCTTACTGCTTTGCGCTCCTGCTTGTTATGCTCAATCTGAACACGCATCGCTTCCTGTGCTTTGGTAGAAAGCGCAGGCTCAACCATCATCCGGCGTACTTCGCGCTGCATCCGCTTGGGGTTCAACTGACGTGCAGCGACAGATTCAACCTCGATCCCGACAGTCATCTGTTGCCACAAAGAATCGAAATCGTGGCGGACAAATTCGAGGACTTCCTGTTCGCTCGGCTCTGCTCCGAAGACATGGCGCGCAACATATAACAATCCATCGCGTTCTTCTTCCAAAACGCCCACCCAGTAGGGATGATCGAAGAAGATAGTGAAAGTCATGATGTTTCCTCTCCTGATTGTGTTGTACTGCTCAGGCTGCCGGACACCCGGAGAGGGAGGATATGATAGGAGTTGAACCTACGCCCGGACTACCAACCGGGCTGCAATTTCGCGGCCTGATATTAGTTATTCTACACTATTTTTGTGCTACGCATCGTCTTTTTCGGAATCTTGTTTCGCGCCACCGAAATTTACGTAGATGCGTGCATTGGCGCTCCGTGACAGTTCCCGCAGTGTTTCCAGTTCGGTCAGACGCAACAGCGATGGATGTTCAGTATAGGCACGCGCTGCCTGTTCGCGCTCACGCAGGGCGCGGATTTCAGCCTCGGTTTTGATGCGCTGTACGTCGGCTTCACTCTCGGCAGCGCGGCGTTGTGTCTCGACCAGTGCTTCCGTTTCCAGACGCCGTGTTCCGGCTTTTGCCTGCGCTTCGATCTGCTGGACTTCGGCTTTTGTACGTGCTTCGACCAGTTGCGCCTGACTCATACACTCTGCCGCCAGCACACGATTCATGATTTCCTGCAAATTTCCGGGAAAGATAATATCTTTCACGTCGGCGCGCAGAATATCGACACCATAGCCAGCTGCTTCACCCTTCACATCGCGCAGAATGTCTTCGTTAAGCTGGTTGCGGTTGGTCAAAATCTGTTCCAGCGTCATTGAAGCCAGCGAACGACGCGCCGCCAGTTGTACATCGCTGTAAAGACGGTCTTCATAGCTGGAAACCTGATGGATGGCAGCAAGTGGATTGGTCACGCGAAACTGTACAACAATGCTCACACGCAACGCAACCTTATCGGCTGTCAGGATTTCCTGCCCTTTGATGGTCAAATCACGTTCGCGCATATCAACCAGCGTAACTTCGGTCAACGGGCGACGCGGAAGGAACGAGACATTGCGTGGGGGCAGGATTTCATAGCGCCCCGCTTCCAATATCCGAATAAATTTTCCGTCTTCATAGAGCAAACCACGATGGGTGTCTTTGATCAGAATTTCGTACTTTACCAGAGGTTTAGCCATTTATTCACCTCAGCTACCAGTATAGTGAGAACTCCGCAGTATGACCGATATGGGAGACACCTACGCCATGATCTGAACATGGAGAATCGCTCTGCGAGAGCGTGCGATTCCATTCCATACGGATAGTGTCCCTTGTCTACCGGAGTTCTCTATAAAATAGTATAGAACTATTCTATAGAGATTGTAAAGGGTGAATATGATTTTTTACGGCTCTATAAAGTTCAATGGACGACAATCAGGCTCAGGAACTCAAAGGCGATGTTGGCTGCCAGCAGTGAGGTTATATCTGCGTGATCATAGGGTGGACTGACCTCCACTATATCGAAGCCGACGAACCGCATTCCACGCAGGCCACGAACCAGTTGCAAAATCTGATAGCTGGTCATGCCGCCAACTTCGGGCGTTCCCGTACCCGGCGCATAGGCAGGATCGGCAACATCAATATCCAGCGAAACATATACCGGGCCGGTGATACGCTTCCGCACTTCTTCGATAACCCACGCTGTACCGTTATCCATCACCTGCTCAATCGGGATGATATGCGCGCCGAGATCGAGCGCGTCCTGAATATCAGCGGGCGATTCTTCCGGGCCGCGAATCCCGATTTGAATGTATTCCGCCGTGTTGATCAATCCTTCCTCAATCGCACGGCGAAACGGCGTATCATGGCGGTAGAGTTGCCCGTGCGTACCCTGCCAGGTATCCATGTGTGAATCAAAGTGAATGACAGAGAGTTTGCCATGTTTGCGGGCGACTTCGCGCAGGAGCGGAAAACTAATCGAGTGATCGCCGCCGAATGTCAGCGGGATCGCTCCGCCTTCGACGATTGCACGCGCTGCTGTCTGAATCGGCTCAAGGTTGACCACTGCATCTGTCGGGATGACATCCACATCGCCATAATCAATCACCTTTAGGTCGCGCATGGGCGTAACGCCAAATTTTGTATGATAGCCCCAAATCATCGAAGAACATTCGCGGATTTTGCGCGGGCCAAAACGACATCCGGTACGGTTCGTCACCGAAGCATCATAGGGAACGCCCAACACAGCAACGTTCACTCCGTTTAGATCGCGTGTGGGGTGCGCCCGCATGAAGGTGGAAATTCCCGAAAACGGCGGCAATCCAACACCGAGAGCTTGTTCCAGACTATCTGTCATTCCAGTTTCTCCAATAAATTCGCAATCTCATCTTCGCCGTTTGCCCGCAATAACGCAATAACTTCGCTCCGCTGTGGCACTTGTCGCCCACCGCCAAGCCGCATTACCTTGACTGCCGCCGTTGCGTTTGCCAACCTTGCACACATCGGAGCTTCCCAATCATGTACTTTTCCATAGACATAGGCCGCATCGAATGAATCTCCCGCCGCCGATGCGCCAATCGCATGTACCGGATAGGCAGGCGCGTGTACCATGTAATTTGTCGTAGCGGCTACAAAGACGCGACAGCCCTGCTCACCGCGTTTGGTCACGACTTCGCGGGTACGCCCTGCAAACAATGTGAGACACGCATCTTCAACACTCTGACCTGGATACAGCGTCTTGAGTTCATCCTCGGTGATCAGGATTACATCCGATTTTTCGAGCGCATAAAGTTGGCGGTCACGCGGCGCACGGTTGAACAATGGGCCAGGGTCGAAATAGATTGGACAATTGTTGTCAGCGGCAAACTCCATTGCGGCGTGACAGATTGCCCAGAGATAATCTTCATTGAGCGTATAGCCCTGTATGAAAATCCCGCGTGATTCCCGTATCGCATTCCGAATCGCGTCTGTGATCCGATATGCTCCTGTGCTGGGAACCGGGAAACTGAGATAGGTCTGTGTGAACGCTTCAATGTCAGCGAGAACCTGCACCAGCGTCGTTGGTATGCCCTGCAACGGCGTCACGAATTGCGTTCCGATCCCTTCTTCATGCAGCGCATCCAGCAATAACCGCCCCCAAATATCATCGCCGGGAGCGCCAATCATGGAAACATGCAAACCAAGTCGTGCTGCCGTGATTGCAAAGTTACACGCCCCTCCCGGCTCAAACAGAGGCGGTTTGGTCATGATCAAGTCCCCCGGCGCGATGGGTAGCCGAACCACCGTAATCAGGTCGGCTACTATATCGCCAATCGTGATGATAGACGGTTTCACGGGACAACCAGCGTTCCAACCTGCTCACCGCATACTGCTGCTTCCAGTGCGCCTGGTTTCCAGAAGTTGATGACCAGAATTTTCTTGTTGTTGTCGCGGCACATGGTAAACGCTGTCGAATCCATCACTTCCAGCCGCTTTTGCAGGGCTTCATCAAACGTTACGGTCTGGTACAGTTTGGCGTCGGGATTCTTGCGGGGATCGGCGTCGTAGACACCCTCTACCTTCGTTGCTTTGATGATCAGGTCTGCGTCAATTTCCATGCCGCGCAGGGCTGCCCCGGTGTCTGTTGTGAAATAGGGGTTGCCTGTACCACCACAGAAAATCACGACACGCCCTTTATCGAGATGGCGGATAGCACGCAGCCGGATATATGGTTCAGCAACTTTATTCATCTCGATGGCGGTCTGTACGCGCGTCGGTACATCAATACGTTCCAGTGCGTCGCGCATCGCCATACCGTTCATGACAGTAGCAATCATACCCATGTAATCGGCGGTAGTTTGATCCATCCCGCGCGATGTCCCGACAGAACCGCGCCACAGATTGCCACCGCCGACCACCACGCCAACCTGTACGCCCAGATTGAACACGGATTTGATGCGTCGGGCGAGGAAATCTACCTCATTGGGTTCGATGCCAAAGCCGCCCGGCCCACTCAGCGCCTCGCCGCTGATCTTCAGTAGAATACGATGGTAAATTGGTTTTTGTTCGCTCAATGGTTCCTCTCTTCCAAAAACTGGTACAAAAAAAGATCAGACTGCAATTCAGCCTGATCTTTCCAACATCAGCACGAATCCCCTATCAGGCTTCCGGTGTTGCTTCACCGCTGGCTTCGCCAATCGCATAGCGGGCAAAACGCCGAATCACGATGTTTTCCTTGATTTCCGCGATCAGGTCGGTCAGGATTTCGCGGACACGCTTCTTGTCATCATGAATCCAGATTTGCTCCATGAGGACAATTTCTTCGATCCATTTGTCGATACGACCATCAACAATTTTATCGACAACGGCTTCCTTCTTGCCTTCCGCGAGTGTCTTTTCACGGAGGATTTCGCGTTCCTTTGCAACCAATTCAGCGGGAACATCTTCACGCTTGATGTATTGCGGGGCGCTATTGGCGATGTGCAGAGCGACATCCTTCACAAACTTCTTGAAGGTTTCGTTACGTGCCACGAAGTCAGTTTCGCTGTTGACTTCGACAATGACAGCGAGACGCCCATTGTGGTGCGAATAGGTCTGGACGAGACCATCGGCAGCGTGGCGGCTACCCTTCTTTTCGGCGGTAGCAGCGCCCTTCTTGCGCAGATATTCGACGGCTTTTTCCATATCGCCGCCAGTCTCTTCGAGTGCTTTCTTACAATCGTTGAACGCAGCCCCGGTCAGGTCGCGGAGTTCTTTTACAGCTTTTGCAGAAACTTCAGCCATTTGCAGTTATATCCTGTGTGTTCAGATAAAAGGCACGTTGTTCGCGTGCCTCGAAAAGTTTAAACGTTGAAGGTTAAGCCGTGTTAACTAGCGACGCTTCCCGGCAGGCTTGCTTGGCGCTTCGTCCTCAAATTCGAGTTCGCCGCTGCGGAGCTTCGCCAGTGCAGACGCGCCGATATAGTCCTCATCATCGAGGTCTTTCTCGTAGCGTTCCAGGTCTGTCGGGACAGAGGTTTGTGTACCCTGTGAATCCTGAGCGTCACCGATGGTCGCCTTGCGCATTTCTATACCTTCGATTGCAGCATCCGCAAAATAGCTGGAAATCAGTTTGATGGCGCGGATAGCATCGTCGTTGGCGGGGATCACATAATCGATCTGATCGGGGTCGCAGTTGGTATCAACCAGCGCCATGATCGGAATTTCGAGTGTGTTGGATTCCTTGACCGCTGTATATTCGCGGCGCACATCAACGATGAAAATCAGGTCGGGCAGGCGCGTCATATTACGCAAACCACCCAAACGGGTATTCAGCTTTTCGATGATACGATCACGGATCAGACGTTCCTTCTTGGTGAGCATCTTATCTGTGCCATCTTCACGTTCGCGCTCGAAACGCTTGAGTGTTTCGATACGATCCTTGATCGTGCGCCAGTTGGTGAGCGTGCCACCGAGCCAACGCTCATTGACGAATGGCTGGCCTGCGCGGTCTGCTTCCTGCTGAATGGTTTCCTGTGCCTGACGCTTCGTACCAACGAACAGCACAACGCCGCCTTTGGCAACAGTATCGCGGATCAGTTCATAGCCTTCTTCGAGGCTGGTCAGGGTCTGTTGCAGGTCGAGGATATGAATGCCGTTGCGTTCTGTGAAGATGTACGGCTTCATCTTTGGATTCCACTTCTTGGCGCGGTGTCCGAAGTGAACACCCGTCTCAAGAAGGGCTTTCATAGAAATCTGGGCCATATTGGGTTCCTTCCCGTGTTGGCTGGCGCGTCCGTCATCCCCGGCAGTTCTACCTGTATTGCAGGCACACGGGCCGAGTCGGGGCGCGCGAAATTTGGACAAACGGCAGCCATCATATCACAATGACGGGTGAAAACAAGGGGTTTATTTCTCGCGTGCAGCGAGACGCTCTCCGATTGGTGTTACCAATCCGTCGATACTGCATACATTCTTCTGCGCGTGATATTCTTCCAAACCGTCTTCGCCTTTATTCTCTGCCCACTTGACTAGTGTTTCGCGTTCGCCTTTATAGTCAAAGAACGGGATGCTATAGCCGCAGGAAGTTTGGACGCGATCAATTTCCGCGACGATAATTTGCCGCGCGCCGAGTGTCGGCGTGAATTGCCCGATCAGTTCATCCCATTCTGGCGTATCGGGGAGGATAACACGGCCTTGACCGAATAAGCGTAGAATATTCGGTGCGCCCTCAAAAGCGCAGAACATGAAGGTGATTTGAGGTCAAATGTATCAGTTGTAACGTCTGGGAAATATCCACTCAGTACCAGCGTGAGTTCATCATCATTTTTGGTCAACATGGCAGTTACATTCAGCAATTCGATAACTGTCTGCCTATCCTCAGCCGAAAAATTTTCAATTCCAGTTTGGATTTGATCGCAGAAACGCTCAATGTCTTCAATTTGCGTGGAAGAAGGCACGGAGGTCTCTAACTGTTTTTGTAAAGACGCTGCTTCAACTTCAAACTTCGCAATCATTCCCGTGATCTCAACCATTTTTCCATCAAGAATATCCTTTGGAAATTCTCCATTGAGGTATAAATCCAAAAGCCGAGTACGTTGGCCATTCAGGCCGATAAGTTGAGTTTCTGCAATTTGTAATCTATCTCGAATAATTGTGATTGTACTCTCCCGCTCCTTTGCCTCCTGCTGCAAAGTATCAATAATTACTTGGGGGGATTTCAAAAGGGATTTGATTTTATCCCATACTATTTCATCCAAAATATCAGATCGGATTGACCCTCGGCAGAGTGGTGTTTTAAGATCATCTTGATAGTAATGGGTTTTACCTCTATTGCAGATATAGTGTCCGCGTGGCGGGTTGGAATAAGTATCTGTTCGACAACCGAGAATAAATCCACATCTTGTGCATCGTAGTCTACCGCGCATGAGGTATGGATGTTGCGTGTTGCGTAACGCCCGTTTTTTGTTTCCCTCTCGCATTTGCTGCGCTTTATCCCACAAGTCTTTACTGACAATCGCTGGCACATTTATCGGAATCCACTCACTGCGCTCTCGCACCCTGGGTTCCCCTGCTGCCCGTCTTATATTCAATTGGTTATAGTAATGTGTCCCTGCATAAATTTCTGAGCAGAGAATTTCTCGTATAGAACTCTCAGCCCATAGTCCGATGCTTCGCTTTTTAGCAGACCGTTTACCCTCCATACTAACTTTGTCATATCGCGTGGGAATACGCATTTCTGAAAGACGTTTTGCGATTTTATTCATGCCAAGTTTTTTTCCGGTTTCATCGCCAACCACATACCACGTATAAATCAATCGAACGACTCTTGCTTCCTCTTCGTTGATAACATAAGCACCTTTATGTCCCTCTGGGTCGGAAACATAGGTATATCCATACTTAGAAACCCTTCCCGGATTAACATTGCCTGCCTTCGCACGACCATGTTTGCCACGTTTAGAACGCTCAATAAATTTTTCGCGTTCGTACTCTGCAATGACCGCCCGAACATTTTTTTGAAGTCTGCCTTCTGGGTTGTCCCCATACTCGGCAAGGACATACTCAACGGCGACACCCAATTTGGCAAATTCCTCTTCAATCAAAATTTGTTTGACCATTCCTCGCGCAAGTCTATCCAGTTCATATACAACGACTTTGTTGATAGAGCCGGAACGTGCCAAGTTACGTATTTTATCCAATTCGGGGCGGTCAAGTTTTGTGCCAGTATAATCGTCCGCGAATTCACCGACGATAATGTCGCCGCAGTTTTTGATATATTCTCGACTTCCGTCCAGTTGAGTTTGCAGACTATATCCTTTTCCTTGTTCATCGGTTGAGACACGGCTGTAAATGGCAACTGACTTGTTCATGTGGACTTCCTTTCACACACAGCTTTTTTCTTCTCTTCATAACGTATAAGTGCGATCTCAAAAATTTTTCTTAAGCGCTGCTTGAGATCATCACACGGCAAAAAGTTTCCAATCACAACTTTGGATGTGTTTGATTGCAGTTTTATCTGGCGGTCATACAAATTAGCCCTTTCTGGATCAAAGCAAATCCATGTAATAAATTTTGATACTGCTAGAACTAATGTTGTTGATTAGCTCTTGTCGGGTATTTCTAGCATCTTCTGAGAGGTATGGTAGGGTTTATATTTCAACTGCGATTATACATCTTTTAAATGCAAAAATACATACTAATTTGGGAAGTGAACTGATGAGTTTTTGAAAATTTAGCGGGTTGGGTTTATCGAGAAGTAATTCTTATGGCTTCCGACAAAGCACTGAGAATATCTAGTGCGTACTGTCGTGCTTCGAGGGGAATTTGGTGAAACCGAGTCAAAAATTCTACGTCATGGTCTTTTACCGCTAATTCTCCCTCAAAAAAATAGAGTAGAGGAACGTTAAGCGCCTTTGCGAACAGCGGCAATTCCGTCGCCGCTAATTTGCGTTCACCCTTTTCATATTCGTATATGGCGCGTTTATCTTTCCCAACTTGTTCAGCAAGTTCACCTTGAGACAATCCAGCTTTCTCACGGGCTTGACGTATACGATTTCCGAAAATTGAAGCATTCATAGAATTATTCAAAGTGAAATAGTTTACGCAATTCTACCTGAATTTTCAGAGGAAATTACATGGAAATCAGAAAACTACGGTGGAAAAATCCGCACTTATAGCGAAAAAGCCAGAATAGCGAATAAAACAATTTATCTACGAACCTTTGAGTATAGATAATCGGTACTTTGCTGCGTATCCTTTTCTATATTGCGGTGTGGGGCTTACAAGATAATTCGTCAGTTGGGCAATGCGCGCCAACAAAAATAGACATGGAAACCGTCTGGTATATCGAATTAGCTTATTTTCTTCTTCGATAAGACGCGCTGTGTAAAATCTTTGTTGCCCAGATAGATTCTTCAGTGCTGACCACGTGATTAGGCTTTTTAGCTCGTGTTGTCTGTACAACGCGCTCAATATCAGATTGTATTCCCACCAGCTGGAACGATAAGAGCCGAAATATGCTAATAAGGAAGACTGCGGAAAATACGTTCCAAGATTTCGCTCGATAAATGATACTGATGGCCGTTTCTTTATCAAAGTTTGAAGAAATCGCATTTGGTCGTACCGTTTCTTGTCATGATAGCTACCAGCACATAGCAGAAAACACAGACTATCCTAGGATATGGATAGGTTCTTTCCGGTCAATCCCCATTTTGTCAAAATCACGGTCATAAGAAATGAGGGTTGCCCCATCTTCCTGAATCAGCGGCAAGGATGCAATACAGGCATCAATATACTTCACCGCATGATGGTGGTATAAATCGAGAGCAAGCTGGTAGTTGTAGTTATCAATCAACGTTAATCCACGTAAGTTTTGGATGCTTCGGAGCGCAGATACAATTTCTGACTTTGAAAAGCCGTAGTATGACTTCAATGTCCACGCAATTTCAGATAACACAATGCCGGGAACGAAAGCATCCCATTTTTTCAGTTTGATTTCTTCCAGCAATTGAAGACCAGACTGAAAACTTGTTTCATCTTCTCTGATGAGTACACGCAGAAAGATATTGGTGTCAATCAGATACGACATAGCAGTTATGGACGCTGATAGGTCTGCTCCATTTCCTCGCGTGCTTTCATGACAGGCTTCATTTTTGCTGGGACAAACGTACCTGCAAGATGAGTGATGTCTTGTGTTGGTTCAATGTAAATGCTCGTCTCGCCAGCAGCGATTAAGACCTTGCCAAGTGGGGCAATCCCGTATCGCTCCCGCAGTTTTTTGGGAAGTGTAATTTGGCCTTTCCGGGTAACACTGGCGGTAAACTTTAGCATAGAAGTGGAAAATGTTGATAAGTAACACTTGCTTTATACGCCGCTCAATTGTTTCTGTCAAGTCTATTTTAGCAGGTAGGTCGAACCGAGTTGATGGAATAACGTGACCGGAATTACTTTTATGATGAGCAGCACCGTTTTACCGTGTTGTAATAACCCGGAGTTGATTTCAGGATAATTGAACACTTCATTGGATAGAACTTGGTAGCTACCTAATGTTCCCACCGTTAGTGCTACGACTGGATGACGCTTGTATTGAATATACAGCGATGTTAAGGGTTCTCTGTTGACATCAGTTAAAACGTGGATAGACTCCTTGTGTAAATTGGGTATTTGGCAGAGAAGCAAATTGCGTAAAACACATACAACTCTGTTCGCCTTTTCACTAGCCTTCGTAACAATCGTAATCCTAATGTTTGTTTCCACAGCCCGGCCTGTAGTTTCTGCCGCAAATGTTGACAAAGACGTACCTTGTTCGACAGTGATACCAACATTTAATCCCTACAGAGACACACAAACTTCGTCAATAACTGGTTCAGTGCCATGTAAAACCGAAACAGCTACACGAACACTGACGCCAACGTTGTACAAACAACCATCTGCATTGCCTGAACAAACCCCTGCCCAACCAGTATCTGATCCAATGGACTTTGCCAAGAATCAGATCGTTTATCAAGATTCTGATGATCTCAAATCAATCAATTCCGATGGTGGAAACAAACAAACAATCTCGGTCAATTTTTCTGGGACTTTCGATGATGGTTTAACTCCGAGAGATTGGTCGCCAGACGGTAAATATTTACTGGCTTCGCGTGGAAGCCAAATTTGGATAGTTGACTATTTCAATCGCACAAGCTATCGACGACTGTTTTCTTCTCGTACATTTACCAACGTATATCACGCCCGCTGGTCGCCAGATGGAAGGTTTATCGTCGTTAGGGTAGATGAATCAGGAACATTCAAAACCTATGCAGTGCGACCCGATGGAACAGCCGAAACATCATTAGGATTGAATGTACTCGGATTTGATTTTTCTCCAGATGGTACTAAATTCGCCAGCGGTAATAGTAATTTTCAATTATGTGGTTTGTATTTATATAATGTAGGGACAAATGGGTCAGGTGGTATGACTATTAGCCCATTTGCAAGCAACCCTTCAAACGACCGTTATTTCGCTTGTCCTACTGGTACTGATAACGGCTTGTTCAATGTTGTGTGGTCGCCCGATGGTCATTCAATTGCGATGACAACATCTAATTCTCGCCAACATTTTATTTATGATGTTGCAACAACGTCCCACATTGGTCCGTTAGATACTCAAGGAATGATTTCAACCCAACTCGCTATAAACGGTTGGCGTCCTGATGGTAAAGCATTATTGTTTATAGGTATTGAAAACTCCAGCCATGCGGCAATGTATGTCTATACCGTTGCCACATCGACTTATACAACTATCCTTGAAGGATTCACAAATACGGCTGGCGCACCGAGACTAGCAATTTGGCGAAGAGCGTTGAATACGGTGGGTGTCTATCGCCCCAACACAACCAACAACACTGGCGTATTCTTGTTGCGTAATTCACTTACCACAGGAGCCGAAGATTTAACCATCCCTTATAACTTTGGAAATGCTGCATCCAATTACCCAATTATGGGTGATTGGAATGGTGATGGTGTAGATAAGGTAGGCGTATATGATAGCAGTACAGGCATATTTTACCTGAGCAACAGTAACGTACCAGGCATTGCCAACGCTGATTTTGTGTTTGTGCTGGGTAATCCAGCGGATACACCAATTTCAGGATATTGGTTGGCAAATGCGCCTTACGAAGGTGTTGGCGTATTTCGTCCATCGAATGGTATCCTTTACCTCAAAAACGAACTTGCAACAGGATATGCAGATAATTTTGCTATTCTCGGAAACCCCTCAGATGTTGGTATTGCAGGGGATTGGGATGGTAACGGGCAAGACAGTCCTGGTGTCTATCGTCCGATGAATAACACTTGGTATTTAAGCAATAACAGCGCGCCGAGTGGGATTACATATAGCGATTTAACTTGGCAACTCGATAGCGTCTATAGTGCCCCTGTAACAGGAGATTGGGTAGGATTAGGACGAAATTATGGTGGTATGAATAATTCAGGAGGAGTAGCCGATAGTATCAGTGCCGATCCAGCGCCATTACAATTTATTCTGTTTGATTCTACATTAACAAATTCGCCTGGTCGCTATCTCCCTGTTTTTGGCAACACAAACGACAAACCTGTTGTTGGATCTTTTATGACACAAATTGCCATGCAAGGAATTCCAACTAACACTAAGCGACCAACCAGAACACCAGTTCCTTCAACCGCAACGCAAACAGCAACTCCAACTCCCACACAAATTACCTGCCCAGTAACTATTAACGGAAATACAAACTTTAGAAATCAATCCGCTATACTGAATGATCCGAATTCTGGAAATACTTTATTTACAATGCAAGCGAATGGCACGATTACACAACCTGTGCCATCAAACCGAGCATATTTATGGCCAAATGGAGTAACTCCTGCTCACCCAGACGTATATTCCGGTTTGAACGCCGTAGCTTACGTCGGAATAGTTAACTGGATATCGACAACAGCAGAATGGTATCAAGTCACGGTAACAGTAAGTAAGACAGGTGGTACTGAGCCAGTTGTAGTTAGGGGATACATTGCTGATACAGGCACGAACTTAAGTGTTTCATGCACTGGAAGTTTACCCCTTCCAGCACCATCACTTTCGTTTCCAACTCAAGTACCGCAGGAATTCAATGTTTCTCCTATTCAGCCAATCTTCGGAGGAAACAGCGTGGGAATGCCAGCAGTCCCATCTTCATACGCAGGGGCATTTTCATATCATGCGCCTGGAACGACATTTGACGTTGTACCGCTTAATCTTGAGTTATGTCTCGATACAGCTGATCCCAGTAATCTAGCTTCCTGTGATCAATCAGGGAACATTCCTGTTTATGCACCTGTAAGCGGGACTTATACCTATTTCGCAGGTTCAAATACAGCGGTAATAATGATCGATGCTACTCCTCCTCCCGGTTTTACAGCGATGAGAGCAGTGGCGTTGACCCACATCAAAAATGCAAGAACAACCGCTGGTTCTGTAGCGGCTGGCGACAAGATTGGAGACCTTTGCAAAAAAGACGATCAAACAGCTAGTTGTGGAATAGCCAATACTGTTCAAACCCATTTAGCATTTCAACTAGGTTATCGTACCGCGCCAGGCGCATCTCCTACCCCCCTTGCTTCTGGTACGGAAGCAAGAAATGTACTCGGAATTTTAGATGGAATTGTGTGCATTTATGATGAATGGAATAACACTCCTGGCGCTTCGCCTGTGTTTAGTGGCGCAACCAGTCCATTCAGAGCCTGTCGTTAGCAAAAGGACAAAAGCAATGCGTAATCGTCTAGTATTTGTATTTTCACTTGTCGTTTCGCTTTTCCAATTGGCGTCAGGGCAGCATACAATCAAATCGATAGAGTTGCAAACTTACGCGCTTTTACAGGAAGATATGCAGTTAAGCCTTTTTAAGGTAGCAGGTGATGCTGTTACGGTGGAAAATCGGCAACTTTCCAAAGGCAGCATAAGTTTATACCCTGTGATTGCTCGTTTAAATCCGAGGGGGAATCAGCTTGCGATCCTTTCTCCAAAAGCCGGAACATCTACATCATTTTACATCGTGATGTACGACTTACTCACCAACAGCATTATTGAAATTGACGAACGTTGGATTGAACCTGATAGCATTTCTTGGTCAAACGATGGGCAATATTTAATTTATGCACGGCAATCTTCACAAAATTACGTGGATCGTCTTGCAGCTAACTTTGATGTCATGCTGTTTGAGGTGAAAACTCGCAAACTAACTCCCATTAGGCAAGGTGTCCCTTATATTCCAACAATGGCCTGGTCGCATGATGGATTTCGTTTAGCTATTGGAGCTTCGGTTTGCTACAATGAGCGGGCACAAAAGGAATGTAAGTTAGAAGTATTCGATGTAAGAATACCATCAGGACAAAGCCAGACATTAAACGTTTTAACATTATCTTCTCTGAAAATGTCGGATAGATTGCCGCCTGCCATTGGGTCGGATGCCGGAGTTATCTGTAATCTGCAATGGTCACCGGATGACGTTTATCTGAGTTTCCGCGGGGGATGCGGCGGAACGGCTGTAGCTTCTGTGCAAACTGATGTTGTACTCTGGTCACCCTCTCTATCTACCCTAAAAATAGCGACACCATTTTCACAAAGCACTCAAAATGGGATAAGTAAAGTACAAAAAAATTCTCAGGAACTGTTCTGGGAAGAATGGTCTGATTATCAATGGTACTCTGCCACACAGGTTTTCATCAGTCATTGGGAACGAACACCTGCACAAAACCCGCCAGTAATTTCGATGCGTACATTTATTTTTAATCTTGCCGACAAACAATTGACATCTGTTGGAGATGTTACTGCTGACCATTGGGCAATGCACCCCCGGAACAACTGGCTGGGGTATCGGCAGACGTCCAATTATGATGTTGTTAAACCGGGACTTCCTGCAAAGGATAGAACCGTAACTGTTGTATCAGTCGAAGGTAAAACACTGAAAGAGATTTATCGCGGTTCTGATGGCTGTGGACTAGAGTGGTCCCCCACAGGGGAAACACTTTTTTATGTCAAACGTAACCTTGAAGGTTTTGACTTAAATTCACCGTGTGCGGGTGGCAGTGCCACAACAGGGTTTGAATTCGTGCGTTTCACCGATGGAAAACCATCATCCACGTTTGTCGATGTCAAGTCATTGGGTAAAAACACTATCCATTTTTCCTTGCTTGGCTGGGTAGATTCATCCGTAATCGGTAGTACCAACCCGTGAAATAATATTGGGATAGTGCTTAAAACTATCCCAATACTTCTCTCCATCATAAAAGACTGAGAGGTTGTATTTCAGACAGTTTACGTCGCACACTGTTTCAGTGTGTTGAAAAACTCGGTTATGAGGTTTATGCCCGCTTGAGATGATGCTTCCTGAGCCATCGGCTCAGGTTCGGTTCTGCTGTGCCATAACGCCTGGCAACGAACTTTTGAGTTGAGCCATTAGCAAGCAATGCCTCAATCTCAATACGATAAGGGTCAAGTTTGCTTTTGCCGACACCAGATGGTCTACCCAACCTACCACCAGCCTTTTTTCGTGCTGCCAACGCTTCTTTGGTACGCTGACTGATAAGCTCACGTTCAATCTGAGCCGCGATAGCAAAGGCCATCGCAACAATTGTGGATTGGAGCGAACCGTCCAATTGCCAGTTGCCTTTGACTGAGAAGATGTTAATCCCCTTTTGAGAAGCAATCGACAAAATTTCCATACATTCCAGCATCGAGCGTCCAAGTCGAGACAATTCACTCACGATGAGATTGTCACCTGTGGTGGCATTTTCAATGACACTCGCAATAGCCCGTTGTTTCCATGCGATGCGCGTAGAAATCTTTTCCTCAACCCATTCTACAGTTCCCAAACTTTTCTCATTCGCAAGTTCAAGAATAGCGAACTTGTTTTTGTTGAGGTCTTGTTCCGCCGTCGATACTCGTAAATAACCAATAGTTTTGGACATTGCGTGAAAAGGTCGTTGACGACAACGATTGTTGTCATAATAACAGTGACTTACACGCAAGAAAAGTAGCACAATAAACCATCGTTTTTATGCAATCATCGGATAGATACAAAAGTCATCAACGGAAAAAGATTTTAATCTTATAACGCCGGGAGGCAGGGGTTATAGGAATGCTATTGCTTTTTGAATTCCATAATGTCTATCATGTTAAATCTCTTACAAGATAAAGTTCCCCTATAGTTGGCACAGTTTTTTGATATTGACGTTCTATATTCACTAAGGCAACGTATACCTCCATATCGACCATGATACTGTTTTTCCACTCTATCCATTTTGGAGATTCTTGACCAAACCTTCCGCGAACTGGTTCTTTTTTTTGAGCATCGGAAATTTTAAACATTACAAGATTTCTCAAATTCCTCAACGATCCAGTATGAATCCGTTCAACCCAATACGGGTACTGAGTGTGAGGTGAAAAGATATTAATCCACAACATGCACTCTATTATATCGGCAAGGTATACATACATATTTACCACCGATTTTCCATGTGTGTCTTTAGCTAAGAGAGCCGCTTTTAATATGCAACTCCGTAATTTACCAGCGCAAACAAGGCTTTCATAGGCAGTGGTATAGTTACCTTCTCCTTTAAGTAAGTTCATAAGTTGTGTAACAATTTCCGCAGCATCATCGAAACCATAGTCTGTATCAGGGATTTTAAAGTTGGGCAAATATACTGTTCGCCTGAAAATACGGCTAAATATACTACGTTTAGCCACTCTATTGAGAGAGCGAACTAAATTGTAATTCTGATTGCTTATCAGCCCATCTAAGCGCTTACATAAGGTTAGAGCCATATTGAGAAAAATCTTTTCTGAATTTTCATCATTCGGTACTTCTGGATCGGTTGCAGCGCTAGAATCTACACCGACTGCGCGTTTCATCTGAGACAAATCCCTGCCTATTGTCTCTAAGGCATCAGTATCCTCCATCTTTTTGTGTGTAAAGACCGCGAGAACATACCATAAATTTTGTTTAGCTGAGACTACCCAATCAGCCAACTCTTCGGGGATATCGCCATCTGGCATTGCCCATACTTCAAGTTTTTCACTCTTATTCTCGGATTCATATAAGCTAAAAAGCCCGCCCTGAAATATCCATACATTTTTGATATCTGGTAAATTCCCTTTAATTTCCTCTATATTTGGTGCTTGATAGCTAAACTCTATATCGTTTTGCTTACCGTACTTTTTAGCTAACCAAGTATAGAACACATAGGTTGCGACTGCATTTATGCCAGTAATTGGTTCTTTCGCCGTTCCTACCGGGAATTGTGTGTTTGTCCAATGAAGCGGAATAAGATAATTTGCTAAGTTATTCGCGGACAGCAATTCAGAAACAAATAACTCCCAAATAGCATTGCAAACTGGAAAACGACTCAAATATCGTTCATTATCGATTAATATCCATTCATTTTGACTATTAATTTGCCGTTCTAACAAAACTTGTGCTGCAAATTTGCGCTTTGTAGGCTCAGAACTCTCTAAACTTTCTTCAATTAACACATCCAGTTGATTTCTCAAGCTTTGATTATCAACACGGGACGGAGGGGTCTCACAATCTTTTGCCAATGCAAGCATCGCAGCGGAAGGGGTTGCATGATTTAGAGCGGCTTCTAAGAGGGGAGATACATCCTGTGTACCATTTTCAAAATATAGCCGAATTGTCTCATACCAAAAGGGGTTATCAATCTGCTCAATTAATAGACGGACATCACCATGCAGTGTTCCGGCCAAATGTGTACTTGCTAGATATTCTTGAAATGTCTTATGAGTAAAACTATAATATTGACCTAATCTAGTAAATATTTTTCCACTGCGTTGGACAGAATGTGCTAAAAAATCTTCCGCGGATATTTTAACTGCATAACTTGAGATTAGAGGATTTATCCAAGTCATAACTGTTGATTTTTCTACGGCTCTTTTATTGTTAATCATCATTTGCCAAGCTATCAACTCGATAAGTTTTCTATATTGGCTTGGATTTATCCCATTATCCTTAAAAAGATCTCGGCTCTCATCACGATTTCCCAGCCACAAATAACATATGTTTTCGTAAAGTTCGGTTCGACTGGAAGCAATTGTCTGAAACGATTCATAATAATCAATAATCATAGTCAGAAGTAATGGATTTTCGGTAAAAACCCACATCACATGAGATCCTCGTAATTTTTTCCATATATTTGCGCGTTTTTCCTCAACTCGTTGTTGTATTTCTGATACTTTTAACGGTTCCGAAGCGTTGCTACGATAAAAGGCCGTGTACCAGTTTGTGATTAGGCTCTGTTTTTGTTCCATACTTAACGGCTTGACATGAAGATGCGTAAAGCCATCTATTAGATTCTCTTCATACCCTTCTTGCCGGGAAGTAATTAGGAACCGATTCTCTCTATATTGAACTGTTTGGTTTTTTACCCAGTGTACAACTTTTTGTCGTGTTTCCTTATTACCTACTTCATCTAAGCCATCGAGGAGGAGCAAGCAGCGCCCGTTAATCAACTGTCTTTCTAACCAATTTCCAAATTGGGCATGGCGATTTTGCTTTTGAAGTTTTTTAGCAATTTGTTCGGTAGCTAAAGCTGAAATCTCAAATAAAGAGATTTCAGAGTTATCTAAAATCTTTTCTATGTATGGCTCTAGCGTGATACGTATAGGAATTAAATGGCGAATTAAACGCGGAACGACTGAAATTTTTTGCTGAGCTAAGCTATATGCCACGTTTTTTAGTAACGTAGTTTTACCGCTACCTGCATCTCCTATAATTGCTAAATGAGAGTCAGGTAAAAAAGCTAACCATGTCCAAATATCTTCATCGCCTACCTGCTTGTTTTGCTGTTTAATAGTTGGCACATCATATCGTTCAATCCGTAGTGAAACATATAATTCAGGTAACTTAAATCCAGAAGTTAGAAGCAACTTTGTACCACGTAAGTCTGAACTCCGGCACTCCTCTACAACCTCACGCAGATAAAACGGGCGTATCGAGCGATCTACCCATCGTTGAACAAGAAATTGAAAATCTTCTGCTGCATTTTTTAAAGTCGTTTGCCATACCGGACCAAATACCCCTCGAAGCGAAACAATAATGAAAATTATCCCTTCTGCTGCTGCGGTTAAGAGAGCAGCTTGTTCGATATTTTGAGTGTATGAATGCAAAATTACGAATATTGGAGGAACTGGAATTACTAAGGCAATAAATGCGAGAGAGGATTTGATCCAATTTGGAACATTAGAGTTCGGAGGTTGCATTTTCACAGCTCCAATAACGATATTGATGATGAGATATACAATTCTATATTTTACTTTAGGTTTGCCTTTGACGTAAACATTTTCTGTAACTACCTGAAAATTGAGTTCTTGTTATTACTTGCAGGAATGATAATTATTTCAACGGAATTTTCTATAATTTCCTCATCCAATAAAACGACTCCTATAACACATGAGGGATTTTTCGACAATGCTGAAGAGGAACGGCTATTTTATCTCTATGTACTCAAGCCGTCGATAAACAAACTTGGGGTGCATTCCAATAAGACGTGCAATTGCCGGACCACCAAGCCCCCTGCTACGAAGTTCCTGAATACGCTTATCAAAGCTTATGCCGGGACGTTTTCGATTTTCTTTGGCTTGCTGAAAAGCACCAGCGGCTTGTTGAATGCGACGAATCGTGACCCGAATCGTGGAAACCTTAACATTTTTCCGTCTTGCCATCTCCTGTTGTGTTAATCCCTCTCGCATAAAACCAAGAACGCTCTGAATTAGTGGACGATCTACCTCACTCGTTCCGGTTAAAATCTGTTGAACGAGAATCGCACAATCGAGGCGTCTATCCGCAGCGATGATTTGCTGCGTGTCGCTCTGATACGTACTATCACCGCTCAACAGGGCTGGATCGAGTTCTTCGCTCTTGCCTTCCGGGTAGCGTCTTTCTAGCTCATCTTCGACGCTGACCACTATTGGTTGCTTTTCCAATCTAGTCCCTCGTTTGCCTTGCCGCCGAAATCGGGTGCGGTGTTCACGAGAAATTTCATACAGTGCGCCTCGTTTAGCAATTCCCAGCCAATAGTAGTCATTTTTTAGAGTGAGTGCATGTGCTTCGCGTTGAAAGGCTTGCCACAAGTAGACTAATGCAACTTGAATAAGATTATCACGCTCAAACACATCGAACTCCTCATACCAGCGCCGATACACATATGCCTCAAGGCGCGGCTTTACGGATTTCAATCGAGCCACGAAATATTCATTATCTGGTTGTACCGCTTGAATCTCCCCCGAGCCAAGTAAGGGGAAAGTCGGTGGTGCTGGAAGTTGCCGCGGTTCGATGATAGGCTCGGCGCACAATTTGCGAGACTTAAACACGGTGACTGCCCGCATAGGTGAGAGCATGAGAGCATTACTGATTGAGGGTTCGATCTTGATGCTGGCAACAGGTACAATCCCATCAGCCCATAGAGACAACCAGAGATGAGCCGAAAAGAGTTCCAACTGCTGCGGCAATTCTTGGAGCAAGTCGCGCTTTTTCTCGGTTTCTGTGCGCGTATCGACCCATTCTTGAGTGAACATATCAAGTTGGAGGGGGACTTCAGAAGACGAAGACATAAAATCATAATGCTAGCTATCCTCCCCAGGTAACTACACCCGCAACTTTTCAGTCAATCAAAAACACTTATTCATTAACGACTTTTACCGCAGGACGAAGCGGCCAGTGCAGATAGAAGGGATAGGGTCTCTTGGAGTGTTCCCAACGAGGAATTACTGCTGGTTTACCGTACCATCGTTTATGGTAATAGACGATACGTTCCAACTACATCACCTAGCGCACATTGTTTGTGATGCGACATTAATCTACCTCAAGAGCATGTCAGGCTAAATACGACATAATTACGCTCCCTCGATAGAGGGGAATTATCTTCTATCCTATAATTTTAAGATAAAGGATAGCCTATAAGTATGATTGCGAATGAACAGTTTCTCTATTTATGAACAGTCTTTGAAGTCCATCATCATTTGACTATTTAATTTTCCTTGGTAGCACGCTACACGCCAATACTGTGAGCCAATCATTTTTCGAGAAGTATGACTGTTATATAAAAGAGGTATTCACGAAATGAAAACAGCGCGGAAAATCATCATTTTCTGAAAATATATTCACTTTAGCAGGAATAAAGTCTTCCTTTGATGATGGTAATTAGCTCATAGATGAGATAAACACACTTAACGATATAAAAATCATTGCTGGGCAGTGTACCAATTTCTCGTTCGATATATTCTATACAGCGAAGATGTTTTTTGATGGTGTGGTGTGGTGTTTTCATAAAGTGTCTTTAAAGCACCTGTCCAATAGACAGTGGACGGTTGCAATATAGCATACGAAACTACAGCGGTGTCAAGCAACAGCACTCTCTATCTCAAAGTTGGTCAACGTATCGCCTATCTGCGAAAACAATCTGGGCTGAATCAAGAACAACTTGCTGCCGCAGCGGATATTGACCGCGCTTTTATCAGTCGCATTGAAAATGGAAAACGCCGTGCATACCTTGAAACTTTTGCAAAAATTGCAAAGGCGCTAAACAAACCACTGTTTGTTCTTTTCCAATTTTGATTTAAAACTAGCCCGATAATATTATTTTGATAGCAAACAGTTAAATATAGTTAAGGGGATTGTGCTGGTTTACATTGCTCATATTGGCTCCACAATTTATTTAATTCGTCGCGCATAGCGTTATAGACAAAACTTGGTATCAGGGGTGAGCCAGCACGAACCAGTTGATATTCTTGATATAGTTTAACTACCTCATTTTTTTCAATATCTGCGTCTGCCTGTTTTAGAAGCGTACAAGCACTTTCTTCAACGTGTTTTGCTATTTGTGAAAAGCGGTAGAAATCATAGGCTAATCGAACGAATCCTCCACCGAAAAGGAAAGAAAGAAACAAAACAAATACTTTCGCGGCAATGATTGCTGTAGATTGGGCAGGTGAGGATTGAAGGATAAACACAATAAACACTAAAGAAAGTGCGAAAGTAACTATAGTCATTATGCCAAAGATATTTGCGCTACGCATCGCCAAATGCTGCGAATAAAAGGTGGACTCCGTGAGATTTTCTAGTAAGCGTCGGGGAGACCTAGGGGTTTTAGACGCAAAATAATCATATGGCGACATAGGCGACTTATCGAGCTTTTCTTTCACTCCTTTAGGTAGAGATATGTGCAAATTACGCAATTCTCGTTGGCTTACATCCCAACCAAGGGCGTCAAGAAATTCAAATTTGCGATGAATCGCCTGAGCGCTCCCTTTATGTTGGTCAGAAGCCCAAAGGGCCAAAATTGATCCGATGGAAAGAAACGCCGACAATATAGCAAATTCTGTGGGGAAAATATTGCCAATAGTTACGACGACACCTACCACCAAAACGATAAACTGCAACCCTCTGGCGAACCACCACCATCTTTTAGCAATTTCATGTTTTTCACGTTGGACATTGTTTAGAAAATCACCAACGCTAGGTTGTTGTTGAGTATTCACAGTCGTGCGCCGTACCTTTCAACCATACGCCGGGAAATTAGGGAAAATGCTTGCCCAATACTGGATAGCAGTTCTGTGGTCGTTTCGATTCTCTGCATCTAGTGCTAGATACGCTTTGGATGCCATATCCTTTGCTGCGGCACTCACCTTCCTCCGAACATCTATATCTACGCCAACCTCAAGATTTTCCCCCAATCCTTTGGGGTCGGGGCAAGAGGCCAACACAGCATAAGCAAGTTCATTGAATACAATAGGTATGGCTGATTTGATACTGGTTAAAGGATAAAGCGATTGCCTCAATCGCATCATAATCATGGTTTCTAAATAATATGATAGGAGTGCTGGTGGAGAATAGCAGTAGGTGTTCCAATACTTGAAAAGTCGAATAATAGGAAGAAGTAAACCTTGATGTAGTCGATTGACTTCGGTAATGAGGTCTTGGTCTTTTTGTGGATTTGTTCGCATCCACTCTCCTCTCCCATCTGGAATAGCATAATAAATAATTTCAGTACCCGCATAATTATAAACTGGAAATGATGGCACAATGTCAAAGACCCAATCATAAGAACTGAGTCCCAAAACTACCGCAACACCGTTGCGTTTAATGTCGGATTTTTTATATTGAGGTATTGAGGTTAGCGCAGACTTAAACTTGTTAAGCACTTTGGTTGAGTTAAGAAAACCATAATTATCTAAATATAGACTTAGTGTAGGATTCTCCGTTACGTTTACTTTTAACCAGCAGTGATTTTCCGGTCTTTCCTGAATTGAAACTCCCTTGCCATTGAGCAACAAGAGTAAATCTATATCGTCTAATGGGCGAACCTTCGTGCTTCGTGCAAAAGAACCGTATGCTTTATATCCACCGTACAAGAGAGGGAAAGTTGAATCTCTGTTTGCAACTGTAGTTATTTGTCCAACTAAATAATCCCGGCTGTTCCTCGCTCGACTTACTTGGTCTCTATCTAAATCAACATTCGTGGAGCGATATGTATCAAATGAGGTATTTACTGTATAGGGCATCAACCACCGTCCAAACACTACCCAACAAATAATATTTTACCTGATTTTCCAAATTTTACACATTTGTTCTAATACTCAAATGATTCTCTTTGCATTTTTTGAATTTTCAAACAATATCTGATTCAAAAAAGGGGAAATGCAAAATTTAAAAGACGCATTGCATTATAAAATATTTCATCTTCATTACATTCTATCTGTTGCTCTGCGTTGTTAGAGCTTTCAATGCTTTCAGAAAACATAGTGCAGGTTTGCGCGCCGGCTAATTTTTGCAAGTCACGTTCTTTTTCTTCTTCAGAGCGTAGGTCTTGGATTTGTAATTCAAGTCGTGTGGTCTCCGCTATAGGCATGAGCGGATGAGGATTGACGCCAAATTGAAGAACTTCTCGCGCAGAAAACATTTCTGCTTGCTGTGGCTTGCTTGCTTCTCTATCTCGCTGTTTTTGGCTTTGTGAACGAGTATCAACCAATTGTCCAGTAAACATATTCATTTGCAGCGAAGTTAGTCGCTCGGCTGACATAGCTCACCCTCCCCTCTCTTGATGTTGCCTTTGCAAAGATTTCAGCGTTTGTGGAGTAAAATGTCTGTCGCGTTCGACAGGTAAACCAAGATTTCCACGAATCTGCTCAAGTTCTGAGAGATAAAAATAGCCAAGTTCAGTGTCGAGTCCGGCAACCAAGCCGAAAAAGGTATCCTTGCCATCGAACTCACTTGCATACCATGTCCAATTCCCATCTGGCGTAAAGAACTTCACTTGGGCGAGGGCATTTAAGCCAAGTCGTTCATTGGTGTAGAGTTTTGGTAGTTTTTCGCGGCTGGCTTGGTCGAGAAGTGGTTCGTGTGGTATTTCTGCGCGTTCATCGGGTTTTGATTTGATAGGGGCAATATCAAGGATTCGACGCTCAGAGTTATCAAACGTAATCAGATAATGCTCGTCCGTATCATGTCCTTGCACCTCAATGGTATCTGCGCCGTGTTGTATGGCAGCGTACCCTACTTGCTCGGCAATACTGCTTACAAGCGCCCATGCGTCATCACGGGTTGAGAAGTAGGGCAAATCCATTTCACCGAAAATATGGATGATGCCGCCTGCTTGTGGAACGCTCGTTTCCCAAATATCAAAAGATTGACCTGATGGAAATTGCACCTGTGGCATTTTCTGCCCTTTGAGCCATTCGGGGTTGAAAAACGGAAAACCGTGATGACCTGCAAACAATTGGGCAAGTAGGTCGCCACTCAGATAGTACAACCCATCAATAGGTACGTTATCGAAACTGGTGCGCTGGTTTTTCTCAACCCATGACATCGTTCCTTTCCTGATGGGCGTGTTCCCATATTACGCTCTCAGAAGCGTCAGAGAGGTAGACAATATCCACACCACGCTCATCCAACGCAGATTGAGAAATAAGATAGTGGTTGGCGATGTCTGCGCCCCATACTTCAAAATTCTGCGGACTACGCTGAACAACGACACAACCAGATAAGGAA
The DNA here is from genome assembly GCA_964432445.1 of uncultured Anaerolineaceae bacterium. Classification (GTDB taxonomy): domain Bacteria; phylum Chloroflexota; class Anaerolineae; order Aggregatilineales; family UBA2796; genus JBBRMW01. The sequence continues at coordinate 39,384 of CAYSOC010000003.1, forward strand.
TCGACAATATGCGGGAGATTGAGGTAAAAAGCCTGAATAGATAACATACCTGATTCGCCCACTATAGCAAAGCGAAAATGCTTGGTAAAGTAGGATTTACATGGATGATTCCGGTAGATTTTAGCGCACCTATCATGAAATGGCGCAGGCACGCGATATACAAGATAGGTACATTAAATTTTATACCTTTACTGCGTAAATCACTGGTATACAATATGTCAGCAGACATAATAAGCTATCAAACTATATGACTATACTTGAAAAAGCGCTTGCGGATTTTCCTTATTCTCACTTGAAAATTTTTCCTTGTCCATACACAGAAATTCCTGACGATATTCTTGATGCGCGTGAATGTACCTTTAATCCGCGCCACCTTATCGAAGGCTATTTTTCCGAGAAAGTTCCATATCCAAACAATCTATGGGGATGGGGTCTTGTTGAAGTTGAAAAGCCAGAAGACGGGGAGGACGTAAAGGTACGGGCGTTTTTTGATGTTGCCAATCCTGATGACCTGGAAGACCGTATTTATCCAGAGCCAAAGGGGTTTTGGGGGCTATATGACTCGGCAACATCTCGATGGTCATTCCATTTTGGTCGTTGATATTTCCATCATGGAACAATATTTAAAGGATAGTCTTCGCCTTCTCCACTGTTATATTGTCCGATTCACAAATGCTAAAAAGAATCATTTGCGTGGATAGTTCCAGTAGATTTGTGTGCTAAAACCTGCTATATAGACAATGTAGGCAGTTCAAACTCTTGAACAGCGACGTTCGACAACACGCCGCTGGTGTTGGTTGTTTCTCGCCCAACGACAAGACACTCATGGTTGTTTTGGGGCAAAGACAGAACAAGGATGGGTCAAGGGGCTTACAGGAAAGGGTTGCCACGCTTGCGGCGACCCTTTTTACGCTGATGCGGAAAGGAGCGATAGATATGTATTTTCTCCGGCGGTTTGCCAGATTGGGTCGGTGAGCAGCCGCTCCGGGTCAAGACTATCTAGCGTGGCAAACCAAAACCGTCGTTTCCCGCCTGCGGCCTGCGTAAAGTTCATCAGTCCGCGCATTCGCCGTTCGCTTGACGCAATGAAAAGAACCCTCAAACTGTTTGTCCCAAACCGTTTTTGATAGGCTTTGCTACGGATATACGCTAAATACCCTGCCACTTTGGTCTTGATACGCTTTCCCGGCATACTCCCGGTATCGTACTCAAGGGCAAAACACTGATTGCCTTGCGGTGTCTGCACCACGAAATAGCTATCAGGAATGATGGGGATTAGCTGCTCTTTGCCACTGCTGGTTTGAATGGTAACTCGGTCATACTGCGCTTTCAGGTCGCGCTCTCCAATCCATTTTGCAATTGGGATTCCTTGTTGCTGACAGGCAAGCGTGAAGCGCACGCGAAACTCGCTGATGCCAAGCATGTGCGAAAGAAAATACGTACCCACTTTCAACTGCTCTTGTGACCACGAGATGTGTTCGTACAGGCCGCTTGTGGCAAGCAGCACTGCTCCCCTCTCCCCTAATAAATACAGCGTGTGACTCTGGATAATGCCGCCGCGTGCGGGTAGGAATTGTCGTTCCAAAAAGCCATGATGGTAAAGGAGCGCAATTCGCCGCTGTGCAATGTAGGGATGCACTGTACCAAAACACAACCGTTCTATCTGGTTTCGGGAAAGCACTCGGTATTCATAGACGGCTTGGAGAACGGTTACATCGCGCGGCATGATTCTTATATGTGGCGGATGCAGTTTTCGCCTGTCTTTGGGTTGGTGTGGATACAGTGACATACAAGGATAGTATAGGGATAAATTCAAAGAGTCTAAAGTGGTACGCATTGCCATCCTAAAGGGCAAAATTGCCGTTGCGAGTATTGAATTGGTGTAGGATTTCCGCATCACATAAACGCGCCAAAACACGGCGTACAGTGAGTCAGGCGGCAAGATTCGCCAGTCCGCCGTCGCCCGCAAGGGCGACTGCCGAGGTTGAGGGGGCTACGTCTCTGGCGCGTTTGGCTTACACAGAATACAGCACTCCGCTATTCTTGAAAAACGCAGTCAGGGACGGCCTCCGTCCGACCCACTCTTCCAGCACAACCCACACCTCTTCCCTTCCTCAGTTGTGCTGGGTTTACGGTGGGGCGGCGGCCTCGGCAGTCGCCCTTTTACTGAATACCTGGAAGAAAAGGGTGACGGCGGGTGGTTTCCTGAGTGGTGGGGAGCGAGAAGTTATCGGCCAGAACGCGCCTGCCCTCCGGGCGCTGTTCGCAGATAGGTTCAGCCCCTGCCCGAAGAAACCACGATGTATTTGCGAGAGATAACCCCATACACGCAAAAAATGATAGGGTTTGACACGTTTTCCGCGAAAAACATATCAAAACAGCAATTTATTAGCATGACAACCCCCTCCTGTGAAGACGCTCCTCCCCTGTGGAGTTTCCCTGTTCTCTGCTGGCGTCCTTCCCTCCCCTCGCTTCCCTTCTCTCCAGTGTTGCCTAATCGCGCTGCGCGCGTTTTTTTCATTTCTATTCGCGGGCAGCCAGTGCGATTGAGGTGTCTTCGGGTAAACCTTATGGGCTTCCCTAGTCCGGTTATTGCCAGACAACCGTTCACCATCGGTTGGTCGCTTTGGTCGGTTGGCTCTTCCCCTTGCGCCGGAAGAGTGGCGTTCCACCTTCTTCATTGAAGAAAGCACCTATTGTTCTTTCATACTCAAAAAAGCTTGTCAAATAGCGACATTTCGATTTTTTGTCGGAAAGTCGAAGTGTGAAATAGTCGGTTCGTCGGAGCGTCGTTTGGTATAACCGTCGGAACGACGGTGCGGTAAAGTTCTACTGATTTCTCTTCAAGAATAGTTCAAAGGCTTCGCGGGCAATATCTGACAGGCTCACTCGATGTCCACTCTCTAATTCACGTTCTGCTCGTAACCGTCGGATAGCTTGTGCCTGCTCCTGATACAAATCAAAAGCAACTCGTTCCACCGAGCGTCGTATCGTCGCATCGTCGGAAGGTTTTTTCGTCGGATAGTCGTTTGGTATAACCGTCGGAACGACGGTGGGGCGAAGCGTCGGTTCGTCGGAACGACGGTTTATTGGATTGGCACTCGTCTCATTTGCGTTGACGGACTGTTTCTGAACATAAATGGGGATATTGTCTTTAGTTGAAAGAGAATCCAGTTGTTGCTGTTGTTTGCCACTCTCCTCAAGTAATTTGGAAAAAATACTGCTCATATTAGTCTTCTAAAAATCGTTTTTCTTTGACTTGATTGATAATCGTCGGCGTAATTTTTCCGCCGTTCATTGCCGCAATTTCAAGCGCTAATTGGGCAAGTCCGCAAGAATTACGTGGGTGACCTTTAGTCAGTACATAAATTTGTTCGATAGCGGTATCTTCAAAGGGAAAAATTACACCACCAGCCTGTGTAAAACGCCAGCGCAGCATTTCAGAAAGTTCGTTGCGACTCATTTCTCTTAACTCAGTACGCCACAGGCGATTCCGAAGGGTTTGGGCGTAAGCCAATTTACGAGTAATCGAGGGAAGCGCAAAGAGGATGATTTGCAGTATTTTTTCGTCTTGAGTCTCAAAATTGAGATACCCTCTCAAACTTTCAAGCACTTTTGCAGGGAGTTCCTGCGCCTCATCAATGAGCAGTACGGAAGTGATGCCCTGTTGATAGTTTTTAAATAAAATTTCTTTTACCTGGTCAAATCGCCCTTTTCGGTCATTATGCAGACTTTTCTCCCCGAAACTTTCAATGATTTCTCCGGCAAGCTGGAATTCAGTTGGGCAATGTCCAGCATTCTCAATCACGCCGACGCGATATTCGTTTGGAAAATCTCGCATCTCAGCGTATAGCCGACGCATGAGCGTGGTCTTGCCTGTTCCAAATTTACCGTAAATAACAGCGCCGCCCTCTTTATCGCGCAGCAACTTGGCAACCATCGCAATGGCTTCTTTATGGGGTGGCGTCAGATACAAATAGCGTTCATTCGGCTTGGTCGAATACGGTGGTTCGGAGAGATTATAAAACTTTAGGTAGGGTTCAGTTGAAAAAAAACTCATATACCCTTTCAACGTCTGATTATGTGCATACCTTTGATGAGAACACAAGCAGCAGAATCAATATGCTTCCTGTCAAAACAGTTTTGGGAGAATGCGGCTGATGTTTATTACGTGCAGGATGCCAGTTACGGCAGGAGCATGGCTCTAAGGTCTTTTACCGTTTCAGCAAAACTCCCCTCCTGCCCGTGTATCGCACGCCATTTCATCCAGAAGTCAATAATCGAGCCGCCGCCACAACCCGCGAAACAATGCCAGTAGTTGCGTTCCTTGTTGACGCTGAACGAACTTTGGCTATCGTCGTGGAATGGGCATAATCCCTTTCCTTGTTCGTTGATGGCAACATACCGACTGACAAAATCAATGACGGAAATACCGTGTTTGAGAGTTTCTGAAAGGGGTTCGCTGTGGCGCGGTCTTCTTTTTCTGAATTTTGGGGTTGGTTTTGGCGGGGGTGGGGGAATACTAATGTTTTGGGCAAGAATCGCGTCGATGAACTCCTGCGACACCTTATCAGGTTGTCCCAACACTTTCAATTGCTCCCGGATAGAAGGGGCTATCGGTTGTCCGTCCACATCGAGAAAATGGTAAATCTGTCCAGTTTTCCGATGAACGCCAAATGGCAGGCGTACAAATGAGCCTGCTCCTTTGCCAAGCACATTTTGCTTGGGATAAATCTCGATACGCCGTTTCCGGTCTGTGCCATACTCAGAAATGCTCTCCATCGCTAACAGTTTTTGAGCAAACTGGCGGATGTCGCTCCCCGAAAGCAGGGGAGTGAACAACCACAAATGTCCACCACGTCGGGATGGCTCCAAGTACGTTGCAACAGCCACTTCTTTGAGGCGCTCCACTAATTGCCACAAGTCTTCCCACTGTTCCGGCGTATCCGCATCGAAACATAGCCACTTGGCCTGACTCTTCTCATTGAGCGCATACGCGCCGATGGTGAATGGAGTGTATCCCGCTAAATGCCCATACGTCAGATGTTTGAAAATATGCCCATAGGTGAGCGCTTCCTGCACTTGGGTATATGTGCCATCTTCTAATTGTAGAGGATAGCAGTCCCATCGAGAGATGAACGTTTCGGCAAACGCATGGACAATGGCAGGGTCAAGTTCGACTGAACGTAAGCGTTCGCGTTCTTTCATAGCTTATTGTAATAATTTTTACGTGGTGAAAAGTAGCAAAATATTAAAAATGGACATATTCTCTTGTTTTGAATTCTGAGGCTTCTCTTACTTACAGGATATTTTTATGCAGGGCAAAATCGTTCAACAAAATGAAACTTTGGAACAGATACTTTGTGAACTTGCCGTTCGACCATTACGATTTGCGTTCATTGTCAATCGAAGCGTGGAAAATGCGGTGTTAAAGCAAATTTATCAATACAACACATCTTTATGGGGAGGATATTACAATCTCTTTGTCCCAACTGATGGACATTTCATCAGAAATGATTGGTTGCAACAACTTATCTTTCATGACCCAGATGTCATTTTTTATGTTGGAGAAATTGACCAAGCACTAGGAAATGAAATTTATATCCAAATCCAGCCAATGGAAATGTACACTTGGAATCAAGCCATTCTTGAGAACCTTACAGGCGAGATTGATAAGATACAACCAGTGTTGGTTGACGCTATGTTAGAACGGTTCTTTAGTGAGAGCGGTAAATTAAGCCCCGAACAGTCGATAGTACGCTATCCTGTCATACAAGAGGGCTTATTCTCGCCATATTTAGAAATCATTTGTGGAATGTGGTTGCCTGAGTCTAAATATGAGGCATTTGCCAAAGATGCTTTAGGCGCAAGCGATATAAATGCCACCCCCCAGAATCTACAAGAATATTTGAATATACTAGATGAAATTGAAACTCGAATTCTCCCACTGACTGTTACCAAAAAATTACTCTCTCCAACTTATTCAATGCCTGGTTTCGGCGGCTATTCAATTGTTCTCTCAAAAGGACTATTAGATAATCTCTTCATTTACCATGCTTTACGCTGGTCGCATATCAGTCATGCCAGTCAACTCACGACAGCAATTGTGCCAATTGAAGCCCTAAGAAGCGCTGATGACTATCGACTTTTAGCCGAATGGTTCGGTAAAAAGGTAGGTGGAAACACATTTACAATTATCAGTTATGATGTTTCACTAGTCGATATAATTGAGTTTCGTGAAAAGCTAAGGGCAGTTCTCCCTACTCGAAAAAACGCATTAAGCGACGATTCAGGATGGGTAATTAACATTGCGCGATGCAATATAATCCCGTCCGTACCCCAAGTCACTAACGCCAAACGTAAACAACTAGTCAATGTTCAGAATAAGCGGTATTCATTTGAAATTCTAAAACCCGCGTTTCATGAGTTAACGGGAATTAGAAAATACAATTCCAAACGCTGGATATGTGATTTGGAACTGCCATCGAATTCTGAAAACAAACGAGGATTTGTCCCAAGCATGTTTTTGGATTTAAATTTTCTATTATCCAAATTGCCTGAACGTCAAATTCTTTATAGTATGGGAGCTTCTCTTCGATTGGCGCGCGGGAAGATTTCTTTAGAAGCAGACCAACGCAGTGACATAGCTAGATTCCAACTTCCTACCGATAAAAAAATTATTGAAACTGCATCTGAAAACGCTGGTTATAAAGTTGGAATCGGTAATAGTATCTACTATCAAGGAATGATAGCTCTTATGGGGAGTTTACAGGCGGCTACGTTCCTACACAATCGGCATATTCTAAATTTGTTTTCGTATTCTCCGCTTATTCAAGGAGGTGCTCTTACAATCAAAGAAATGTATAAGCAATTCAAGATTTCACCTGATAATAGACCTCAGTTCGAGACTTGGGTTCAAACTCTTGCAGGGAAACAGGTAATGCTCAGGGGCTACAATATACAGTGTCCTGTGTGTGGCCTTACAACTTGGTATGAATTAGACGGCGTACACGAATTTATGTCGTGCGAGGGATGCCGTTCAAGTTTTCAACTTCCAATTCACGGCGATTTTGCGTTTCGTTTAAATCGTCTGTTTGCGGCACGTCGAAATCAAGGAAGCGTAGCTATACTTTTGACATTATTACTTCTTGAAAAAACTGCAAAAGATGGCCTTATTTGGCAAGCAGATACTCCGCTCATAAAAGACGGTAAGAAAACCGAAATTGACATCCTTGCTATGGTGGATGGTCACCTGGTCATTGCCGAATGCAAAAACAGTTTTCTACCTAAAAAGTCTAAAGACGACCCTGAACTTCGTCAGAAGAAAATTGATGAACTTAAATCACAGTTGAAAGATGGTATTGAAGTTGCGTTGAATATGAAAGCACAACTTTTTTTGTTCGCTAGTTTACAAGAAGATATCCCCGCAGAAATTTCCGAGTTTCTGATTGAACAAGATAAACAACATACTACCTTGTCTGTGCGACTAGTGACAGCAGGCGAACTTATCAATGGGAACTTTCATGATATTGAAGAACGTGGGTCAATTTTTGAAATCACTGAAAGAAATGTCCTTCCTCCACTTGTACAAGAAGAGGATTGTTATCAAAATGATAAAAATTGGCCTCATGGTGCTATGTCTATGTGGTAGGCCAACTTGTATGTCCGCCAGATTATGCAGGTAACCCTTACCGCATAGCCTGCTCAGAAATCGCTTTAACTAAAACAACGTATTTTTCTGAGAACCATTTCCAACTAACCACACGTTATCATGAAATACAGTCGCAGCGGCCATGTCCTTTTGAAGCGCAAACCAAAACCGCTCTTTTCCACCTGCTTTTTCTGTTGCAGCTTTGAGTCCATCTAACCGTTTTTGACTCGTTGTCACCGTTAGGATACGTATGCTTTTATACCCATAGCGTTTCTCATATGCGCCACTCTGCACGTATACCTGATACGCCTGAATTTTTGCCTGAAAGCGTTTAGTAGTTTCTGTACCTCGGTCAAGTTCCAAGAAAAACGGCGCTTTGCCTTTTGGGGTTTGAATGACAAAAAAGCTATCGGGAATCAGCGGCGTTTCTGTCTTATTTATTCCATTGGATGGAATGAAAACAGAGTCATATTCACTCTTGAGCGTTGACTCGCTCCGCCACTCCAAAAGCGTAAACCCAGAGGCTTGACATGCCAACGTTACGGCAACGCGCACATCATTGATGGCAAGGGTATGTTCCAGAAACAGTTGCCCTACTGTATGTTGTTTGGCTGACCACACAAGGGAATCGTATCCAAATTCGGTACGGAGCAGTTCTGCCCCACGTTTGTCGAGCAGATATACTGCCGGACTCAGCAGGTAACTCGCTCTCACTGTGAGAAAGGTACGTTCCAAAAAGCCATGATGATAGAGCAGAGCGAGGCGGCGTTGCGATGCCGCTTTGGATGCACCAAAGAAAAGCGAGTGAATCTGGTCTTGGCGCATGGCACGATGCAGGTACACATCCTCAATGATGCGCTTATCCCGCTCGGTCACTATCATAGGTAGCGGTTGGGTATCCCGCCGATTGCGCTTACGACGGGGTGTAGAGAGGGTCATTCTTGCTCTGCCTATACGTCGTAGTGTTGTGTCTGATTATCGGGGGCGGGTTTCTTTGGGCGTTTGTAGCGCTCTTTCAACCATGCCTTTACATCTTCGGTTGTTTTTGGCGTGTGGTTTTTGCGGGAGGTATGACGCAGATACCCTGCCCGTGATGACGCATTTGTCTTTTGAGCATCAGGTGCAACGGGAAACAGGGTAAAGGCAGGCTGCGTTTTGCCATTGTACTGCATCTTCGTGACCGTTTTATACTTGTCCAGATTCACCAAATCGTCGGGCGTAAATTCGGGTCTGATATGTGCCGCGAAGCGACGGGCGTCCGTAGGACTACACGCAAACATGATGGATGCGCCGACGTTGCCGAGAATAGCGTCCAGTGTATTTTCAGGGAGTTGCCCTAAATACTGGTGTGCCACCGTGAGGGACAGCCCGAACTTTCTAGCTTCGGAAAACATCACATCCAGCGAGGTTGTCACAAATTTTTGCACTTCATCAATGTAAATATAGTAGGGGTGCGTCCCATCCTGCATTCCTGATACCTGTAGTCTGGAGAGTAGCATCGCGCCTATCAGGTCACGCTCGGCTTCCGGGACTTGTTCCTCATCCATTTTCAGCGAAATGAGCAGAATCTTATTGTCGCGGATATACCCTCGAAAATCGAGCGTATCCGGGTGACACACGATAGGGTAGAGGTACGGGTTACTATAAAATGGACTGAGGCGGCTGAGAATCGGCTCCATAATAATGCGTTGCTCCCCTTCTTTCATCATGGAAAATTCTTCCCATGTTATGAGGACATCATCATTTACCGTGTTTTCAAGCAATCGTTCCCGGTAGGCTCGGTCAGTGAAGAGTTTGGGAATATCGCGGATAGTTGCCGACTGGTCTTCCTGCAAGGTGAGCAGGGACACTCGTAAATAGCGTGATAACCGGGCATATTGAGAGGTATCAGGAAAAAGGCGTTCAATGATACTGATGATATGCCCCACACGAGTATGACCTAATCCGCCTCGTAATGGATTGAGCGGAGGCGGTGTTTCGTGGTCGTTTAAGTCCAGAATGACCACATCATCTTCGCGCGAAGAGGGAATGCTGTTTTCCAGAATAGCGTTCACCAATGCTCCGTGTGGGTCAATGACAGCAACCCCATAACCTGCTTTGATGTCTTGGGCAATCATGTGGTGCATGAGGGTACTTTTGCCGACGCCTGTTTTGCCGATAATGTTGATGTGGCTGCGTCTGTCGGTGGGATTTAGATATACTGGCTCCCGTCGTCCCGAATGTAACCCATCTCCAATATAAATTCCTTCGGTTTTTCCTGAGACTATCGCAGAAACAGGCGACTCCCGTCCTGAAAGCCAGACAATGCGAGACGCCACACATTCGTTGTGGGGTAAGTGCCACAATAATGCGAGTTCACGCGGTTCAAGCACGATGCGGGTAGCACGGCGTAATTCCCGTAAATCTCTATCTGTTGCCAGTTGGTAAATCATTCCGGTGGCACTACTGGTGAAATCCTCTTCCGGGTTCGTCACTTCCACAAGAGGTGGATTCTTTGCTTCCTGCACCCACACAATGGCGTTATATGGTAGATGGGCAAACCCTGCTACAAGTTGCCCGTCAATGACGCCAATCCGTGACAATCGCTCCTCATCTGGGGTGTCGAATTGAAGGGTAATATTGGTTTGATACAGTCGTTGGCTTAATTTCTCTTCAAACACCTGTTGAATTTGGGGAACGTATTCTTCAACTCGCTCTTCCCGATAAATTTTCTTCGCAGCGGCGTTCATCATGCCTCCTGCCGTGAGGAATTGCAGAGGGTTGACAGTGGAACGAGTAATATTCAGCCAACCTTGCTTATTGGCCTCAACCAGTTGCCCAATCACGGTAACGGTAAACACCACTCGTTCATTTGCTTTAAGGTCGTTCATGACTTGTGTAAAGGCCGCCAGCGGGTCTACTTTCACATCGGTAATATATTTGGTGGGCATGAAAAAATCGTTTGCCTGACCATAGCACGCTAGATAGCGGTAAAACGGGTATGCCCTTTTTTCTGTTTCCAGCGATTCGGCAGTGATTTGGACATTCGGATAATCCGCACGAATGACTTCCTCAACAGCGCTGGTGTCCCTGCCGTACAAATCGACGATTTGCCATTGGATACTGTCGGTGGTAGCGACAATGCGAAACTGGATACCATCAAGCGTCACAAGGAGCCGTTCCATAAATCCCAATGACTGATGAACATCCCATTTTGTATCCTTTGGAAGTGTGAGCGTAAAGCTGGTGGACATTTTCAAGAGGGACGGAACTAAAGGGGCTGTCGCTGTCTCATCTTCAGGCTTGGGTGTTTCTGCCGGAATGCTATCTGGTGGAGTCTGTCCTGCTTGAACAAGGGGTAACAAGGCGATGAGCAAAATCGCGCCAATAAGTCCGAGAAGAAACAATAATCCAACGGTAGTATCCCGTGAATATGAAAAGAAATAAGCACTCCCTACGCCTAAAAAAAGGATGAGGCAAAGTTTGAGTCCGAATGGGCTAATCGGGTTGGAAAATGTAATCGGCGGCGTTTGAGGAATGAGTAAATCTAATTCTGCGGTGCGCTCATTATGGCGTTTGAAGAATACCACTGCACCAATCGTCCCACCAATGAGAGCAATGATGGAACCAATGATTAGACGAATGGTAAACCGAGCAGCTTGGGTTGAAAAATCTTCTTCCTGTCGAGGCATGAAATAACTCCCGCAGCAGAAATGAAATTAGCGACAAGTTTACTGAGCTAAAGAATTCACGCAAATTGTGGCAGGCGCGGGAGTGAGAGGAATGAACAAGAAGTGGGAGAGCATAGTAAAGGGTATATACGCTTAAAAACACCTTGTTAGATATGGTTACACGTAACCATAGGCAAAACAACAGTTAGCAACTATACAGATGGATAAAATGGGTAGTGTAGGGACTGTGCGATAAACAAAATATTCGCCAGATTTGGAAACAAAATTTCAGGCGGGCAGTATGTGGAATTCAGCCGCACTATGAAAATTTGAAAATGTATAGTCAGGTATAGACTTGACCCGGCGCTTTGCAATCTGATTTATAATGAAACCTATCGATTAGATGGATATTAAAATGGGAAAATTCTACGATAGCATCAGCGAACCATTGCAGCAATTTATCAACGAACAACACATTTTTTTCGTTGCCAGTGCGCCTTTAAGCGCTGAGGGACACGTTAACCTATCCCCAAAGGGGATGGACAGCCTACGTATTCTTTCAGCGAACCGCGTTGCATATATTGACTTAATCGGAAGTGGCAGCGAAACCTCGGCACATCTACGTGAAAATGGGCGCATAACAATCATGTGGTGTGCTTTCAATGGCAAACCGGAAATTGTTCGGTTGTATGGGAAGGGGCGCGCTATATTACCGAGTGATTCCGAATGGGCAGAATTGAATGTTTTGTTCCCGAATTACATCAATTCGCGCCAAATCATCGTCGCGGAAATTCACATGGTTCAAACCTCATGCGGCTATGCGGTTCCACTGATGGAGTTCATCGCAGATCGGGACACGCTTACGCGATGGGCAGAAGCCAAAGGGGAAGAAAATTTGGTCAAATATGTATGCGAGAAAAACGCCGAAAGTATTGATGGCATAACAACACCTATTGGCCTTCAAATGAAAGCACAGACAGTTTCAGACAAATAGAGATATAGGTCGTTCTTTCGTCTTGTAGCTTAGGTAGCCGACAGAAAAATGGGTGCTACTCTAGCACCCATCCAACTTTAAGTCGTCTATTTATGCTTTAAGTATCAGGTGTGGGCTAGTTTCAGTGCGTATCAGGAGATTAAATGGTACACCGCATTTGACCGCAGAACATGAACGTTATTCTTCCATTTTGATGCAGGTGCGCCGAAGTTTCGTTACCGCTTCCAGTCAAATCGAGATAGGCGACGCGATGTGGTGACAAAATACGGAAACTATCATAGCCTTTGGGGGAGACGTTAACATGCCCGCCCTCGTTTGGAGCAGTTGCCACGAAAAACATATGCTGTTTTGCGATAAATTTCTGTACAGATTCGTCGATTGACTCGATAACTTTTGCCAATTTTCAACCTTTCAGCTTATATCAGAAATTCTACTGCTATTTTAGTGCTGTTGTAATTTGTCCTGGAGTGATTGCATAAAATGCAACAGGACGACCCGAAGGTCGTCCTGTTGCGCTCACTCTATAATTCGGTTTTCAGCGGAACTCTTTCATCTCTCCGGTGATGATATAGATCGCGCGTTCACAAATGCTTATCGCGCGTTCACCGACACGTTCCAGATGAATGGCAATCCACATCATCGGCAGCATTTCCGGTAGTGCTTCTGTGCCAGATTGTGCCAACACGCGACAAGTCTGTTCGTATAGCTCTACAAGTTCCCGATCCCGCCGGACAACCCGTTCCGCCAGCAGATCATTGTCGGCAAGATAGGCTTCAACAGCGCCTTCGACCAGTTCCCGTGCGACTTCAGCCATCATCGGAATCATCGGCGGAACAGTATATGCTGTTTTGGAGCGCAGCAATTCCAGGGTCAGGTGTGCAATACGCGCTGCATAGTCCCCGATACGCTCCAGGTTGGTTGCAACATTCACCATTCCAACGGCTACACGTGGATCGTCGCTTGGCTGGATGTGTTCCAGTGCCGCGTAACACCGTTCTTCGATAAGATACCGCTGGCGATTGAGCGCATCATCGCCAAAGCTGACCGCGCGTGCCAGTGCTTCATCATGATTGATGAGTGCTTTCACACTTTGGATCAAAGCATCATTCACCATCTCCCCAAGCTGGATCAATTCGCTGGTGAGGGTGGAGCGTGTTTCAACTCGCCCTGCTTTTTGCGGCAACATTGGCGTTTCCCTTTCTCTTCTACTTCAAACTGAGCAGATAGGCGACCAAATCGTCAATCTGGCTATCTTTCAAAGTTTGTCCGTAATTCTGCACCATCACGCCCGCCGTGAAGCCTTTCACCACAAAGGCATTCGGCGTCTTGATCGATTCGTGCAGATAGTCGCTCGCTGTCATCGGCGGTTTGCGTGTCGCTGCGCGCGTCCCGACGCCTTTCATCGACGGCCCGACAAGCGTTCCACCTGTGGCGACATCATGACAACCAGCACATCCTGCCGACGAAAACAGACTCTTGCCCCGCGCCGGATCGCCTTTCACTGCGCCCCCACCGGAGGAGCCAGCAGTTGGTGCGGCTGTTACAGGTTTGGTCGCGGTTGGCGGCAACGTCGGATTCGTCTGCGCTGGCTGCGTTGGCGGCACTTGCGTCGGCTGCACCTGTGCAACCTGGGTTGGTTGCGCGGTAGGCTGCACCTCTACAGGCTTCGTCGGGACTGGCTGTGTAGGACGTGCGTCGCTGCGTTGTGTTGGCGTCCCATACAGTTCATAGATCAGAACGAATCCCCCGCTGCTTGTTGGTGCGGCTGTGTTGGATACCGGAACTGCCGTATTGCTTACAGGTACTGCTGTAACGGGTACAGCGCTTGCTTGCACACCCGGTGTAACCGCAGGGAGTTCCAGCACTTTGACTGGCGTTGCATTCGTCAGATTGCGAAGCGCAGGCCGTTCTGGTATCCCACAGGCTGTTAGTATCAGAAGGATTGCGACGCTCGCAATGAATTTGATGGTTTTCATGATTGCTTTCTACTACTTGATAACGAGAGCCGTCACCATGCCAAACATGCCTTGTGGCCCTTCGGCGTGCGAGAGCAGGTGGCAATGGAACGCCCAAACACCTGGTTCGAGACAATCCACAATCACGTCATAACGCTCGCCCGGAGCAACATTCAACGTATCTACCAGATAGGGTGCAGGCAGTTTCGCGCCGTCTTTGGCGATCACCTGCTGATACATCCCGTGCAGGTGCATCGGGTGGATCATCAAGCCTTCGTTCATATAACGAATGCGAATACGATCACCCTTTTTCGCTACAATCGGTTGCGTGCTGGGGAAACCGCGCCCATTCAGGCTGAACCCGATTGCGGTATCGTTGAGCATCATAATATAGTCGCCATCAACGCGCGGCTCCGCTGTCGTATCTGCCGGGTCGATGATGAACGCGCCCATCAGCCCGCGTGTCACCTGTTCTGTCGAGTTGTGGTGAGAGTGATACATATGCGTACCAGCATTCTTTGCCACAAATTCATAGGTAAATGACTGCCCGGATTTGATCACAGGTTGCGTGATGAATGGAACGCCATCCATGCTGTTCGGCGTATGAACGCCGTGAAAGTGAACTGCGGTGCTTTGTTTCATCTGGTTGGTGACAATGACGCGCACCTTGTCGCCTTCGGTGACGCGGATCGTTTCGCCGGGGATACGCCCGTTATAGAGCATCGCGTCGGCTTCGATTCCCGGCGCAACTGTCCATTTCGCTTCGGTACACGTCAGCTTGAAGACTTTTACATCTCCGTCCATCGTATACGGCATCTGGACGCCCCAGAAATCCTTGTCTTTCCCAATGTTATCGACAAATGTTTTGACCCCGGCTTCGTGCATTGCGTCCATCTCCTCCGGCGTCATTTCCTGTCGACCTGGACGATTGGGCTGCGGGGGAATGCCAGCAACGGCTGGTATAGCTTTGGATGCGCCCGCTCCCAACCCTATCGCGGTCAGGATGCTGCCGAATCTCAGGAAATTACGACGGTTTAAAGATGCTTTTGACATGATCGGGTTTTCTCCTCTTGCGTTACTTATGTTTCAACTGCCAGGGTGTGTGCATATCAGGTTCATCGGGTGGCGTGTCATCTTTTCCGGGTGTCGGAATGTCGCTCACGCGGATGAGATGCCAGCAAACAGCACGTCCTTGAAAGTCCGGGAAAACATCCCCTGAGCGAAATTCACAGGTGGCGGCTTCCTCCCGGCTATAGACATATCCTGCGCCGACAACCTCATATAAACCGGAAGTACACACCGCCTGCCCACTCTGGAAAATAACCGGATATTTTTCGTTACTACTCATTTGTCAGCCTCTCAGTACCCAACAGCAAAAAAATTTAAGTAATTAAATCCAGTTTGTAATCTATTCCGCTTTACAATCAGTCTCTATTAACGAGGGGCGCTCCCGATGAAGAGAGCGCCATTTGAAGGAGATGAAGAGTCTATCGGGTCACTGCCGCCGGTTGCTGTGTCGGAATGAAGGATTGCTCCTCTTCCTTCCGGGCGCGCCAGGGTGTTCCCAAACGTGGGAGCAGATACTTGTCTACGCCGATGTAACCAGCGGTCTTCCATGCCAACAGGAGGAACATCGCTGCGACCAGTAGCAATCCGTTCGTGCTGGCGGAACCTGCCATGATAAAGTTCCAGTTCATGAACCCGCCAAAGAAGGCAGCTACACCGACGAACATGCCCAGAATGAGCGCCACACCAACAGCGATTTCGCCGAAGACGACCAGCTTGGAGAACCAGGTATATGCGCCTGCATCCAGCATGGATTGGATAAAACTGCGATACCAATCAAAGGTGATGGGCGGCTTGCCCGTTTCGGGAATCTTGACCATGTTCGTCCAGGAGGCTTTGAGCGCATCGCCTGTCTGTGTCCACGCTACATTTTGCAGCTTGCCCCATCCTGAACTTAGCCATTGCCAGCCAACGAGGACGCGAATAACCAACCAGACAACCGAGAAGCGTGTATCGCTGAACAAAAACCGGGCAATGGGTGGGTCAGTGATAATGCCACCGGATTGTGTCTTTACGCGAAAATTGTTGCTCATCTCGTCATCTCCTGCCTGCTATCTCGTTTGATGCCATCATTATCGGGCAGAACGGGAGCTACAGGCAGTAATGATCATCAGCTTTCAGGCATGACAAATTTCCGGCAAATTCACTCTATGGGGATATGACATTTGTCACTTCGGGGATCGTGAGGTTAATTTTTGTTCCTTGTTGTAGTGCGCTGTCAATCCTGATCGTTGCGCCTGCTTGCGTTGCACGCTGCTGAATATTGGGCAGCCCGTGTCCATCACCGCGTCTGGAAACATCGAAACCATGACCGTTATCGGTGATTTCAAGTTCAATGACACCGCTGATTTCATGAAGACGCAGGCTCACCTTTGTCGCGCCGGAATGCCGTACAATGTTGGAAAACGCCTCGCGGGTGATCTGTACAATCAGGTGAACACGATTTTCATTCAAGTGGGTAAATGTGCGTGCCAAATCCATTGTAAGTGTGGCCTGGCTCATGCGGCGGAAGCTCTCTGCGATTTCTTTCAACTGATCGCTCAAACTGACAGTATAATCCACGCTTGTTTTCAAATCCTGAATATAGCGCCGCAAGTCTTCGATAACGCGGTTGAGGTCTTGCGTTGACCCAACGATCTGGTCATTCAGCTTTTGATCGTGAACCAGCGTGGTACGCGCAATTTCCAGCTTGATACCGATAGCGTAAATCTGCTGAATGATGCCGTCGTGGAGTTCCATCGCAATCCGATCCCGTTCTTCGATAACTGCCAGTTTGCGCAATTGGTCAGAAAGGCTGGCATTCTCAATCGCAATGGCGGCGTGTCCCGCCAGCAGAGAAACAAGTTCCTCATCCTCGGAGCTAAACGGTTGCTCATCCAGACGATCTGAAAGATATAAACTACCGAGATGCTGCCCTTTGGAGATGATCGGAACACCGAGGAAGCTACTCATACGCGGATGATGCGCACAAAACCCCGCCGAGCGTTCATCGGTTTTCATATCTTCAAGACGAATTGCGTGATCGACATGCAACAGTGTCCCCAGCAAGCCTAGCCCGCGCGGATAATGTTCCATTGTGCCGACCTGCCTTTCTGTCATTCCATAGGTGAAAAAGTTGGCAAGGCCACCTTTACCATCTGGAACGCCAAGTGCGGCATAACGTGCGTTGACCAGATGGGCGGCAATCTCTGCCAGACGCCGAAGAACCCGATCCAGACTCAGCCCGGTAGTGACAGCGCGCACGGCTTCGCTCAAGGCATCTACACGGGTATCATTTGCTTTGGCTGGCATCTTTTTCCTTCTTTGTGCTTGACTATCAGATTATAGAGAACCAATGGTGTAAGTCATTATAGCGAACATTGGGCAATGCCAACGTTGAAGGTCTGTGTTCGGAAAGCTGATGTTGCCCTTTCTGCAAGGCCAAATCCAGCGTATTATTTAACTGCGAAGAGGCTCCTGAGTGAAGGAAAGTAATCGTGACCAATACAAGCTCCTCCGATACAAAAAATGTGCCTGAGCATCAACCACAAATTCGGGACTGGATTCAACAGCAACTTTCCACCTATACCCAGTTCGATGCGTTGCGTCAGCGTCGGTCACGGCGCTTTGGCTGGGGAATGTCGATTGACTCCGAACCGCTGGCCTATCAGAGCAAGAAGCCGCCTCTGCCACTCACCGAAGATGAAGAAGCCGCGCTTACCTTTGCCGGGGTCGGGATCACCGGATACGCGCTAGCCGATCTGTCGTTTGGCCCCGGTCAGGGTGGGAGTATGCTTGGTGGTCTGGTCGGACGCACGGTCAGCAGCCCGGATGCACTGAACGCTGTTACCCTCTTTGTTATCAACGACGATGGCACTTACCTCATCAAACGCCCGCAGGCATTGACACCGGATGAGGTACGCCAGTTTGTCGAGGCCAGCGAGTCGCCAGACGCCCACAACAAACTGACTGACATTTATCGTAAAATGCGCGTCAAGGTACGGGATGGCAGAACTACAGTGCCGGTTGAGCCGGGGCTAAACTTCAACATCAACAAGTGGGCGCTGTATGCCAAAGGCGGCACATATTTTTTACCTGTAAACGATATAAGTGTTCTTTTAATCAACGTCCTTATCGAAATGTTCAGCCCGGAAATGGGGCTATATGTCATTGATGAACGTAATTTCTTCCAGCCAGCGGGCATCGGGAAATTTGCGAAAAGCCGGGGGGGACACCTCAATGACGATATAAATGGCAATACTATCGTCACGGTACAGGGGCTGGAAATGTCGTTGGTGGAAGCCGCTGGTGTGGAGATGGGGATGGTACTGCAAAACCTGTCACTCATGGGGCAAACGCTGGGATTAGGCGGTTTCGCCAACTATGCCCGATCCGAGTTTGCGTGGTTTGAAGCGCTCAATTTTCAGCGTACCCAAATGTCACGTTTTCGCTATGGTGGTGCGCCGGGATGGTTGTCTTCTATCCTGAAACCGTTCATAAAAGCGAGCGATGTTGGTTTTCCCGTTGGTTTTGAAAAGGATGGGCAAAAACTGCTGGCGGCCTACTGCCCACCTAACTATCCAACCATGTCCGACGCGGTAAAGGCGTGGGTAGACCATAAATATGGGCCACGCGGTATCTATCGTGAAGGCGCCGTCTATAGCGATTGGTCACATCCCGACGCAATCAGGAAAGCGGTTAAGTCACCCGCACCGGAAGCAGTTGAAGCCGCAATCGCCTATTGTGAATATATCTATCGGCGTTATGGGCGCTTCCCCGCCTATAGTGCGCCCTTTAGAACTGCTATCGGCTATCAAACCACGAGAGTCGATGTTGATTTTTACGATAAGATGTATCATCCCGATGCGTTATCAGTGACCCAGCGCCAGTATCCTCTGAACCGCAACGACAGGTAAAAATCAGCTTCCTGGCAGCGATCAGAAGCGCCGCCAGGGATTAACCCTGAGTTCCCGGCAGCGCCGATAAAAGAGGACGACATAGACCAAATCCAGTACGAAGATGCCGATCCATAACACGGGCAGGATTTCGTTTTGGGGAACTCGTACTACATCGTTCACGCCGAGTTGTGGTGCAAAATACAGGAGCAGCATGAATGGTGCTGTACCGACAAGTTTACAGAGGCCAATATACAGCGATTGTCCTTCCAGATTGGGACGGTTGTAAAACATAACGATAAACAACGCAGAATTGATGAATGTATCAATGAAGGCAGCGTGCCATGTCGGAACATCATTCAAATCAATAATCAGCGCCCGCATAATCAGGAATGTGAACACCAATATCAGGCCAAAGAAGAAATAGAATTGGCGTGTGCCAAGTCCTTTCATGTCGTTTCGCCAGTAGCGGATAAGCTGGTAAATAATTACCAAATCAATGAGCATATACACAAAGTCAATCGCAGGTTGTGGAGCGGGCATCCGTACCCGCTTCCAGAAAGTGTTATAGACATCCCACGCAAAATTGGCAGACAGCGCCACCATCGGAATCCCATAGGTTCTGTCCAGAAAACCGCGCCGAATCGCCAATCCATAGAGCATCAACCACATGAGATTAAAATTCAGCGTTATAAGAACCATGATGACGACAGCCATAGTTATTTTCCTTTGCGTCGTTTGTTACGCCCGGAAGAACGGGTTCGTTTGACCTTTTGAGCCATATGAGATGGCACTTCCAGTTTCTTTGAACGCAGATTCTCCGGTGGTATATCTTCTTTGGCGATGATCTCGCGTTCGTAATCTAGCAACGCGCCAATCACGCGGCGATCTATAAACCGGCTCAGTTGGCTGATCAGTGGAATATGATGTTCGAGCAGCGACTCGACAGACCAGATTATCTTTTGGAAAAAGAGAAATATCCACGTCCAGCGACGCCAACTGTCCAGCCCCAGCGCATCTGCTGTATATCTGCCGACGGCATGACGGATGCTATCCGAAATCAAGGCGTTGGGAACATCACTGTGACGATCAAGGAACTGCAACAGCACATCGGTAAGGATTCGCCCCGTTGGAGACGATTCGGTGAAGCGTAATTTACAGGTTGCCATAAACGCTTCTGCGTCTTTGTAGTCTTTCGGAAGAAGTTCCTGCCGTATCCCCATCAGATGACCGATCACTGTCCAGAGATGTGAATATGCCTCTTTTTCGGCCTCGCTGATTCGGAGGCCGCATTTTTCGAGACCCTGTATGACCGTGACCGAAAATGACAGCATCGTGCCAGCCAGTTCCACCTGACTGATTGGGATGCCGCCGATGGATTCCCAGAATTTAGACCATCTCGGATCATTGGCAATCAGGGATCGCACCGCAGCATGTACCAGCCGGGTTTTCTGAGTGCCTTCAAAGCCTTTCCCGTTTTCCCCGAATGTGCCTTCGTCTGTTACATTCAGGACAAATTGCGCGGTTTCAAAGATGCGGCGTTCCAGATAGGTATAGTTGACCATATGCTTCGTGACCATCAGCACTTCTGCGCCCTGCTTGGCGGCGTATAGTGTGGGCAGAGAAGCGAGGAATAACATCATCACGATTTCAAGGCTGTGATCCGCAAAGAAATTCGCCGCGAGTTCCATTTTCTGGTTGTCTATCCAGTCGGGAAGCTGTTTTGATTCCCGGCGGAATTTCTGTACTTCCGGCATCGTGTCGTCCAGACGGATGCCTTTCTCCCGAACCCACGTCCCCATGACTTTTTGCACCGCAGGCAGCCCCTGCGCGTTTGCAATAGCTGCTATTACATCATCCGCCAGAGGATCACCAGCGTCGTAAAACTCCACCAGTTTCGCGGCCCAGACCACATCGTACATTGTCACCTTCCATGATAAACGGATATGTCTAACTACTGAGACTGAACATGAATATCTATCTGTTTTAGTTGTGCCAGATAGGAATTCAGGTTTAACCGGGTGAAAATTTCTTCGGCCTGTTTCAGATGTTCAGCTTGTTTCGGGTCTGCGGCAGGCAAATATCGCCCCAGTGCCAGATGCGTCTGGCCTTGTTGCACCGGGAGCGCAATTTCCTCTGCCATCTTCAGCGCTTTATACCATGCCTTGTATGCTTCGGCAGGCTTACCGCTGGCGAAGGCGATTAATCCTTTGGAATAGGCGAGATTGGTAGCGCCAAGTCGATCTGGAAGGCGGGATAACTGTTTGAGTGCGCCACGCGCCTTTTCCAGCAGATCGTCGTCACTTACTCCCGCGAGTGCGCGGCGACCACGCAATCCGAGATAGACCTCGATCAGGGCAGGGTAGGCGTTTTTGCCCCATTGACCGGTAATATTGGCCCGTCGTCCCACTTCCATTGCGGTTTCGGCAGACTTGTACGCATTGGCGAACCTGCCACTGAAAAGGTAGATGCGCGCTGAATATGACAATGGGTCGAGGGACAACAAATCGGTATGCTCCAACTGAGCCACCATCCCCAGACATTTTTCTGCCAGTTGCACCGCTTCTTCCTGCCTGCCACGCATCATATTAATGTGAGCGAGGTAGTAGGTGGAGAAAATCTGGAGTTGAGTGATATGCGCTTCTCGCCCCGCCTGCTCGATCTCGGTAAACATGGTATAGGCGAGATCAAATTTACCCTGTTGTGTCAGTGATGCGGCGTAGAGCAATCGGGAATAACCTGCCTCCCAGGGAGCGCCGCGTTGTTTGTATAGTCGTGCTGACTCGGCAACATCATGTTGTACGCGCTCAAAATCGCCTTGCCCGATGTAATAGACGCTGGTCATGAAGGCAAACTCGTTTGCGCTGAGTTCCTGATTCGCCAGCTTTTGTATTTGTTTGTAGTAGAAGTCTGCCAGACGACGTGAGCCGATAGTCCCGGTCAACAGGCACATTTGGGCGTAGGATTGCATCAGACTGCGTGACGCGCCGAGGTGTTCCTGCATGTTCAGCGCCCGTAACGAGATATACAGACTTTGCATCTGCTTATGGGCGAAGTAGTAGGTTTGCCCACTCTTTTCATAAATCTCTGCGACTTTTTTCAGACGATTTCGTTCTGTCTCGTCAGCACGTCCGATAAAGCGCGAGGGGAACATACGGTGCAGAATCTGTCTTCCAAGCTGGCTCATCACCTGCCCGGCAACCCCGCGTGTGGTCTGTGGCATCGGATTACCGAGCAGATTAAGTGCCTTTTCATAGCTATAGAGCGAATCATCCACCAGCCAGTTAAAACCAGCCAGCACTGCCTTTTTAGAGAGCCAGTGAGCTACATCAGCGTTATCAATGGGTGGGCGGTTGTGGAGAAGATGCAGATCACGATGTTGCTGTTCCAGTTTGAGTAAGCGGTTATACAAATCCATTGCTGCATGAAAGGCAAAACTGGCCTCGGTGATGTCTGCTGCGCGTGCCAATGCACGGATTGTTTTCTCCATCAGAGGAAGATCGGGTTGTTCCAGATCGATAGCCTTTTCGAGGTACGTTGCGAGGAGTACGGCGTGTTGCGGCGAATCGGCATAGACTGTCTCGATAGAGGTGGCAATTCGCAGATACATCTGGCGCAACTGGATGGGCGTCAATTCGTCAATCAGGAATTCGCGGAGTTTGTCATGAGAAAACCGCCAGACGTTGCTCTGGATTTCGATGATGTTCACATTGGAACAACGCAGCAGCCATTTATCCAGATTAAGTTCGGGGAACGTTGCCGTAAGGATAGTGGTGTCGATTGCGCGCCCCATTACCGCAGCGAATTCCAGATAGGAACGCTCCTGTATGGAAAGCTGTTCCACGCGATGTTCCAGTACCGCACGCACACCCTTTGAAACAAGTTTGGTGGGGAGGGTCGTTCCCCCAATCATATCCAGTCGCCCGGCGCGGTCTGCCAGAGTATGCAACACTTCCAGCAGGAAAAATACGTTACCGTCAGTTTCGTGTTCCAGATACTCGATAACGTGTTCGTTCTCCTGAGAGTTACCGAGGATAGCCGAGGATAGCCGTGCGATTTCATCACTGGCAAGCCGTCTGAGCAGGATGTTTTGCATTGTCGAGAGGCGCGACGCGATGGTGGTATCTTCGTCGGTACGATAGCTCCCCAGAATAACCAGTGGCAATTCGGAGACAGCCTGCACCAGATGATTGATCATCCCAACGTTATCTTCTGCCCATTGGAGGTCTTCAAGGATTAGCAGTACAGGACGCGGTTGGTTCGCGAACATGCCGACTGTCAGGCTGTTGAGCCGCGCTTGCGCCATATCATCCTGAGCCGCATTACCGGAGACGACACGTCCCAGCAACCGCTCAAGATCAGGCACAATGCCTTTCAATAGTACAGCTTCGCCGTCTGTCAGCGGGGTATGCAGGATCAGGCGCTGGAAGGCTTCGCGCCACAGTTCATAGGGTGTGTGTTCGGTGGTGGCCTGTCCGCGTAGCACCAGAAAACCATCGACAAGGGCATTGATACGCACTTCTTCGATAAGCCGCGACTTGCCGACACCGCTTTCGCCGCCAACAAGAAAAGCCGATCCGCGCCCCTCTTTAGCTTGATTAAGCCCGTCTCGCAACAGTTCAAATTCAGATTCTCTACCAACGAAGCGAGCCGCCCGCAAATAGCTTTCACGGGTTGACCGTGTTTCGGGTGGTGCAGTCTGACCCGTTGCGATATATAAATCCCGAAGCACTTCCTGCGCCCGTTCATAGCGTTGCGATGGAACTTTCTCCAGCAAACGCACAACAATGGCGCGGATCGCGGGGTTCACCCGCAGCAACATGGACTCATCAATGGGTGTACTCAAAATAGCCTGAATGAGCGCTGTGAAGTTATCTTTATAGAATGGGTGTTGGCCTGTCAGCATTTCATAGATCATCACTCCAACCGCCCAAAGGTCTGACCCCCGGCTAACGATCTGATCCGAGAGTTGTTCAGGAGCAGAGTAGGCCAGCGTCCCGGAAAATGAATCGGTAGCATGACGCATGGATGTTGAGGCGGTTTCTACGGCAAGGCCAAAATCCATTACCTTGACGGTTCCATATTCGTTGACCAGTACGTTATCCGGCTTGAGATCACGATGCAGCACACCGCGCCAGTGTAGATATTCAAGCGCGTGCAGCATCTGAATCACCAGATCAATTTTGTCTGTAACATCAAGGTATTGGCTGGCTTTGACGATATTCCGGGAGTTATCGATCAACTCCATCGTGTAGTAAGGGGTCTTCTGGGCATCAAACCCGTAGTCATTCACGCTGATGATATTGGGATGACGCAAACTCGCCAACGTTCTGAATTCGCGCGCGAGGGCGAGATCGAAATCGGCGATGTTGGAGGTTGTCCCAAACATCAATTCCTTCGAGTTTTTTTGCAGATATTTGAGCGCGACAGACTTGCCAGTCAGGAGATCAACCGCTTTATATACGGTTCCCATACCACCGGAACCGAGGATTTCACCCAATTCGTAGCGATTATCAATAATTTTGGTTTGAAAGGTCTGCATTGTTAGCTGTTCCCCTGAAAGATACGGAGCCACATCAAACACAAGTACATTGTAGAATACGCTAAAACATGAGCTAACATCTGAACAAGAATATTCTACATCGTTTTATCTAAGTTTGAATGTACAGGTTCATTTCTCAAATCATGTCAAAAAGTGTTACCTTTGATGCTCGATACTATCATAAACAAACGCAAGGAGAAAAGTTGTGACTCATACCATTTTTGTAACGGGTGGCACAGGGTTCATTGGCAGCGCGTTTGTACCTCATGCTATCGAAGCCGGCTACAGCGTACAGGTGCTTACGAGGTTCGAAAAATCGACAGATCGGATACGCGGCATGAAAGCCGAACCGATTATCGGTGATCTTAATATTCCTGGCTCCTGGCAGGTCGCCGCTGCAAAAGCGCATGTTGTCATTCACCTTGCCCAACCGGAAACATATGGGGAAAGAGTCACCCAAAAACGGGCTGAGAAATTTCGTGATCAACGCCTGCGGATGGACGCCAATTTACTGGATTGTTTGCAATCAGTCCGGCGTGTGATTTATGTAGGCGGGACAAGTTATTATGGCGATCAGGGTCTGGGTTTCGTCGATGAAGATACAAAGCCGAATCCAAATGGATGGGGACCCTATATTGCCCCTGCAATAGAGGCGCTGGCAACCTATGTGAAGCGTGGCTTGCCCATCGTTGAAGCCTTCCCTTCCTGGGTATACGGACCGGGATCATGGTTTGCCGAATATCAAATTGAACCGATGATTGCTCAAAAGCCCCTGACCAGTATGATGGGAACACAACCGACGATCTCGGTGGTTCATGTGGAAGATGTCGCGCGCGCGCTGCTACATCTGATCGATCATGGGGAGGTTGGAAAGCGCTATTTCGTTACCGATGATCGCCCGGTACATCCAAAGGAGTTAGTTCGGATTGCGGCAGAGTTCCTTGATGTGCCTGTGCGGATGCGACGGGTTCCATTGTTTCTGGTGAGGCTATTCGTTGGCCCCATCATTGCCGATTCGATGACGACCCATGCGCTGCTTTCCAATAAAAGGCTCAAGCAAACCGGCTTTGTCTTTGATTATCCCACTAGCGATGAAGGCGTTCCCGATGCCATCCGGCGTTGGCAGAAATTGAAGGCCAAATCCTGATGTTGCTATTTTCGAGCGTGTTCAATCATCTCTCGCTTGCTGTGATAGACGCAGGAATCTGAACATCAACATCCTGTTCGTAACGCAAATTTATCCATATCCAACTGTTCGGCATGGCGGGGACAGGATTTCTGGCATCTGATCAATCTTTTGCGTCAGCGCCATAGTGTTTACGTCATAACACTTAACGAAAGGTCAGACGATTTAATGTGTCCTTGTTCGTACCATAGAAGAAATGGCGTGTTTTTGGGAGTGTAGCGCAAACAGCAGCCATCAAATCCGGGATATAGATACGCTCGACCTCGGAATGACATTGGACTTCAATCCTTCGGTAGCCGCCGATTCGTGGTCACTACCGCCGCCAGATTTAATCGCCAGTCTGGTTGCCACCGGATCACCAATAGACACAACGTTTGATCCGAACGAATACGCGATCTCCGACACACCTCCTCCACCTTTTTATGTAATCAGTACCGGGAAACAGAACAAAAAGCGCCTAAAGATTGATTTCGTGTTAATGGTGTTGACATCCATGCCATCCGACATTTCATGATAAATGAAACATAAGTGATAAATGCAAGCAATCCAACCAGGTTTAATCTTATTCCGAAAACATGTTACATTTCTGCGTGCGCACTCTAATCCTGTTTGCGCGAATTGGAGCTAACCCGATGGGAACCGAGCAATATGTGATTCGGGGTGGTGTGGAAGGGCGCGAACGGCTGCGTCTTCTATCCGAGGTGATGGGAGCATCCAGCCGCGCTTTGCTTGCCGGGGTGGGGATACGTTCCGGTTCAATATGTCTCGATGTCGGCTGCGGTGGCGGCGATATGACCTTCGAGTTGGCACGTGTAACCGGATCGACGGGGCGCGTAGTTGGGGTTGATATTGATGCAACCAAGGTCGAAATCGCGCGACGCGAAGGAGAGCAACAAGGATTTTCAAATATCGCTTTCGAGGTATGGGATGTTAGGGAATGGGAACCGGGCGAATTAGAATTATACGATGTTGTCTATGCGCGATTTCTCTTCACACACCTCACCAACCCTGGTAGTTTGCTCGCCACTCTGCGCCGACACCTTCATCCCGGTGGACTGATTATCGTTGAAGACATCGACTTTCGTGGACACTTCGCAGAACCAGAATGTCCTGCACTTGAACGCTATGTCGAATTGTACACGAAGTCGGTGCAAAATCGCGGGGCTGATCCCAACATCGGTCCGCGACTTCCGGGGTTGCTGCGCGAAGCCGGATTCGAGAATATAAGTGTAAAGGTGGCTCACCATGTTGCGTTTGAAGGGGGAATTAAACTTCTCACATGTGTCACATTGGAGAACATCATGCAAGCCGTACTCAAAGATGGTCTTGCCACCGAAAAAGAATTTGGTGAAACACTCACGGCTCTGTACACATTCGCGCGCAATCCTCAAACGATCCTCGGTGGTCCGCGCGTTTTCCAGGTTTTGGGACGGAACAGAGCCGATTGATCGACAATCAGAATATCCGCTATCTTCTTACCACTCCGCAATAGTTCCGTCATGATTCCGCCATACGGGGTTGCGCCAGTGATGCCCCTTTTTGGCTGCTTCCCGCACAACCTCCTCATTTATAGATAGTCCCAATCCCGGTCTGGACGAAACGCTGGCATACCCATCCGTATAGGTGAACGGCGTTGTATCAAGCACATAATCGAGGATGTCGCTACCGCGATTATAGTGAATATCCAGACTCTGTTCCTGAATAAACGTATTTGGGGTTGTTGCGTCCAACTGGAAACAGGATGCCAGCGCAATCGGGCCAAGTGGACAATGAGGCGCAACCGCAACGTCATAGGCTTCTGCCATTGCTGCAATACGGCGCGTCTCGGAGATGCCGCCAGCGTGTGACAGATCGGGTTGAATAATGTCTACATAGCCATCCTGAAATAACTGCTTGAAATCCCATCGTGAGTACATACGCTCACCCGTCGCAATTGGCGTAGAAGTGTGCATTGCAATCTCGCGCAGTGCTTCGTTGTTTTCCGGCAACACAGGTTCTTCGATGAAAAGCAGGTGGTATGGTTCCAGTTCTTTTGCGACAACCTTTGCCATTGCCTTATGGATACGCCCATGAAAATCAACAGCTATTCCGACTCCTGATCCGACCACCTGGCGTACAGTTGCAACGCGCTCAATGACCGCTTCTACCTTGTCGAAAGTTTCTATATAGTGCATCTCCTCGCTTGCATTCATCTTGACAGCGCGAAATCCGGCCTCGACCCTTTGCGATGCAGCATTCGCCACATCGTTGGGGCGATCCCCGCCAATCCAGCTATAGACCCGGACTTTATCGCGGACTGCTCCACCTAATAGCTGGTAGATCGGTAACCCGTAGCGTTTGCCTTTTATGTCCCATAACGCCTGATCAATGCCCGCCATCGCACTCATAAAGACGGCTCCACCGCGATAGAACCGCGCACGGTAGAGAGTCTGCCAAATATCTTCAATCGCGTCAGGGTCGCGTCCGATCACATAATCCGTCATTTCACGAACAGCGGCCTCTACGGTCTCGGCACTGCCTTCAACAATTGGTTCGCCCCAACCGCTGATTCCCTCATCGGTTGAAACTTTGAGAAATAACCAGCGGGGAGGAACTATAAAAAGCTCAAGATTAGTGATCTTCAAAATTGAACTCCGCTCACAACAATAATTGAAAATTATGATTTGTCTGCGCCCGTTCAGCCCCGGTTGCCAGACGAACAGGGAGAGCGCAGGCAGTTACACCGATAATAGGCGATGTCAGCAGGACGAGATCAACCCCTTTGGGGCTGTTCAGGGTGACGGCGACCAGGATTCGGCAAATGGATTCGAAGAGATCATCGGCGTCGGAATTGTATCTGGAAGAAAGGTGCGATATGTTTGAAATCCTGAACTGCATAATCACCCTGAATTTTCGCCACAAAATTATTTGAACGCTTTCGTTAGCTGTGTCCCATCACCTCGTGGGCAATGTATGGTTCTTCGAGATAGGCGATTTCCTCCGGCGAAAGTTTGATCGATAGCGCTCCGATAGCTTCGTCCAGTTGATACAGCTTGCTTGCACCAACGATAGGCGCGACGATACCGGGCTTGTGCAACATCCAGGCGATAGCCATCTGTGCCGGCTTTACGCCACGTTTCTCCGCGAGTTCTTCATTACGTGCCATCACCGCGAAATCGGCATCCTGATAGTACATCCGGTGGGCATATTCATCGGTACGCGCACGCACTGTTTCGCTTTTTTCGGTGGTGCGCTTTCCGGTCAGCAAGCCCCGCGCCAGTGGACTCCAGGGGATGACACCGATCCCTGCGCTCACGCAGAACGGGATCATCTCGCGTTCCTCTTCCCGATAGAGCATGTTGTAGTGGTTTTGCATGGAAACGAACTCTGCCCAACCGTGCGCCCGCTGCATATAGATCGCTTTGGCAAGCTGCCACGACCACATACTGGATGCCCCCAGATAGCGCACCTTCCCGGAACGTACTACATCATTCAGCGCGTCAAGCGTCTCTTCGATTGGCGTTTCATAATCCCAGCGGTGAATCTGATAGAGATCGATATAATCAGTTTCCAGCCGTCGTAGCGAATTATCAATACTCTCGAATATATGCTTGCGAGACAGTCCGCGCTGATTCGGCCCATCTCCCATCGCGTTATATAGTTTGGTGGCGATGACAACATCATCCCGCCTGGCAAAATCACGGATGGCACGCCCCAGAATTTCTTCGCTTACGCCGACAGAATACATATCCGCCGTATCGAAAAAATTGACCCCTTGCTCCAGCGCGCGTTGGACAAAGGGGCGTCCTTCTTCCTCTTCAAGTACCCATTCCCGCCACTGCTTCGATCCATAGGTCATCATGCCGAGACAAATACGCGAAACCTTCAGTCCGGTTTTCCCTAGTCGTATATATTCCATTATGGTTTATCCTTTGGCACGTTAAGTAGAGGATGATAAACATAAAAAACGTACCTGACCACATCCTGATTACAGCAATCCCTTCACAATCTTCACATGGAATTAAAAATCGCAGAGAAAACCGCGTCAAAGCGTGCAATTCCCGATGTTGCGTGCCATAACTATACAGGTATTGTAATGCTAGGTGGTTTGGTATGGATTCATGGCAACACAAAATTGCACTCGTCACAGGGGCTAATTCGGGGATAGGGCTTTGGACGGTGATCGGGCTGGCGCAACAAGGCGCAACAGTTATCCTGCACGCGCGCAATCGAGCGCGTGGCGAAGCGGCACTAGCCGAAGCAAAGGCACGCTCCGGCGCAACACGAATAGAACTGGTACTCGCTGACCTTTCTTTCCCGGAACAAATACGGACGATGGCGACCACAATCAAACGGCGCTACGAACGGCTTGATATTCTGGTCAATAATGCAGCAATCATTGAGCCGACACGCACACTTGCCCCGAATGGGATTGAAACACAGTTCGCGGTGAACCATCTGGCCTATTTTCTGCTCACACAGGAATTGTTGCCGATGCTCCGTATGTCTGCCCCCGCGCGCATCATTAACGTTTCCTCCAATTTGCATAAAAACGGTATATGGAACAAGGACGATCCGCAAGGCGAACACTGGGAATATGGTTTTCAGGGGTGGGGCTGGTATGGCGTCACAAAGTTCTACAACGTCCTGTTTACCTATGAACTGGCGCGACGCTTGCAAGGAACAGGCATCACTGTAAACTGCCTGCATCCTGGCGTCATCGGGACGAACCTCACTCGCGCGTTGCCAAAAGCGCTGCATGGTCTGTATAAAATGATCATGCCCAAGCCAGAAAAAGGCGCAGAAACTTCCCTTTACCTTGCCAGCGAACCAACTCTTGAAGGCGTCACCGGGAAATATTTTGTCAATAAACGTATACAAAAAAGTTCCCCGGCAACCTATGATGAGACCGCACAGCAGGAACTTTGGCGCTATACTGAAAGTCTGATCGTCCAGAAGAATGTGCCAGAGCCGATCATGGCGCGTGTCTAAAGGCTGTGTAATGTGATTCAAGTTGATCAACTCACCAAGCGTTACGGCGCGTTCACTGCCGTTTCCAAAATCAGTTTCAAGGCCGAAGAGGGCGAAATCCTCGGCTTTCTGGGGCCAAACGGCGCTGGCAAGACAACCACCATGCGCATGTTGACAGGCTATATGCCGCCGACTGAAGGAAAGGCTACCGTCGCCGGACACGACATATTCACCGAATCGCTGGAAGTGCGCCAGTGTGTTGGATACCTGCCGGAAACTGTTCCGCTCTACCCGGATATGACGGTAAAAGGGTATGTAAAATATATTGCCGATTTGCGCGGTGTGTCGCATTCCAAAGATCGCACCAGCGACGTTCTGAAAACTGTCGGGATGTTTGAACGGCGCGACAGTCTGATCCGTTCCTGCTCCAAAGGGATGCGACAGCGTGTTGGTCTGGCGCAGGCAATGGTACATGACCCGCAGGTACTTATCCTTGATGAGCCAACCATTGGACTTGACCCGCATCAGACATTGGAAGTACGCGATCTGGTGCGCGATCTCGGCAAGAGCCACACGCTGTTGTTCAGCACGCACATCCTGAGCGAAGCCGAACAGGTCTGTGATCGTGTCATCATCATCGAAAAGGGGCAGATCGTCGCGGTGGATTCGCCCGCGCGTCTGCGCGAACGGCTGCAACAGGGCGGCAGGTTGTTCCTGCGCGTGAACGCCAAAGCCGATGAAGTGGTAATCACTAAAACATTGAAGAATGTGACAGGCGTCCAGACTATTGAGCCTTACACCGAGGGCTATATCATTACCGCCAATGCTGGTCTGGATGTGCGCGCACGGCTTGCCAGCACCGTAATCAGCGCAGGATGGGAGCTTTTGGAGCTACGTCCATTGGCGATGTCGCTGGAAGATATTTTCCTTGAACTCACGACCAAAGGAGTCGCGCGGGACGCATGAGCAAAATCTGGACTGTATTCAAGCGCGAATTGGCGGCCTATTTCACCTCTCCGATTGCCTATCTGGTTGCTTTTGCGGTGGTGTTGCTGTGCGGATTGTTTTTCAATAGCGATCTCGCCACGCGGAACACCCTCTCTACTGCTGATAGTACCGTCGTGTTGAACGCATTCGCCCAACTGACGTTGTTCTTTGCCCCGCTGCTCACCATGCGCCTGATGGCAGAAGAAAACCGCGAAGGCACAATCGAACTCCTGATGACGCTCCCGGTGAACGATTCCAGCATTGTGATCGGGAAATTTCTCGGCGCATGGGCCTATTATTCGATTATCCTTGCGCTGACGTTCATTTACCAGATAATTCTGGTCGCCATCTCTTCGCCGGATTTCGGCATCACCATGAGTTCCTATCTTGGGGTATGGTTATTCGGCGGTGCGTCGCTGGCTGTCGGGATTGTCTTTTCCGCACTCACCGAAAACCAGATCGTAGCGGCGTTCCTTTCGCTTGCGGCAATGCTGGCGTTCTGGCTATCGGATAGCGTTGGGTTGCTGATCAACAATAGGACGTTGGCATCAGGGCTGCGTGCGTTCAGCTTCCAGACGCACTATCTTTATTCGTTTGGCGTCGGGTTGATCCGGCTTGATGATATTGTATTTTTCATGGGTGTGATCGCGTTAATGCTCTTTGCCACGATACGTCTGGTCGAATCACGGAGGTGGCGATGAACAGGAATAACCCGAACACTGCAAGTCGTCTGCCCACGTTCAATAAATTGCGGATAGCCCGCATCGGCAGCGCGGTTGGTATTCTCGGTATTTTCGGGACGCTGATCATTTTTCTGTTGCAACGGGAATTGACCGCTCCCGTTTTTCTGAGTCTCGTGATCGGGATCATTGGCCTGACGCTGTGGCTCTCGCTTGCGCCGGATGATTTACAGACATTCATCACGCGCCGACAGGCTGTTTATGGTAGCAATAGCCTCGTTGCAGTGGCGTTGTTTGCGGGCATCGTTGGCCTGCTCTACGGGTTGGCGAATAATGCAAACATTCGTGCGGATATGACTGCCTTCCGCACCTATTCGCTGCGTCCCGACGTTGAGGCGCTCATCAAAAACCTGCCCAGACCCGCGATGATCACAGTGTTCTATACCAACCGCCAGCTGGATAAACTTTCCAGCGATCAGCCAATTCTGCGCATGTTTGCCGATGCCGCCCCGGACAAGATCAAAATCAACACAGTGGACGCCGACGCGCAACCGCTTCTGGTGCAGAAGTTTGGCGCAACCCTCTCGCAGAGTGCCTTTGTAACGGGTATTCTGGCAGACGGACAGCCAGACGCTACCGCTGGCAAAATCGTCGCCGTTTCCAATAACGTTGTTGGCGAACAACAGCTAGCCGATGCCCTGCTATTGCTCGAAGCGCAAGGTAAATTCAAGGTTTTGTTCACCATCGGACACAACGAGATCAATGGCAAGGATAACGGCGGTGATGCCTCTGCCCTGTGGAATGGATTGCGTGGGCAGGGTTTCACCATCAACACGATTGACCTTGCCACAACCGATGTGCCGCAGGATACAACGATTCTGATTGTCCTCGCGCCCAAGAAAGACTTTACGCTACAGGAAACGGATCGGGTCGCGCGCTATCTGGCGAATGGCGGAACGGCGCTGATGATGGCAGAGCCAAACCTCTATCTCAATTCCAATTCTGCCAGCCCGCCACTGGATTATGAATTCTTGCAGGAATCCAGCCCTATGGCGAAATATCTGGATGAAACATGGGGGTTGAAGCTGGATAACGACATTATCTATGACCCCGATCCGGCATATTACATCGAATCCCAATATCTGCTGTTGGCGAAACCTGCATCCAGACACCCGATTCTATATCTGGACAAGGCAGCAACACGTCAGTTCGAGGGCTTATTCAACCTGTCTCGCTCAATTCGTGAAAGCGGTCAGAATGCCGATTTGCAGCGCACTCCATTGTTCAAGACCAGCGATAAGGCATTCGGCGCGACACAAATCCGCGTGGTGCAGTTCGCAGGGGATAGTTATAAACGTACAGATAAGGATATATCTGGCCCATTCAACATTGCCTATGCTGTTCAAAATCAACGCAATCTGGGGCGATTGGTCATCTTTGGTGATTCGGACTGGGTACGGAACGACTCGATTTCGCTTGCCGGAAACGCTGTCTTGTGGTCGAATGTTATTGATTTCCTGAGTCAATATACAGAAAAAACATCGGTCAGCCCGACAGTACGTTTGCCCCCTATGAGCGTCTCCGCTGGTACGCTGAACACGGTAGTTGTAGTGACCCTGGTGCTGCTCCCCGGCGTAATTTTGCTGCTGGGTGGCTATGTCTGGTGGGATCGGGCGCGTCGCTAGCGAATAGGATTAACGATGATCAAAACTGTTCTTCTCGATCTGGATGATACGCTGCTCCGGGTAGACACCGATGCTTTTGCGCGCAAATACATCGCAGAAGTAGGCATACGCACCATAAAATCCTATCCCGCAATCACGCCGGAGATTTTTCAGAATGCTGTGCGTGAATCAATGCGGGCGACAATCACTCATCTTGATCCGTCGTGTTTGAACAATGAGAAAATCAATGCCGCCTTTGCGCACCATCTATCGTTACAGGTAGATGAAATCGTGGCGGTATTCAACGATTATTTTGATAATGGTTATAGCGATTTACGTGGCGATGCCGATGCTGCCGATGGTGCGGCGGAACTGGTGGCGACCCTGCTGGAAAATGGCTATAACACAGTGATAGCCACCAATCCGGTATTTCCTGCCAGAGCCACCCATCAGCGCATCCGCTGGGCAGGGTTCGACCCGGACAAGACGAAATTCAAGCTAATCACAACGCTCGAAAATATGCACTTTGCCAAACCAACCCCACATTATTATGAGGAAGTTCTGGCGCGTATCGGCGTCGAATCCGAGGACGCAATTATGGTTGGCGATGACTATAAAAATGACATCGCGCCTGCTGCTGCCGCTGGTCTGGCGACATGGTGGCTCTCCACAAGCCCTGATCCAAACCTGCCCATTCAACCTGATGGCGTTGGTCTGCTGCGCGATTTTCTGAACGCGGTCAATAGCGGTTGGCTGCAAACCCTTCCACCACATCCACGCATGGCGGATCAGGTGTTCCCGCGTATGCTTGGCAATCTGGCAGCACTGGACGGATTGGCGCGCGAGATCGACCCGCTGTCGTGGAATGTACGCCCTATCCCGAACGAATGGACAGCCCTCGAAATCGTCATGCACCTCGAGGATTCGGAGGGCAAGATACAACGCCCACGCCTTGAGCGCATCCTCAACGAAGATAATCCGTTCCTGCCGCCGACGCCCGAACCACCGCGCCCCGGTGAATGGAATACCGCAGGCAAAGACGCGATGCAGGTACTGGCGAATTTTCGTGCCGAACGGATGCGCACACTGGATTTATTGCGTTCTCTGACGCCGGAGCAATGGGCGCGTCCAGCACGGCACAGCATTTTCGGCCCGACGACGCTTCTGGAAATGGCGCACTTCACCGCGCGACATGATCGGTTGCATATCAATCAACTCTGCGAAACAGTGGGCGCGTGCCGGGAATAGCAACGAGTCAGCCGCATATATGCCAAACGCCAGGCAGCAACCACCCGTTTGGGGTAAAATCATCTTCTGACGGACATTGCAGGGGCATCTTGAGCGCAACTGATAAAATCATCCTCGTTGGCTTCATGGGGACAGGCAAAACCACAGTCGGCAAACTTCTCGCAGAAAAACTGGGATGGCGCTTCGCAGATACCGATGCACTCATCGAGAAGAAAATCGGCAAGCCAATCCGCGAGTTCTTTGCCGAAGGCAACGAGGCAGCCTTCCGCCAGATGGAAACCGAACTCTGCGCCGAGATGCACACCTGGCGTAATTGCGTAATCGCTACTGGCGGCGGCATCATTCTGAATCCGGTTAATCGTACCCATTTACTGGAAGCTGGTTTTGTGATCTGTTTGCAAGCCTCGCTGGAACACATCGCGGCGCGTCTTGTTACGGATATGGATCGCCCGCTGTTGGCTGGCCCGGATAAAATGGAACGGTTGCAATCGCTCCTCGACCAACGCGCCGCGATTTATACTTCCATGCCCGTTCGTATTGATACTACAGGGATGACTCCCTTCACCGTTTGCGAGAAAGTGATAACGTTATGGCGTTCCGCACGCTGAATATTCATGCTCCCGGTCACGATTACCCGATTTACATTGGCGAAGAAACCCTCAACCACGCACATGAATTTCTACACAATCATCAGCTAAATGGGCGACGAGTGATCGTCACCAACGATACCATCAAGCCACTCTACGCTGATGCGTTGGCACAGCAAATCGACGCCGCTGTGGTGACGCTGCCCGATGGCGAAATTTACAAAAATCTGGAAACGATCTCGGCGCTCTATGATTCATTTGTGGGCTTGGGGCTGGATCGCAAATCTGTTGTGATTGCGCTTGGCGGTGGCGTGATAGGCGACACCGTTGGGTTCGCGGCGGCGACATTCCTGCGCGGTGTGCCGTTCGTCCAAATCCCGACAAGCCTGCTGGCGATGGTCGATTCGAGCGTTGGCGGCAAAGTCGGGGTAAACATACCACAGGGCAAAAATCTGGTTGGGGCATTCAAGCAGCCGGAAATGGTTGTGATTGATACCAATCTGCTGGAAACATTGCCCTCCGTAGAGCGGTGTTGTGGTCTGGCAGAGATAGTCAAGCATGGCTTGTTAGCTGATGCAACGCTTCTTGATCCAGCCCCTTATGAAAAGCCAACACAGGAGTTTGTTGCGCGGGCAGTACAGGTCAAAATTGACGTGGTTCAGCGCGATCCCTATGAGCAGAATGTCCGCGCATGGCTGAATCTGGGGCATACCTTCGGACAAGCGATAGAAGCGGTCAGCGGCTATCAGTGGCGGCATGGCGAAGCAGTAGCTGTGGGCTTATGCGGCGCGGTGCGCCTCTCACATCTGCATGGGTTATGTGATGCGGCACTGGTGGAGCAAGTCGAAAAATTGCTGGAACAAACCGGGTTGCCGACACGCTATCATGGGTTTGACCCGGAGGACATCCGCGCAGCGATGGACAGCGATAAGAAACGCCTGAACGCCAGAGTGCGCTTTGTCCTCCTGAAAGGTGTCGAACGACCCGATATATACAGTGATGTACCCGAATCACTGGTGATGCAGGCCATCACGGAAATCCGAAGCTAGCGGTTACGCCTGTACGACTCTGCCGCGTGCATCCACAACGGGCTGTTCTTCTAATGATGACGGTTGCAGGATCATCCGAATCATCCATGCCATTTTGTGGTGCTTGGCGCTGATGTCCTGCAACAGGTTAGAAGTTACTGCATCGTCGTGTTCTTCATCCGTCTTTTTAATGTCGGTGTGCAGCAGGGTCATGACTGTTTCGTGAGCCTCTAGCAGGTTTTCCAGCATTGAGCGCGTATCCGGGATAGTTTCGCCGGGGTCTTCTTCGAGCCGGGTATGCTCTTTGAACCATGCCAGCGTCCCCGCCGCCTGTCCGCCGAGTTTCAGGTTTTGCTCTGCGAGTTCATCCGTAATATCCGAAAGAATTGCATAGTGTTCATCCAGCAATTCGTGCAGGTCGTGGAACTCTGGCCCTTCAATGTTCCAGTGATAGAACTTCGTTTTGGTCAGCAAGACATAATGATCGGCAACCTGATGGTTCAAAATCTGAATTACGGCGCGGCGTTGATCGTCTTTCATCCCGTTACGCATCGGCAACAGGGATTTTAGTGTTTTTTTTCGTTCGTTCACAGCCAATCTCCTAATCCTTGAAATTTCTACTGAACTGATCATAGCAAAATTGCGCAGCATCGGGCGCTTTTGTAGAAATTATTGAGGCTGTAAAAATGCTGCCACACGCTCAATAATTGCTTCGGCAACCGCCGTTTTGCTTTGTTGTTCCAGTTGTTCGCGGTGTCCATCCCAATAGAGCAACGTCACGATATTGGTATCGCCAGAAAAGCCCGCGCCGGGTTTGCTCACATCGTTGGCGACGATCAAATCAGCATTCTTGCGTTCCAGCTTGCCCTGTGCATTATCGAGCAGATTTTGGGTCTCGGCGGCAAACCCGATCAGGACGCGCGGAAATCCGGTTTCGATCCGATATTGTCCGACGGTGAAAAGAATATCGGTAGTGCGCGCCAGTTCGATCCTCAAATCGCTATCCGTTTTTTTGATCTTCTGATCGGCAACTGTCGCAGGGCGATAATCCGCTACCGCAGCCGCCATAATCAGGGCATCCGCGTCGCGTACTTCCTGCAATACCGCGTCCAGCATTTGCGCCGCACTCTCTACTTCATGAATCCGCGCGCCGATAGGGGCAGTCAATCCGGTAGGCGTTGTGATCAGGGTGACATCTGCGCCTGCGTCCAGAGCCGCCTGAGCGACTGCATAACCCTGTTTGCCGCTGGATTTATTCGTGATATAGCGCACCGGGTCGATTGCCTCGCGTGTCCCGCCTGCGGTGACAACAATCCGTCTCCCATCCAGACCGCCTGTCTGTTTCCCAATCTGAGATCGCAGGACGCCAATTAAGGTTGGGGTTTCCGGCAGTCGCCCCTTACCGACCAACCCAGAGGCATTGCGTCCTTCCTCCGGTTCGATCACGATGACGCCGCGCTTTTGCAATGTTTGCAGGTTTTCCAATACGGCGGCATTTTCCAGCATCGCACCATCGCCTGCCGGAGCGATTAACACCGGACATCGCGCCGCCAGTGCCGTGATCGACAGGAGATCATCAGCAAAGCCATGTGCAAGTTTGGCGATGTGCTGCACAGTACACGGCGCAATCACGAGCAAATGGGCGCTTTCTGCCAGCCCGATATGCGCGATATGGGTAGGTAATCCACCAGAATCCGCGTGCCACATATCCCCATAAACGGCGCGGCCTGTCACCGCCTGAAATGCCAGCGGCGTCACGAATTGTTGTGCCGCTTGTGTCAGGATGACATCGACCAGCGCGCCCGCCTGTGTCAGCTTGCTCGCCAGATCAAT
The DNA here is from genome assembly GCA_964432445.1 of uncultured Anaerolineaceae bacterium. Lineage (GTDB taxonomy): Bacteria > Chloroflexota > Anaerolineae > Aggregatilineales > UBA2796 > JBBRMW01. The sequence continues at coordinate 78,279 of CAYSOC010000003.1, forward strand.
TGCCTTATAGCAAGCAATCGAGCCAGTCACGCCAAGCACAATATGTTTATTCTGGAGAATGCGAATCATGCGCCACGTCCTGTTATCCCTATAAGAGCGGATTATAACCCGTGCCTCAGACTAAAGTCGTAGATAGAAGATCAAACTTTTGCCCGATGTGCCTGCCGCACATCTCCCCGATAATGAACGCAGAATGTTCGAGGAATCATGCCTGTCACGATGGAAATGACCGCTAATAATCGACTACTCATCCTGCGCTTTCTTGATCCTCTAACCATTGACGAGATCAAGGATGCAGCACAGTTGGCGGGACAGGAATACCTCGATAAGGCGACTTTCCCGGTACATGGGATCAACGATTTTTCAGCGATACGCCGCTTGCCGACCCACATCCTGACGCAAGGGTTGGCGCTCCTGCGTGACCCACACCCCAACCGGGGACAGGTTTTATTAGTCGCGGATAGTTTCATTCTAAAGAGCGCCGCTACTGTGTTCGGGAGCCTTTCCGGGCGAGAGGTGCATACCTTCCCGACTTTTGAAAATGCACACGCTTATGCGTTGTATCTCCTGCAAACCAACATGACAAGCCAGCGCGAGAGGTAACGATGACGCTAACTGCCACTTTCCCAACAACCATAAATACCCATCGTCGGGTCGAGGTGTCTGTGCGCGAACAATCGCAAGCCGCGCTCAACTACGCGGAAATGGACGATAATACCCTGATGGGCTGCGTTCAGAATAAAGATCAGGATGCAATGGTGGCGCTCCATAGCCGCTATGTCAATCTGCTGTTTACGATTTCGCTGCGCGTCTTGCACGACGCGGGGATGGCAGAAGATTCTACCCAAGAGGCCTTCTTCAAAGTCTGGCAGTCGGCGTGGCAGTTCAGCCCATCCTCTGGCACTGTTGCAGGCTGGCTATCCCGAATCGCACGGAATATGGCGATTGACCGCCAGCGTATGGAACATCGTCGTGCAGCGGTGAACACTGATATTGAGATCAATGAAGAAATACGTCCTGCGACATCCATACCCAACACAGATACACACCCGGATGAAATGAATACTGCTATCCGACACGCGCTGGATCGGCTGCCGCCAGAACATGCCAAACTGATCGCCTTGAGCTATTTCGGCGGGCTATCGCACTCCGATTTGTCGGAAATGCTGGGTATTCCACTGGGGACAGTCAAAACACGGATACAGATGGGTATGTCTCGCCTGCGTGCAGTCTGGAGCGAATAATGGCAATCAACGAATATCACTTCATCACGGAATGGAATGTTCCGGCCACTCTCGAAGAAGTTAACGAAATTATTGGAAATGCAAAAGACCTGCCGCGCTGGTGGCCTTCGGTCTATCTGGAGGTACAACAACTCACGCCCGGAGACGAACGCGGAATTGGCAAGAAAGTCTCGCTGTATACCAAAGGCTGGCTGCCCTATACCTTGCGCTGGCAGTTCTATGTTTCGGAAATCGACGCGCTCTATGGTTTTACCATCATTGCCGAGGGTGATTTCATCGGGCGTGGCGTCTGGACATTCAAGCCAGAAGGTGAGAATGTCAAAATCATTTACGACTGGAAGATCAGCGCCGAAAAGCCATTGCTCAAGCGCTTGTCATTTTTGCTCAAACCGGTTTTTGAAATGAATCACCGTTGGGCGATGGAAAAAGGGGAGCAGAGTTTGCGGCTGGAATTGCAACGCCGCCATTCCAAAGTCGGTGAGAAATTACCATCCCCGCCACCACCGACGCCAAACAGGGCATTTTCGTGGTTTGGCTATGTATTGACGCATCGGTGATGGTGTTTCAAGAGTTCCGGCTGTAAGCCACGAGAGATCATAGTAACGGACGCCCAGAAGGGCGTTCCTACGCAGAAGAATAGGTATTATGTAGGGACGTGCAGAAGCACGTCCGCCGTTGATTTTACGGTAGCTTCCCGGTTGGCAAGCACTCATCAGGCCACTGCGCACCTGTCATATACTTACCCCACCAATCGCAACCCACAGGCGGCGCAACGCCGATCAGGAAAGCCTTCACAGGGGCAAACGCCGCTACTTTCGTAAACTGAATGTTAGGAATGAATCCGGTCAGGACATCCATCGACGCCTTATCATTCATATTCACGAAGAATAAAACCTGTCGATCTACGCGGAAACGATAACGCATCTTCAAATCCTGCGAATTGCGCTTTATCATTTCGATCAAACGGGCTTGCAGGTTATCCTGTAGCACGCCATTATCCCAGTTGATGTCCTGTGCATTGATTGCCAGCGCGCGGTGATCCCACCAGTAAGGGAAGGCTACCATGAACGCATTTCCCGGCGCACCTGTACTATCCTCAAACCCGCGCAATATCTTTCCAGCTTGGGCGTGCGGCAGCGTCGAATTGCGATATTCTGCCATCGCTACGGTGAAGTAGGTGTACTGGTTTTGCATCGCCATCACTGCAACGACGACGACGGACACGCCGAGAATGACCAATCGCAGCGCAGGATGTTTCAATGCACGCCATGCTTCGCGCAAGATGAGCGCCGCCGCAAATGCACACAGCAAATACACAAAGGGTATAGTTCCGCTGGCGCGCGTCGAACTTGGCACTTCAATCGTGAACGCCAATGAAAGGGCTGTCGGGAACAACATCACCAGAATGCCGACAATAATCAGCCAGTCTGCCGGGTCGCGCCGTTTCACGATCCGAACAACCCATGCGCCCAGACCGAGCAGAAGCAACGCCCCCGTGAGGTAGTCCATTTCCGGGAAGGCATCCGGGGCTGTTCCTGTCACCCACGCAGCGTCACCATACCAGTTGAACATCAGCACTGAACGCACCATATTCGAGCCGAAGAAGCCAATATTTTTCTGGAACGCTTCGATACGATCCTGTGTGTTGGCAATGCGACTGATGGTATTGCCCTGTGCATCCTTGACTTCGATGGTATCTTCACCAAAGAGGCGGCCTGTCGTGCGTGACCAGAACTCGTTGGGTTGTTCGACCATGAAGCGGCCTAGCGGTGCGAACACTGCCAGCGATACAAACACCAGCACTATGAAATTAAACACATAGCTACGGAAAGTCGCCCAGTTCCGGGCGCGAATGAGCAGCGCAAGGCCAACACCCGCAACGATGAAAACGGGAGCCATACGCATAGCCTGATAACAATAGATGCTGATCCCCAGCAGCAGCCCGCTGATGATCCAATCCCAGCGACGGTTATAGCGCAAGGCGCGCACAAAGAAGAGCAAAATGAGCATGGTCATCAGTGGTGTGAGGACAATACGTAGTCCCAACCGCGATAGCATGATATGCCAATAGCTCACAGCGAGCATGGCTGCCATCGCCAGGCCAGTCACATTCGCCAGGTTTTTATCTTCTTCCCGGAAAAATGATCTCCCAAAAAAGAATGCTGCAAGGATGCCGCACATGCCCCAGATGCCCGATCCAATCTTGAGCAGGTTGAAATCAGGAGGCAGACCCGTGAGTTGGCGCAGCAACGCCAGAAAATAGAAGTGCGCGACTTCACGTCCGCCGTTGTTGGGCAGGAAAACAGGCCGATAGCCAATATCGCTGATCAGATAGGCGTCCCGCGCTTTTTCCACATGGTCGCTGGTCATATCCGGCGGATAGGCTTCCAGATCGTTAAACCGGAAATAAAATCCCGCGAACAGGATGACCACCATAGCGATAAATGTGGGCGTAATCCGAATTGCTACGACCAGTGAGGGGATCGATTGAACAAATCTCCCGAATTGCTCGATCATTTCGACGGGACGCCCTACTCCCGGTGCGAAAGCCAGGATAAACCCGATAATGCTGCCGATCCAGACCATTACGCCAAGCTGATTGAATTGATTACGTGCGTTGAGCGAGTACGCACCAATCATCAGCAGGAAGGAAGCACCGAACAAAATCACACGCAGACCGTTACGCTCAAACCACGAATATCCCTCATCTTCGTCGGCTGTCGGTTTGCGTGTCATATCCAGCCGGGGCAGGCGCAGCGTTGAATAGTTGAATGCCATCGCCAGCCCAAAGCCAAGCCCACCGATGAGCAACATCAGCAAACCGGGCATCATGTCTTCGTTGACGCGATTGCGGGCCTTTGCCAACATAGAGACGCCGCCCGCAATCCCGACAAACCAGAATACCAGCATGATCGCTGTCAGGATCAGAGAACGCACTCGAATGATCGGAGGGCTGAAATCAAATTGCAGCGGTTCGCCACGCGGAATCAGAATGTAATCGCGCCGGAGAGTTGCTACCGCCGCAGCCTCACTGACCGGCCCGGCTGGATTGAATGTAGCAGGTTCGCCAGCCAGATTCTCCGGCGGGGTGGGACGCGGCACTTTCGGCGTGCGTCGAACCCAACGTGCAGCAGGGTTCAGCAGTTCTTCCAGAGAAGTATCGTCACTGTCCTGTTTTTGTTTGCGGCGTCTGGAACGCGCTTCACGGCGTTCCTCTGCCAGTTCTGTCGCGGCACGATCCGAGACATCCCCAAGCGCGCGGAGTGTCCGGCCTGGGCGAACGATCAATCGCCCCAGTGTTTCTGCTATCGAGAGGTCTTCCACATCGAACCGCTTTTCCTTAACCTCTTCAACAGGCTCTGCGGAAACGACAATTTCCTCCGGGGCTGGTTCTTCCGGGGGTAACGTATTGTCTATTACTTCGTTCACGTCGCTCATTCAGGCTTCCGTCCCTTGATGCACAAATTCACAGTGGATCGTTCCGGAGCCTCGTTCATGACGTTCGGACGATCAAACCAGTTAAACACTGCCAGGCCGAAGTTGATCGGGTTGAGCAGGCTGCCATCATTTTTATCAAATTTCGTGCGATCTGCCGCGTTTGCCATGCTTTCCGGGAGTGCGCCAGATTCGAGCAGCGGCTTACCGAGACCATAGACAAGGTTGTGGATGAATGGGAAGCTGTAATGGGTGAATGAACGCTCTTCCTCAACGATGAATCCGGCATCTACCACAGCTTTACGGAGCAGTTCGCGCGTATACAACCGGACATGGTTCGCCCAGATGCCCGCCAGCGGCCCATTTTGAATATGAGTATGGAATACCGTTTCCAGCGTTTTATTGATTGGGTCCCACCAGAACGGGTACTTAGCGTGAGGAACAGTGATCGCCACCACGCCGCCAGGTTTCAACACGCGATAGACTTCTTTCAGGCCGCGTACATCATCATCAACGTGTTCCAGAATTTCGGAAAGGATCGCGGCGTCGAAGGTGTTATCCGGGTAGGGCTGGGCATAAATATTCGCCCGCGCCAGATAAATATCCTGCAGGTGTCCGATATTGCGATTGGTCTTGACGATCACTTCCGGGTCAAGTTCCAGCCCGATGATCTTGCACTTGCTGACGGTGCGGATCATATTCAGGTAAAAACCGCGCCCACAGGCACAGTCGAAAATCACTTTATCGTCGGTGGGTTCTACCCATTCAAAGATGGTGCGGACGCGCTTCTTGAACGCCATATCCGCTTCGTTGCGCGTCAACCGTTCGACGGTCTGCTGATCAATCATGAATTACCCCGTTTTTTGGATAAGGCGGCGTTAGTAAAATGGCGTTCATAACGGTTAATCGTCTCTTCAAAGCTGAAACACTGGCTGATATGTTCCCGCGTTTTGACGTATTTGTCACGGTTTTGGGCGATTTCAATAACGGCTTCGCCCATTGCCTTGCTATCACCGCGCGGCACAATCAACCCCATTCCGGTTTCGCGTACCGGGACGCGCCCGCCGGGGGTATCTGTCATAATCACTGGCGCACCACAAAGCATCGCCTCGACCTGTACCAGCGCGAAACATTCGGTATCGCTCGGCAGTACCAGCATATCCAGCGCGGCATAAAAATTCGCCAGTGCCTGATGGCTCGTCACCAGCCCAAGAAAGATCAGATGTTCGCGGTATTTGTTGATGAGTGCCTGATGTTTTTCCCAGGTGTTTTCATATTTGATCTCATATTCTCCGGCAAAAACGATCCGCGCATTGGGATATTTCTTGAGGATCGTTTCCAGCGAACGGATCAGAACATCGGGGCGTTTTTCTGCGACGAAGCGCCCGCTATAGCCAATGACTGGGCCGCCGTCTTTTTGCCACTGTGCGCGGAGTTCCTTCGCCCGTTCCAGATCGGGCAACGGCATTTTGATCGGAGGATAGATCACCGAGACTTTATCCAGAAAAGGCTTGAGATAATAGCTGTTTTCTGCATAGTCATGCGAATAACCGATCAAGCGTGCTGCGCGCCGTGCCATATACTGGTAGAACGTCAGCATGATCCGTTCGATGATCCGGTTGGTAATTTTCCCCGGCGGCAGCACCAGATCGCCATGATGGGTTGCCACGACAGGTTTTCCGGTCATTTGGGCGATGCCGGCAACAACTGCCGTCTCCAGCATGGGCGTGTTGATGAAAATCACATCATAGCGCTGCATGAATCGCCAGAGTGCATAGGGGAATTGCGGCATGATCATCCCGCGTGACATGCGAATAGGAGCCCACAACCGGACAATACGCACGCCGTTGACTTTCTCGTCGCGGGGCAGGTCGATGCTGTGGCGTGCCGCAAGGACGGTGACTTCATGCCCGCGCGCGACCAATGCCTCGGCGACATGCTGAACATGGATCGTCAGCCCGGTACGGTGCGGAAGATAATAGGTTAGGGAGATGAGAATTTTGAGTTTACGTTGTGCTGCCAAAATCAAAAACCATAGAGTAGGCGCTGATTATATCCGATCATTGCAAGGGTACAGGCTCGGCGGTTTTGCGACGGGTCGCGTTGCGTGCCGATTCCATAATTTGACCAATGCTGATCTTTTCGCGCAAGAGGCCAATATACCCTGTGCTGACATAACAAAAAACGTTGCAGAGGTGTAACACAACCGCGAACGCCACCGCACGCGCTTCATCATCGGCATTTCCAATGAGACCCGCAGTGCGTAGCGCCAGAACAACAGAAAGTTCAAATGGGCCAACGCTGCCAGGAACTGCCGGGAACGCAATCGCCAGCGATCCGAACGCTACCATGAGGATTGCGGCTGCCCAATTGCCGGGATGGTTAATTGAGAAAAATGTGGGAATCAGGAAGAATGCGGCTACTACGCTGAAGAGCCACGCGATGGCTGTCCAGAACAGCGTTGTGAAGGCTCCCTTTGGCGAGGTCAGTGGCTGCACACCATCCAGCACTTTATCCATCAGATGCGCCGGATTGATGCGCTTGATCGGCGGGATGATGCGTTCTCCGAAGCTAACCAGCGCGTGCGCCCATTTACGGCGTATTGCCAATACAATCAACACAATCAGGCCAAACACGGCAAGTATTCCGCTACCATAGGCGGCGCGTTGTGCAGTCTCCGAAACATTCGGCGTGAAAGCCAGTCCGAGTACGATCAAAAAGACGACGGTCAGGGTATCAATCAAACGCTCTACAACAATTGTACTGAGCGTAGTAAAAATCGGGATAGGCGGGGTCAGGCGGGTTGCCAGATAGGTGCGCGCGACTTCGCCCAGACGGGCTGGCAGAATGGCATTCAGGAAATAGCCGGCATTCAGGATATTGTAGCTGTGACCGAGCGTAATCCGGTTGTTCAGCAACGCCCGCCAGCGTACTGCCCGCAGCGCTAGCCCGACCAGCGACAACACAATACACGGAATCAACCAGAAATAATTACCCTGTGTCAGTTGCCCGCCGACTTTATCCAGCGGCACGCCATTCAGCGCGAGAAGCAGAGCAACGACGCTGAACGCAATCGCCAGAAAAATATTAAACCATCGTCTCATAAAAGGACTTTCCCTATGGCATGGGAGCGATTATATCTCCCATGCTGCAACGCGAGGTTGTACACCTTTAGTCGCAAAAATCCTCAGTTATGTGTCCATTTCATCTATCTCGCTTTTGCTGGCCCGTTCGAGGTCGTTTGACTGCATGATGCCAAACGACCTTCTTATCAATTGGAACTATATGCGGCTAGTCGCCGCTGCCACCCGGATCGAAGGTGGGAACCCCCTTACTCCCGCCTGCTACCACCTGATTAAGTGGTGGCATCCCTCCTCCTGCAATCCAGTGTCCGGCGATTGGATATGTCTGATTGTTCCCGAATGATACGACTATATCCGCGAATCCTGATGTCAGAGTCGAACGCAGGAAGAATGTCCAAGATCCATCGTGATTACCAACTTTGGTAAAACCAGAACCTGTCCAATCACCAGCAACCGGATAGTAACCCGGTCCGTTCAGGACAAGATCCAAATCACTGAAAACAATTCCGTTTCCGTTAGTATTGCTCAGGAAAAACCGATCATCACTCGCACGGAAAATCCCCAGCGTATCAATTCCATTGCCATCCCAGTCGCCTGCAACAGGTCGATCCGATGGATTGCCAAACACCATGTAATAGTCATCAAACCCGGTGGTCAGCGCACGTTTGAGATAAACAATACCATTGGACATACGATAGACGCCAACGCCATCATGATTGATTGTGTTATCCCAGCGTCCAGCAATTGGTGTATCGGCGGGGTTGCCAAAATAGAAGGCATAATCGGCTGGCCCTATCGAATTGGTATCCCGTAGCTGATACAACCCCGTATTAATATCATAGACACCGACGGTATCCACACCATCGCCATTCCAGTCGCCTGCAATCGGACGATGGCTCGCAAGCCCGCCGAAGGCAAAAGTTATATCTGCTGCTCCGCTGGTATTGCTATTACGCAGATAGAACACGCCGTTCTGATACATACCAATAGTGTCGATGTGTGCGCCGGGAACAGGGGTGTTGGTGCTGGTAGGTGTTGGTGTGATTGTCGGCGTTGCGGTAGAGGTGGGTGTAGGAATAGTAACATCGACCTCCACAGAACCGCTATCGCACTGCGCCCCGGATGGGCGCGCGAACCCACGCTGATCTACTGTAATACCAAGCGAGGCACATCCTCCCGTACCCGGAATCGCGTTAATCGCCGGACTGCCGTTCAATGGCGAAATCGTATAGGTACTGCCGCCGTTATTGACGTATCCCCCCATCAAAGGGTTAGTGCCATCGGGGAAATCTGAACTGATATAGCCTGTACTGCTGCCGCGTGCCTGTACAATGTTATAACCACCGGAAGTTATAACGCCGGAAATATTTGGGTCAGACTGTGCAATATTTCCTGCGATGACATTGCCTGTAGCATTGAACGTGCCGCCCACCACACGAATACCACCGCCCGGATTGCCAATATTGGTGTGGGCGCGATTGCCAACAACTGTACTGAGATTCAGCGTTACCGAACCCTGGGCAACATATATCCCACCACCAGAATAGCTACTGTTGTTGTAAAGGGTGCTATTAACGATGGTCGCTGCACCTTCGTTATAAAGTACGCCGCCATTGATGGCACTGTTGCCCTGAAAACTACTTGAATTTATGTTGGTTGTAGCGCCGATACCGTTATAAATCACACCGTCGCCAGTTCCGCTATTGTATTCAAAAGTCGCGCGTGTCAGAGACAGAGTGCCGAGATTGTAGATACCAGCACCTTTTGCAGCGTTATTGAATGAAATTTGGGTATCAGAAACATTGAGGATGCCACTTGCCGAATTGCTGATTGCGCCGCCTGTAGTGGTATCCGTTTGAGACCCTGAATTCGCAAAAGAGTTCACTGCCAGACCGCTGTTATTGATATTCAATGTACCATTATTGAGAATTGCCCGTCCGTTCGCAGAGGAAGTATTGAGGCCACGTTTAAAATATATTTTGTTGAAGGACACCTGTGTCCCGGAAGATACATTAAACAGACGAGTCGCGCCGTCGCCGGAAAATACAACATCAAGGAAATTATTGGCATTGATCGTCAAACTTTTATTGATGACGATTTCGGAGCTAAAGGTAATTGTCCCAGTGACGCTGAAATTAATGGTGTCACCAGATACAGCATCCAGAACGGCCTGTCGAAATGAGCCGGAACCGCTGTCGTTTAGGTTGGTTACCGTGATAGTGCTGGCGCGCGAGATACGAGGTGATAAAGTGAGGGTTGCGATGAATACTAATATGGAAAACAAAGCCGCTGGATTTCTCTTGTTTTTCAAGGGTGACTCCTTACTAATCAACTACCTGATGACCAATCGGATAAAATTCGCATGATTACATAAACACATCCTGCGATAAAGGCAATTATAGAAGGGAAATAACGCTGACGTAACTGTCCAAAGTGGCAGGATAACTAATCAGGCGTGCTGTTCACACGCCCGGTTGTAACTATTGAATTACTGGTTATTCCCGAAATTGTGCCGGATGGAACGGGATAGGAGAGCGCTACAACCCAATGGAGACGAACTTGGTTTCGAGGTACTTCATCAGACCTTCGCTGCCCTGTTCGCGTTCCAGGCCGCTTTGCTTCATGCCACCGAATGGCCCTTCGGTGCTGGTGGGAGCCATGTCGTTCACGCCGATAATCCCAAATTCCAGCCCTTCATACATGCGAATAGCGGTTTTCAGATCGTTGGTTATGACGTATGCCGCGAGGCCGTATTCAGTAGCGTTCGCCAGTTTGAGCGCCTCGTCCGTTGTGTGGAAAGGCACAATCGGCATGACCGGGCCAAAGATTTCTTCATTTGCGAGACGCATATCCGGGGTGATCCCGGTAAGGATCGTCGGGGTGAAGAAATAGCCTTTGCTGCGGTCAGCGGGGCGACTGCCGCCTGTAACGACCATTGCGCCATGTCCAACCGCATCCTGCACCAGCGACTCGACCTTATCTCGCTGCATTGCGCTAATCAAAGGTCCAACGCTGACGCCTTGTTCCAGCCCATGTCCCATTTTCATACCGCTCACGATCTCGTGTACGCGGTCAATGAATTGTTCCTGTACCTCGTGATGGACATAGAACCGCTGCGGGCTGACACAGACTTGCCCGTTGTTGCGAAATTTCTGAATAACCGATTGTTTGGCTGCCCAATCCAGATCGGCGTCCGGGAACACAAGGACGGGCGCACTCCCGCCAAGTTCCAGCGAAAGGCGCGTCACGTTTTCGGCTGCGCCGCGCATCAGCAATTTACCCGTGCGTGTGCTGCCCGTGAAGCTGATCTTCCGGCAAATCGGGTTACGCAGGAATTCCTCGCCCATCGGAGCGGGTTCGCCATTAACCAGATTCAGGACGCCCGGCGGGATACCCGCTTCAACCAGCACATTGGTCAGGATCATCGCGGATAGCGGAGTTAATTCGCTCGGACGCCCAACGACAGCACATCCTGCCGCCAGTGATGCACCCCATGCCCGCGCCAGCAACCACACCGGGAAATTCCAGGCCGTGATCGTGACAATCACGCCGACGGGCATATAGACGACGAACAGCCGTTTATCCTTCATTCGTGCCGGGATGGTACGTCCATAGACCCGCTTGCCTTCTTCGGCAAACCATTCGAGCAGGTTGGCACTGGAGAGCCATTCGCCGCGCGCTTCGATCAGCGGCTTGCCAGATTCGCGCACCGTATACGGCGCGAACTCGTCCGCACGCGCCCGTATGATTGTCGCGGCCTTGAGCAGTATCGCGGCGCGTTCATAGGCAGTCAGGGCAGCCCATGCGGGTTGTGCCGCTTGTGCTGCTTCGAGTGCGCGGCGGGCGTCGTCGGCATTACCGAATGGGACAGTCTCTACCGTCTCCTCGCTTGCCGGGTCGATTACGTCCCATGTCTTGCCATTGAGCGCATCTGCCCATTCGCCTGCGATGTATTGCTTAAAATTCATAAAACTATCCTGTACAAATCAAATATTTTTATATTTTATCAGTATATTCCTCTCTATTGAGAGGTTAAGTATCCAACAGTACATAACCCCGGCTGAAACGCCGGGTCTGGTTTGTTGACGGAGAAGGGGTGTTTTTTGTTTTAGCCCTGTGCTTCAGCGAGTTTGTTTTTGGCACGCTTTTCAGCGATACGCGCCGCAATCTTCGCCAGCCGCTTCTGATGATTCACAATCTTCGTTTGTGCATCGCGCGCTTCCTGATAGGTTGGGTGCAGGTTTTCAATATCCCAATAGCGCAGCAAGACATCAATAACCTGCTCGAAGAATTGTTCCGGGCCATAAATGCCGTGCAGTGCAACCACATCGGCACGTTCCTGGTAACCCGGCGAACCACGCCCCGGCATCTCGAAACGCAGCATAATATCCGCGACGGTATAGACCCAGTTCGGATCAACATCGATATGCGCTTTCACTGCATCACGATAGAAGCTGTAGTGAAGCGATTCGTCTTTGGCGAGACGGCGCAATACTTTGGCAAGTCCCGCGTCTTCCTTTTCGGCGGCCTGTGCCAGCAAGAGATAGTAGACCTGCGTCGCGCGCTCCTGAATCGAGGTGTAAACCAGCGCCTGCACTTCATTTTCCAGCGTGGCGGTCAGTCCAACCCGAACGATTTGCTTACGGAGTTTGGCACGCGCACGCGGGTCGCCATTGCCGCCGAGCAGCAGATAGCTCTCTAGGAGGACGGAGTGGGCATCTTCTTCGCTCGTCCAGGTGTGTACGAAATCTTCCAGAACGCCCCATGTCCCCTTGAAAATACTGGAGAGGAACGTCGTAAACCAGGGCAGGTTGACTTCGGTAAAGACCGCGAGTTCAACAGACGACAGAATGTGTGGCGACAATTTGGGAATCAAATCCTGATTGCTGCGCCATTCCTGCAACGGCAGGAAATCGGAATATGCCCAGTCTACTTTGTTTGCCAGATCGAGATGTTTGTTATAAAGCTCCTTAAGCTTTGGTTCAAGCGAGGGAATTAACTGCGGACGCTGCATCGATACGTACCTTTCCGATCCGATACATTACAGAGACATTCTTGTGAAATATAACACCAATTCGACAAAAAAGGATACGTTGGGATTGATTTTACTCTCAATTTTTCCATCTTTGCACAGATGCCGCGAACGCTTACAATCTCTGGTATGGATATTAATTTTGTAGACCCGGAACACGTCCCGCAACCGCGAGACAAAATCAAAATCGAAAGCCTTGCCGCGCGTCCGTATCCCGATGGTTGGCGCGTGCGGGTGAATGTTGATGTGACGCCGTTTCAGGAGCGCCCCAGCCTCGAAGTACAGGTACACACCGCCGAAGGTAAGCCTGTAGCGCATCTGAGCATCATAGAGACAATGCACAAGAACATGGAATTTACGGTTCACATTCGCGGTCTGACTAACCCGAACGGGAACTATACCCTGAGCGCCGAAATTTACTATGAGGATCGCGCCAACGTGATCCACCGTGCAGAGACTCCGTTTACGATAAAGGTGTAGAAATTGCCCCTCACAACTGATGCTGAACTCAAGGAATTGCTCGAAAACGCGAAGCATATCGCTGTCGTTGGCTATAGCACAGATACGAGCAAGCCAGGCAACGAGGTTACGCAGGCATTGATCGGATTTGACTATCAGGTATCGCCAATCAACCCAACCGCCGAAAGCACGCCAGAACTAAAGATTTACCCTTCGCTGGAGGCTGTCCCAACGCCACCGCAGATTGATATTGTGGATGTATTCCGCCGTACCGATGCACTCCCCGACATCGTCGAAGAAGCGATCAAGGCAGGCGCAAAGGCGGTCTGGATGCAGGAAGGGATCATCAATGAAGAGGCTGCCCGCCGTGCCGAGGAAGCTGGCTTGAAGGTCGTCATGGATCGTTGTATCAAGAAGGAACACAAACGGCTGTTCCCTCAAAATACCTAAAAATTTGAATGGGCGAATTATGAACTCGCCCATTTTTATTTTGTCGATACGAAAAACTGCTTGACAAATATATACATTCATGAGAGTATATAAATATGCGTAAGACAAAAGAAGACGCCGAGATCACCCGAAACACTCTGCTGGATGCCGCATTGGTTGTGTTCAGTCGGCAGGGCTATGAAATCACCCGGTTGGAAGACATCGCACAGGAAGCGAAAGTCACCAGAGGAGCAATCTACCATCATTTCGGTGGCAAGGTTGAACTATATAATGCACTGGTTGCCGAACGTTTCGCGCGCGCCAATCAGGTTTGGTCAGACGCATTGACGCAAAGCGGAACGCCATTGGAAGTCATCCGTCGCTTGATCGTGCGTGTCTTGCAATATCTGGAAGAGGATGCAGATTACCGGGCAATCCAGGAACTGGTGCTATTCAAAACACCGATCACGCCAGAACTGGAAAGCAGTGTAGAGGCTAAACGCGCTGGGACGCGCGCCCTGATCGACTATCTCGCCAAACTGATAGAACAGGGGATAGATACGCGATTGATCCGACCCGGCACAAACCCGCGTGATGCAGCGTTGGCAATCATTGGCCTGATGAATGGCGTTAGTACCATGTGGCTGCTCGATCAGTCCCTGTTTTCGTTGTGCGCCCGTGCGGAAAATATTGCCGATACCTTCCTGACGGGGATCACAACTTAGTTCATTTCTACTCCAAAGCAGGAGTATTTTTTAAATTCTTTTACATACATTCATGAATGTAAGAGAAAACAAAAAGGAGACGAGAAAATGTTCAAAGGAATCATTGGTGGCTTGTTCGGACAAACCACTAACCGCGATATAGATACGTTGGTAAGGACATATACAGAGCAGCGCAAATTCAGTGGATCGGTATTAGTTGCCCGCAATGGGGCAATACTACTCTCGAAAGGCTATGGCATAGCGAACCTGGAACATGATATTCCAAACGTATCAGAAACCGTCTTTCGTATCGGGTCAATGACCAAACCCTTCACCGCGATTGCAATCATGCAGCTGGCAGAAGCAGGACAGCTATCCGTAAATGATAGACTGGATAAGTATTTGCCAGATTTTCCAAACGCGGAACGCATCACGATCCATCAGTTGTTGAGCAATACATCTGGCATCCCTGATTACATCATCACGCCGGGGTATCAGAAAATTGCTACACAGCATATTTCCACCGAAGCCCTGATCGGGCTGTTCCGCGATTTGCCATTGCAGTTCGAGCCGGGAACGAACTTTGGTTATAGCAATTCGGGCTGGGTGCTGCTTGGGGCGATCCTCGAAAAGCTGACTGGAAAATCCTATGGACAGGTCATCAAAGACAATATTTTCACTCTGGCGGGAATGACACATTCCGGTTACGAATGGGAGCAACCCGTGATTCGCTATCGTTCAACCGGGCATGTTGATACAGGCGCGGGCATGATCAATGCTGAAGTGCTTGATGAAACCTCGATGCAGGGCGCTGGCGGTTTATATTCGACTGTCGAAGACTTGTACCGCTGGCATCTGGCGCTTGGGAACAACACGCTGATTCATGCGGAAACGCTGGCACAAATGATCATCCCTGTTGCCCCGGAATACGGTTATGGTTGGGAACGTCATACCTATTATGGTCGTGCAGCATTTGGTCATTCCGGCGGGCTACCTGGTTACGTCTCGAATTTCGTGCGTTTCGCGGACGAAGATGCCGTCATTATCATCGTATCCAATCTTGGGAGTGCTTCCGTTCCACAAATTACCAACAGTCTGGCGGCGATCCTGTTTGGTCAACCTTATACGTTGCCAAGTGCCTACACATTTGTAAGCGTTGCTCCAGCAATTCTCGCGGATTATATTGGTGAATATGAAGTCACCTACTTCGGCAGAAAGTCGATCCTGTGCTTCGCGCTTGAAGGTGACAAGCTGTCAATGAGCGTGATGGGGCTACCGAAAGCGATCCTCAGTCCGCTTTCGGATACAAAATTCTATGCGCGCTCCAAAGGCGATGTTGAGATGACATTTCGCCGTGAAGGCAATACGGTGAATGCGATTGATATGGTATGGGCAGGACACCCGCAAACCGCCACGCGCGTCAAATAAGCTCAGAGAAGGTGTTCGCCACCGTCTACCGTGATTGTTGTGCCAGTGATGAACTCTTCACTGGCAAGGTAGGCGATAGCACGTGCTACATCTTCCGGTTTTCCTTCATGCTGTACCGGTAATTTCTTCGTCAGTTTGTCCCATTTTTCTTTGCCAAACCCAGGCGGCATGAGGATCAAACCGGGAACTACGGCATTCACCCGTATTTTTGGGCCGAGCGAACGCGCCGCGATGCGGGTCAACATAAGCAACCCCGCCTTGCTGACACTATGTTGGGGATAATTGGGATTACCATCCGTGCCGCTGAGATCGCTGATGTTCACAATTGCGCCACCTTGATCCATCAGTTTCGCCGCCTGTTGAATACATAGAAATGGCGCTGTCAGATTGATCATCATGGATCGATTCCAATCTTCCAGGGTGATCTCTGACAGTTTGCCCTCCTCAAATATCGACGCGCTATTGACCAGAATATCCAGCCTGCCAAAGACGCGCTTGATTTCATTGAACAGTGCCTCGATCTGTTGCGGATCGCTCATATCGGCGTGGAAACTTTCGGCACGGCGTCCGAGTTCGCGGATTTCCTCGACGGTTTGCGCGACGGCATCTGCGGAGCCGTTATAGTGAACCATGATGTGACAACCACGATGTGCCAGTTCCAGCGCGACAACCCTGCCGACGCGATGCGCCGAACCCGTCACCAGCGCGATTTTATCCTTGAGATCGATACTCATAAGTCCGAATCTCCGTGTGATACAATAAACCTGATTATCCTGAACTTTACAGTAATATGGCAAGCGATGACCTATTTCTACGATACGATTGCACGCTACTATGACCCCGAAAATGACGATGTGACCGACGATCTGGCGCTCTATTCGGAGATCGCCAGCGAAACAGAGGGGTTGATCCTTGATGTTGGCTGCGGGACAGGGCGCGTTATGTTTCATCTCGCGGGCGAAGGACACACCGTTCACGGGATCGATAAATCCCCGGAAATGCTGGAACGCGCTAGGCGTCGGATGCAAGGGCGTACCGACCTGCGCGAGCGTTGCACCATCATGGAAGGCGACATCCTCACCGACAAACTGCCTGCCAAATATGCCCTAATCATCCTGCCATACAACACATTTATGCACCTGAATGGCGACGGACAACAGGTCGAAGTGTTGCGGCGTCTGACGGGTTTGCTGGAAGAAGACGGGCAACTGGTGATTGATATGCCAAATGCCGGGGAACATTTCGCGGCCTCGGACGATGGTTCGATCCACCTGGAGCGCTCGTTTGTCGAGCCGGAAACCGGGCATTATGTCATGCAGCAATCCGTCGCACGGCTGGATCGCACCGCACAGATGCAGTACATCACCTGGATTTATGACGAAATTGACGCACAGGGCGTCGTCAAACGGACAGTAGCGCCGCAGGTTCTGCGTTATGTGTTTCCGGGTGAAATGCTGTTGATGCTGGAACTGGCTGGACTATCGCTGGTGGAGCGTTATGGTGATTATGATGGCAGTCCGTTCGAGGGGGAATGTCCAAGAATGCTGGTGATTGCCGAACGCGCATGAAGCGATTATTCATCGCGTTGATCACTATCGGATTGCTGGCGGCATGTGAGCCGGAACCACCTACCGCAACACCGAGGCCAACAATCGCCAATGCTGTCGCTCCATCTCCGGTTATTGATCCGGTATTGCCAACACTGCCGGGATATACGCCACACGCACAGGAAGAATTTACGCCGGGTTTCAATTACACATTACCCGCTCCGGTAGCGACTGCGCCATCGTTGGCACTCAGCATTCCGCTGGAAGACGTGATTCTGAGCGCGCGTTTTTATCGTGGCAATTCGCAAAAGCCGGGAACGGTGATCCTCCTGCACGGCGAAAACCAGAGCAGCAACGTTTGGCTGGACGTTCCTGCAAAATTGCAAAATGCCGGGTTGAATGTCATTACGCTTGATTTGCGCGGCTATGGTCGGAGCAGCGGACAACTCGATTGGACGCGCAACGAAGCGGATTTACATAACGCGCTGACGTATTTAGCCAGCCTGAATATGTTCGATGCAAACCGGATTGCTTTTATTGGTCTGGAAGCAGGTGCGGCACTGGCAGTATCGGGTTGCGTAGCTGAGAGTGCGTGTCGTGCCGTCGTGGTGATCAGCCCAAAGAATATTGCCAAACTGGATTTGAGTAAATCCATTCCGCTGTTGAGTAAACGCCCCTTATTGTTGATCGGAGCGCAAACGGAAGCATTGAAACCATTGCGCGATCTGGTAACGGGCGAAGGCACTTTACAACAATTTGAAGGTGGGCGCGGTGCGGATTTAATCCAGAATAACACCGATGTCGGCGGGATTATCGCAGCATGGTTGCTATCCAGAGCGTGAGCTAGGCGAGCTAATCTGACCTCGCCACGAAAGCCGAGGTCAGAGAGCGATATGAGATCAATTGTACGATCCCTCTATTGCTCGGAGTTCTTCCTGGCTCTGCCCATAGAGCGCCAAATCCAGATAGTAGCGCTGATAAAGAACACAGTTGCCGATGCGCTCTGCAAACTGACAAGTATCCCATTTAATCCCGGCACAATCATCACGATGACTGCCGCAATCACAACACCTACGAGAATGTAGGTGGTATTCCCACTCATTTTGATGTTCATGGTTTAATCTCCTGAATCCTTATTACGTATAGCTGAATCGTCAGGTTGCATTGTACACTGAAGCTAATATCACAGAATCCTCGTGATGCTAGGGCGATGGCTTTTTTGCATTCCAGGTCTTAGCCCACTCCGGCGGTGGAACTGGTTCTGGTTTTTGTGCGGAAAAATCAGCCAGAAGTTGTGTTTCAATCGTTGTATCCGCTATTTTTCCTGCGTACAAACAACCATTTTTTACGTAGACAAGCCTACCCTGTTGATCCCAATCTGCCCATTGGTCGGCGTCGATAGGGATACGCAATATATCCCCTCGTTTTACTACCCAAAAGTTGAAAACAAATCCACCGCCGGATCGTCCACTCTCATAGCCCACAAGTTCCATATGAAGCGTGTATTGATTTTGTTGGTCATACTTTTGCCATATCTCTGATTGGAGATTTTCCTCTTGAAGATATTTCCAACCGTCGCGTTCCAACCGTCGATACCACACGGGTGCATCTTCCCCATATGCAGTGGGATTAGGAATAACTTTAAGTCTGACAGGTGGCTTATGCCCTTTGTGTGGAATAGCAACTTCGGGACGATGATTTAGCCAGACTACCCC
The DNA here is from genome assembly GCA_964432445.1 of uncultured Anaerolineaceae bacterium. Lineage (GTDB taxonomy): Bacteria > Chloroflexota > Anaerolineae > Aggregatilineales > UBA2796 > JBBRMW01. Next base: position 97,355 of record CAYSOC010000003.1, read on the forward strand.
TTTCTCCTCGAAAAGCCCACCACCATGCCAGCAATCGCCTTTAGGCCAGAGCGTGAGTGCAGTAAAGTATGGGGGTTTGCTGATGGCTGTCCAAGTGTAGGTAAATTCTGTATCCTTGAGGGTTCTGCTGTTGATCTTTTGCGCAAAGTAAATGAGTTTGGTTCCATCTGGGGATAGATCGCATCGACGAGCATAGATATGCCCATGAAACCATTGGCCCGGTTCAAAGGTATCATTAGCTGTATCCCATGAAATCATCCGCACCCATTTGTTCGGACCTTTCCGAAAAATAACGGCGTTGCTTTTGCGTCGTGAAAGAATCACATAGAGATGGCAGTGAGCATCAAGGTTGGGCATGGCAAAATTTTTCGCTCTTCAGTTTTGCCAATGTTACAACAAACCAGTATTGCGGAATACCCACAATACTGGTTTGTTCACTCACATCTAAGGGTTAATCAGCAGAGCCGTCCGTTGTACCGTTTTGCGTGTTTGGTGAAATTCCGGAATTGCCGGAAACAAGCAACGGTGGCGGCAAACTCCCCGCGACCCAATGACCCGCAACGGCAATATCATTGGCTGCACCATAAGCGAAACTTATATCCGCGCCGCCAGTGGTCAGGTTATTACGTAACCAGACAGTGCCATTACTACCGCGAAAGACGCCGACGCCGCTGTGTCCTGTGCCTGTCCAGTCGCCCGTAATCGGCAGGTCGGTTGTTCCACCGAAATACAAGGCGGTATCGGAAAATACAATTCCATTCACCGTATTGCTGGTCAAATAGAATCGTGCTTCCGGGGGTCGGAAGATACCTGGACTATCTACCCCATCGTTGTTCCAATCCCCTGCAAGGCCAATATCACTGGGGTTGCCCATGATCAGGAAGGCGTCGTCAAATCCGGTAGTGAGTTCCCGTTTCAGATAGATAATCCCGTTCGAGGGACGGAATACGCCAACGCCATCATGTGTCATATCGAAGAACCAGCGCCCTGCTATCGGCATATCATTCGGATTGCCCAGAACCAGCGTATAGTTTGGACTGCCAGTAGTGTTGGAATCGCGTAGAGAGAACACGCCTGTTGTCTGGTCATAGACACCGATAGTATCGACGCTATCGCCATTCCAATCGCCAACTACCGGATAGCTGTTCGCGTTACCGAATGTAACCGTTGTATCCGGCCCGCCTGTTGAGTTGCTGTTGCGTAGATAGAACGTGGCAGCACTGCGACGATAAATCCCGATAGTGTCCTGCATGACGCTGGCACGTGGAATAGCGATCAGGGTAATCGAGTTTGCCGGGAATGTTCCACTAAACGAGTTACCGCTAATGGCCTGATTTGCCTGCTGCACAATAGCGTTCAGGTTTGTGCTGCTGTAACGATAGACCTTTGCGCTGCCTGCCGCACCGAACCCGCTGAGATTGACGGTGCTGGTCAGGCTGTTTCCAGTTTTATTGATGATCATCAGCGTGAGCAGATTTCGTCCGCGTAGCGCACCATACACCGAAAGCTGTGATTGATCGCCACTGACCGCTGACACCGCTGTTTCGCCAAACATCGACCCCTGACCGTCATAGTTTCGGTACATGCGGAAGGCAAACGCGCCTGGTTCAGTCGGCATGGGTGGCCCCCAGATAGTAGCCAGGTCGAGCTTCTCGCGTCCAAAGATACCAAGCACATCGGCCTGTGTCAGCGCCCCATTGATGTGATCCAGCGCACCCCAGTTATATTCGGTGATTGCCAGCTTTGTACCGGGATAGAACGTGTTTACCCAGTCATGCATTCGGGGCAAAAGCCGAACAGCAGTAGGATTGCCGTCGCTGATCCAGCTTTCGTCCATATAGGTTGTATCCCACAGGGAACGTGTTGTACGCAACCGCAATGCCTGCGTATTCGCATCACCAGCACCACTTAGAGCGATACCATTTGCCGCTGGATAGTAGTGTTCATCGAAGTAGTCCAGAATTCGCAAGCCATGTTGCGTTTCATAGTTCTTCATCTGTGTGAGATACCACTCAACGAATGGTTGCCCACCGTGTGCATTGCGATCCACCGGGTTATTCCACCATGCTCCACCCGCTGCCTGATCCAGCCCGGAATAGAAATAGCCTGTCCAGCCCCATTCCGACGGGCCGAGAATTTTTGCGGAGGGATCGGTTTGCTTGATAGCTGGTGCATACAGATAGGTGCGATCCCGCATCTCGTCATAGCTTGTTCCGGCGGGATGTACATCGCGGTGTGTGCTGTTCCACAGGAACGGTTCATTATCGAGTTCGATGAATTTGACGCCACCTTCTGCCGCTGTCTTGTAACGCCCAATCAGGTGTTGCAGCCAGCCCTGCACAAAGGTCGGCGTGATCTCTATGCTGGTATCATGCGGATCGTTACCTGTAATGAGTGTGCCATTGGTACGGACACCGTTGCCGCAATCGGGACGCCATTGCCAATCTGTGCCTTGCTGCGCGCCGTATAGGGAAACTTTGAATCCACAGGAATTGTCGCGTGCTTTAGGCGTCCAGCCGATGGTTGGCACAGTTAGAACTGTTTGCGTCATTGAGAGGCGGTTCTGATCGATAAATTCATCCGAATCGGAACCGTTCGGCAACGCGCCGGGGTTGGGATTGTCGTTCTGGATATTTTCAAAGTACCAGTCGCTGCCAGTGTTGTGCGTATCGTTCAGATAATTGTAACGAGTCACCGAGTTGCCACCCCAGCGATTGACTGGCAATTTCAGTTCTGCCATCAGGCTCGCATCGGCAAAATTCATGCCGTAGATATAGGGGCTAATCGGATATTGCTGCGCAGGGCTGGCATTAATCGTCAGCGCCGGGCCTGCGACTGCATGAACCGTAACAGGCGGCAAAAGGGATAAAAGAAACAAAAGGGCAAATAATCGCCTCAAGTGCGGATGTTTGTCCAAAAACATGCTGTCCACCTTTCCACAAAAAGACGCAATAAATCAATGATAATGAATTTTAAATGCGTCAAAACCAGTGTAGTCCGAACTCAAGGCGTGTGCGATGGTACTTAGGGCGGGCAACAAGGTTTTAACATCTCCCTGCCTTGTGACAATAACTGAAATCGTTTTCATCTGGACAATGAAAACGAATCTTACACATTATTGAAATTCCACCCGAATTCATTACAAGAAAAACCGATTTTGGAATTGCTACTTGACTCACTATCAAATATTCGCTATGATAATTTTTTGAAAGCGTTTTCATAAAAATAACCAAAAACTGCGGCTTCGTGCCATTTATCTTGCAAGCGATTTCATAAAGGCTGTTTTACTTATTACGTTGCTTCACGCCCTTAATGAAATTATCGGGGGAGGTGTTCGGGGTCAGACAGACCATAGCCGTTCCGTTTTTTAGCACCTGGTTTGAAAACTTTTTCCTGACAAGGACTTTTCACATGCCCAAAAATTTTCTGAAACTGCTCTCTCTATTTGTGTTTATTTTCGTTGGAATACTTTACCTCAACCCTAACACATCCAAGCCTGCGCAGGCTCAAACAGGCTGGACGCTCGTTTGGGCGGACGAGTTCAATGGTAGCGGGCAACCCAGTTCGACCAATTGGAATTATCATGTCGGCAATGGCTGGAATGGTGGCCTCCCCGGATTTGCGGGCTGGGGCAATGGCGAATGGGAATGGTATCGCCCGGAAAACTGCTATCAACAGGGTGGAAATCTGGTGATGCGCGCCGATTACAATAATTCTCCCACCAATATCGCAGGACGCGATTGGTATCAGCGTTCTTGCCGTATCACGACAGACACAAAACGTTCCATCCAATACGGCGCGATTGAAGCACGTATTCAATTGCCTGCGAAAATCGGCACATGGCCTGCTTTCTGGATGATGGGCGACGCTTGTGATGATTCCTCGACCAGCAATTACAACGCTGCAATCAGCTACTACGATACGATGGCGACCAACTGGTCAAGTTGTGGCGAAGTTGACATCATGGAACACCGCAACACCGAGACTATCATCTTCAATAACCTGTTTTGGGATGTCCGCACAGGTCTATTCCCCTGGGCTCCCGATCCCTCGAATCAGAACAACCCGACGCAGACCAATGTTGGGAACGTTGCCGTGTTCCGCACCTATCGGCTGGAATGGACATCTACAACCATAAAGTGGCTGGTCGATGGCAATGTCACCAAGACACAGGATATTTCTGCCGCCAACATGGAAGAATTTCGGAAACCCTTCCACCTCATTATGAATCTGGCTTTGAGCGGACAGTTTACAGGCAACGCGGAGCCAAACAAAGCAGATTTTCCGCTTTATATGAATGTCGATTATGTGCGTGTCTACTCTGCGGGTGGCCCACCACCGACGACACCGCCTCCCACGACCCCGCTACCAACATTTGTGCCGCCAACATCGACGGGTAATTTCACTCAGGGTGTAACTTCCCTCAGCAGTTCATCAGTCAAAATCTGGTTCAAGCCCACCATTGCCTCTTCGCTGGTAGATGTACACTATCTGGTTAATGGCGCAAATCAGCAGAACTTCCGTATGACCAACAATGCCGGGACATGGGAAAAGACGGTCACTGGTCTGAGCGCAGGCAACGTCATCACCTATTGGTTCACCTACGAAAAGGGTGGCCCATTGTACGATACGTCACAATTCACCTATACCGTCGGCGGTAGTGGCAACCCAACGCCCGCAGGAGATTACACGCGCGGGGTAACCTCTCTCAGCGGTTCGTCGGTCAAAATCTGGTTCAAGCCTACAACATCGTCCACACTGGTAGATGTACACTATCTGGTTAACGGCGCAAACCAGCAGAATTTCCGTATGACCAACAACGCCGGGACATGGGAAAAGACGGTTACTGGCCTGAGCGCAGGCAACGTCATCACCTATTGGTTCACCTATGAAAAGGGTGGTCCATTGTACGACACACCTCAGTTCAGCTATACCAAATAATGTAGATTGACCCGGTGTTAACCGGGTCAAATACTCTATCCCGATACCGCCCCGGTATCCCAAACGGGTTCACCGCTCAAAATCCGGCTCAATTGATCGTTGAACCTGTCAACGTGCAAGGGCTTCCCCAGAAAACTATGGAAGCCCAGATCGTGCGCCGTTTTCATCTCGCCGGTATGCACAGTACAGGCCACAATGGGAATCGCTGTCCCCAGGCGCTTTCTTAAAATTGGCAGTAATTCATAACCATTAATTTCTGGCATTTCGAGATCAAGAAAAATAATATCCAGTTTTTCTATAGTTTGGAGAATCCCCTCAATCCTGGTGGGGTCTTGAACAATCGTATAGGTTGCCCCTGCCGCACCAAGCAAACGCGCCAATACTTTCAGATTAAACTCATTATCATCCACAACAAGTGCATGAACGTTACTCATGAAGACCTCTTTTACATCACATGCCAGACGTGTTCGCCCTGCAAAATACGTTCAATCAATTTGGGAAACAGGTTTTGATCAACTGGTTTGGCGATCCCCCCATCAAACCCGGCAGTACGCAATTTCTCGACTTCTTCACTCATGACGCTGGCTGTCAACGCTACAATCCTTGCTTCATGATACGCTGCGTGATCGCGCAGCATATGCAGAAGTGTAATGCCGTCATGTGGTTTCATATGAATATCAAGGAGGATAACCGTTGGTTTTTCGGCCAGCGCTTCCAGTTTTTCCATGAAATCCATACTATCTTCAAAAATAGTCAGCTTTGGATACTTCATGCTGCGCGTGATTAGCAACCGCATAATCTGACGGCTCATTGGGTCGTCTTCCACATACAAAAAGACAGGTTCCTGTGTCATCCTCAAACCTCCAGTGAACTCTTTACGGGCAGTGCTACATAAAATGCTGCCCCTTCGCCCGGCGTACTTTCCAGCCACAACCGCCCACCGTGCGCCTCGGCAAGACGTAGCGAAATAGGCAACCCAAGCCCCGTACCGCCACCGTGTCGTAGTCCCGTCTCCGTTTGACGGAAAATCTCGAAGACAGCCTTGTGATCCTCCGGCGCGATGCCGGGGCCAGTATCGCGGACACAAAGCAGAATATCGCCGTTTTGCTGATGAGCGCTGATAGTGATATTTCCATCGCGCGTAAACTTGCAGGCATTCGATACCAGATTCAGGAGAATCTGACGGATACGCCGTTCGTCCCCGGTGATCAAGGGCAGATTTTCGCCAACATCCACAGAAAGAGTGATCGGTTTATTGCTCAACAATGGCTCTGCCATCTTTGCCGCCCAATCTACCGCTTTGGGAATACTGATATTATTTTCCAGATAGAGATTCAATGCGCCGGATTCGATCTTGGAAATATCCAGCACATCATTAATCAGGTTGAGGAGGTGTTGGGCGCTGGTGACGACATTGCCCAGTGCCTCAACCTGTTCTTCGTTGACTTCTCCCATCATGCCGCTGGAAACGAACTGCGTAAAATTGAGAATCGCGTTCAAAGGGGTGCGCAATTCATGCGACATACTCGCCAGAAATTGCGATTTCACGTTGTTGGAACGTTCGGCTTCCTGTCGCGCCTCTTTGGTTTCGGCAAATAACTGTGCGTTTCGCACGGCAATACCAATCTGATCCGCCAGCGTGGTCAGTACGTTTAAATCCTCTGCACGAAATCGGTTAACTGTCTCCGACTGCACATCAAAAATGCCGAGTACCCGCTCTCCAAGCAGCATTGGAATCGCTAATTCCGAGCGCGTATCGGGCAATCCAGTGTCAGGCATGTAGGTTGTTTCTGTGCGAATATCCCCGATGACAACCGCGTGGCGTGTCCGCGCCGCCAATGCAATCAGGCTGGGTTCGGCGTCGAGCGGGATCACTTTCACCTGAGTGGCCGTTAGATCGGATAAGGTTGCCGAGGCACGCGCCGCATAAACAAGCTGGCGATGCTCCTGATCCATCAGAAAGACCGACGCCGCGTAATAGTTGAAGCGTTGCGCCGCCAGAGTCACCACCTGTTCCAATAATTCATTGATATCCAGCACTCTGGTGATCTGTCGGGAAACATCAGCCGCTATCTGCAAATCGCGGGTACGGTCAGAGACACGATGCTCCAGCCCCTCCAATGTCTGTTGCAACTGGCGTCTCATGCTGTCGAATGCGTGCGCCAGTTCCCCGATTTCGTCTTGCGACGTTGCTTTCACTTCCTGAGAGAGATCACCCTTGCTGATGCTCTGGGTTGCCCTTGCGAGTGTTTGAATCGGCTGCAACACCTGACGAACTGCGAGCAAGCCCGCAAGACTCGCCGCAATCGACACACCTACGGTCAGCAAGGCAATCAACAATAATGTATTGAGTGCCGGGGCAAGCGCTTCGGATGCCAGTTTCTCGGTAACTACGCTGAATACCTGCTCTCCAAATTTGATGTTTTCTGTCACCAGAAACACATTGTCGGCTTCCAGACCTTTCTGGAAACCGCTTTGTGTCGGCACAGTAAAAAATGTACCTTTCAGGACAAGCGCCGGGTTACGATGGGCGATCACGCGATTCTGGGAGTCGACAATGTAGACACTATCGCCAACACCCAATTGAAGGCTATTGATCAAATCCCAGATTTTTTTGATACGCGCGTCGGAGATCAGAGCGCCAATGAACTGACCCTGCTGATCCAGCAGCGGAACAGCAATGGTCATACGTGGTTCGCCCGTGACTTCATTGAAGCTGACCGGGCTGTAATAGGCATTTCGGGTTATTTTCGGCGTTGTGAATTCGGGAGCATTGGCCCGATTGCCAAGCACCGTAGCCGAAGTAGCGGTAAACCGGGATAGCCGCACTTTCTCCGCACCATCGGCATCTACCAGCGTCAATTCATCAAAAATCCCTTCGTAGGAGAGGAGTTCCTGTAAAATCTGACGCTGCTGCTCAGCGGGCAATCTGTTCACGCCGTGTACTTCAACAACGATACGGAGTTCCTTCTCCAGACCGTCAATAAAGTTGGAAATATCCGCGCTGACGCTTTTGGCGAGTTGCAACTGAATATCCAGCACATGCTGTTGCTGCTGCTGATAGCCTCGCACGCCGACAATCAGGCTAACCAATAACAGCGGCAGGGTCGCCAGCGCGATGAATACAATGGTAGTGCCAGTGCGGATACTCTTGAACATTGCATATTACCTTGACATCAGGGCAGCCATTGCTTCCATGTACTTTCGTGCTGGTTAATCCATGCGATAGCCGCTTCGCGCGGGGTTTTCTTTTCTACCTGCACCGAGGCCAGCATCGCAATCTGATCCCGGTTGGTGTAATGGAAATTCTCCAGAAACTGGTATGCCTGTGGTGCGTATGCCTTCAGTCCCGGCCAGTAGATTTTGAACAAAACATCCGTTGGATAATCACAGGCAACCTTGCCATCTTTAGCGTTTGCGTAGCAGTCAGCGCTATAAGGAGGGAGCGTTACCTCGGTCAGGTCGTAGAGGATGTACGCCCAATGTGGCGTCCAGAAATAAAACAAAATTGGCTGTTTAGCCTTGTATGCTTTATCCAGAGCCGCCATTTCCGCGCCCTCGGCGTCTTTGTCTTCGACACGGACAACCTGCAAATTCAAGCCAAGATTGCGGATAATGTCCCCATCGTACTGAATCCAGCTTGGATCGCCTGCGAGGAATTGCCCCTTGCCGTTACTTTTATCGGTAGCAAAGAGAGCGGAAATCTGTGGATCGAGAAAACCCCGCCACGTCGCCAACTGTGGATAGGTTTTCAGCATATAGGTTGGGATATACCAGCCGACTTTCCCGGTCACGCCCAACGCGCTGCCACGCACCACCGTTTTATCCTGTTCGATGTATTTCTGGATCGCCTCTACCCGTCCCGAAGGCCATACCTCCAGGCTGGCATGTCCATCGCCTTTTGCCAGCGAATCCCACTGTGCAGAGGCATCCAGCCGGACAATTTCGGTGGGATAGCCCATCTGGTTTTCAAGGATATAGCGGGCAACCTCGACATTGACCTCCGAGCCGACCCACGTATTGGCGATAAATTTTATGATGGGTTTGTTGCTGGTAGTAGCAGTTGGGTTGGTGGTGACCTGATTGGCAGCGGTACAACCGATCAACAATATACTCAGGGCGAGTACAAGCAGTCTGCGGGCATGAAAAACTTTTGAGAACATAGAACCCCCTCATCCGGTCTGGCTGATCAAAAAACGAATCAGTTATGAGATGATTGATCTCAACGCTGAAATGAAGGTGGTGTTATATAGCTGGGCATCTTGAGAGATAGCCTGAGTAAATTATCTCTCTTTTGCGATTATAAATCAATCAGCCCGGATGGTATGAGGTTTGTACTGAAACTGATAGTAGTGGGCGCGCAAAATACATCCTCGCAAACGCATTTTTCGCAGGAGTGTCTCCTGAATATCCGCTTGTATTCCTATCGCGCTGCGACTGCTGAACAGGTTGGTTGTTCGTCGGTGATACCAAATCTCGCCCGTTCATCGCTCCCCAAATCGACAAAGACGCGCGAACAGGCGGAAGCGATCAAATCCTGATAGTTCGCTGTCCACAATACAACATCACGGAAGCCCTGCCCGGTGAGCAGTTTTTTACCGTCCGGTGAAAAGGCAAGACTGTAGATTTCTATATCCGGGTTGGCGATGACGCGCAGTTTCTCGCCCGTCTTCGGATTCCAGAGTTGAATCGTTCGGTGCAGATCGGAAGGCCGCAACATATTACGCCCACTGACTGTCGCAATGAAATTGCCATCTGGCGAGAACGCGACCCGATATGGGCCAAAATCCTGCTGCGGCAAAGTGTAAAGTTTTCGCCCGGTAGAGGTTTCCCACAGGATCGCGGTGTGATCATCACTACCTGTCAGCACCGATTTTCCGTCGGGAGAGAACGCGACACTCACCACAAAATTGGTATGCCCTATGAAAATTCGGAGCATCGTTCCGGTTTGCACATCCCATAGCCGCGCCGTATTATCGGAACTCCCGGTGAGCAGATATTTTCCATCCGCAGAGAAGGCAACCGCGAAAATCGGGCGATCATGCCCGATGAACTCACGAACCCGCCGACCCGATTTCAAGTCCCACAATTGCGCAGAATTGCCCGTTCCATCGGCAGTGACTACATACTCATGATCTGGCGAAAACTCTACCGCCGAAGTCCAGCCAGTGGTCGTCGGGAAAGAGCGCAATAGCCCACCTGTTTTTGTGTCCCATATCCGAATGGTTTTATCCCGACTTCCGGTATAGACCGTCTGACCATCCATCGAGATAGAAAGGCCGAGGATATTATCCGTATGCCCTGCGAATACCTGAAGCTGCTGGCGTGTCCGCAAATTCCATAGCCGTGCGGTGTGATCGTTGCTGCCTGTCACGACAGTGCGACTATCCCAGGAGAAAGCAATGCTTGTGACCTGGCTGGAATGCCCAACGAGAATATCCTGATTGACATTTGTTTCCAATCGATAGAGCCGCGCAGTGCGATCCATGCTCCCGGTGAGTAGATATTTACCATCTGGCGAGAGCGCTATCTCCTGTACCCCTTCGGTATGCCCAACATAGCGATGAATTTCTCGCCCGGTTTCGCTATTCCAGAGCCGGCTTATCCCGTCCCGGCTTGCTGTGAGAATATTCCCATCAGGAGCAAAGGCCACCGATGTCACCCAGTTTGAATGCCCGGTAAAGACGCGCAGCGTGGTACGGCTGGCAATATCCCATAACCGCGCCGTTCCATCGCGGCTGCCAGAGAGGATTGTTTTATCGTCTGCGGAGATGGCAACTGCAAAGACTGTGTTTGAATGCCCGTTGAATACCTTCAATTGCTCACCGCTGGCAACATCCCACAGGCGCACGGTTTGATCGTGGCTACCCGTGACAATCATTTTGCCATCGGCAGAGAACGTGACGGCTTTCACGTTTTTGGTATGTCCGATGAAGCGACGTACTTCTTGCCCCGTTTTCATATCCCAAAGGCGTGCAGTCATATCGGCGCTTCCCGTGAGCGCATATTTTCCATCTGGAGAAATAGCAACACTATTCACCACATCCGTATGTCCAGCGAAACGATGCACTTCCTGTCCGCTTTTGATGTCCCACAACCGTACCGTCATATCGGAACTGCCAGACAAAATGTAATTTCCATCCGGCGACACAGCGACGCTGTTCACATCGCTGGTATGCCCAATAAACTGGCGCAACTCCTTGCCTGTATCCGTATCCCACCAACGCAGGATGTTATCCCGTCCCGCTGTGACAATGGTCTTCCCGTCGGGCAGGAACGCGACACCAGCCACCCAACTGGTATGCCCTTTATAGATTTGCAGGGTGGAAGTCATCGAAAGAGCGCGCAGCAACGAGGTTTCGGCCTCCGGCAGATAATTGATCTTCAAAGCGCGGATGTAGAGCAATGCGGCTTGTTCCACTGCCTGATCGCTTCGATTCAGGATGAAATCGCCCTCGCGCACCAGCCGCGCGCTCTCGGACTTTTTAAAGTTCGCCAGCGCCTGCCCTTCGATATTTGTAGCAGTGATGGCGCTTTCCAGCGCCGCCGATTCGTAATATTGTGCGCGCTGCTGCTGACTAAGTGTAAAGGCCATCATCAGGATTGTGACAACCGTCGCCAGTGTGATCACGGCGTACATCATCCTGAGAAAATCTTTGGAGCGTTGCGAGAGACGTTCTTCGTGTAATCGTCGTTCCAGTTCCTGCGCCTCTTTTGCAGAGTGTTCCGCCAGACTCGCCTCGACAAAGGCACGTTCGTCGGTAGTGAGCAGCACAAGCGCATTGCGCTGGAGCCGTTCAAATTGACGCAACCGATCCCCTGTCGCCAGAAAACTTTCGTCGCGCCCGGAACTTGTCCATTCTCTGGTGGCTATGATCAAACGGCGGTGCAGTTTGAGTAGACTGCGCGCCTCGTCCAGCCAGTCGCCAAGCTGTTTCCATTCGCGGATCAAGGCTTCGTGCGCAATCTCGACAGTGGGACTGTTCGTAACCGGATCAAAATCGAAGGTGAGCAGGCGATATTTCCCATAGAGGTTGATCACCGTATCCATCACCTGTGTGCTGTCGGTCACGGAAGCTAGTTCCGCGCGATGAATACGCCGTTTGGTATCCTCCGAACCATCGAGCGAGGCGACCAGGCGCAGGAAAAGTTGTCGTGTCGCCTGCTGGCCTTTGGCGTCCAGCGCGCCGTAAAGTTCGCTGGCACGGCTACCCAATGCGCCTGTGACGCCCCCCATTTCCCGATAGGCATCCAGCGTCATGGAGCGATCACGCCGATGGACATAGAGTTCGGTCAGCGCATATTGCAACAGCGGAAGCAACCCGGATTGCGAAGTCACATCCGAAATAATGGTCGCTACCAACCCCGGCTCAAAGGTCAGCCCCGCTTTATCCGCAGGCAACACAATCGCCTGCTCCATTTCGTTCGGCGTCAACGATAACACTGGTAAATGATTGTGTCCCACCAGATGCCCAAACGTTGGATAGAGCATCGGGCGATCATAAAAGTCTGCACGCAGCGAAATCAGAATATCCAGCCTGGATTCGGGAACACAAACAGCATTGTAGAGGCTATTTAGAAACAGTTTGCGCGTGGCTTCATCATCAACCAGTGTGAATATCTCCTCGAACTGGTCGATAATCATCAGCAAACGCCGATCATCATTTTTGAACAGATCGGCAATCACGCGCTGCAACCCTTGTTCATCTTCCTGAAGCTGTGTCAGGAGTTTTTCGTGAGAGGTTGATACCAGGAGTTGAAGGGCTGCCGCCAATTTCTCGAAGGGCTGCGCGCTCGGTACAAGTTCCACGATTAACCACGATTCGTCTTTGCGCAGTGCCGGGATCAGCCCTGCTTTGATGATGCTGGATTTGCCGCTTCCGCTTGGCCCGACCAATGCCAGAAAATGCGTACCGTTCTCATGGTTGGCAAGTAAACGTGAGAGGAGTTGTGTGACGAACATCTCCCGCCCAAAGAAATTTTCGGCGTCGCTTTCCTGAAATGCCTGCAACCCTTTATACGGGTTTTGTGCGTTGAACTCTTTGGCCGCAGCTTTGTATGGCATGACGGTGAAACTGGAAATACTTGGCGCAATCTTGCCATTCTGGATTTTCCGATGCAGATTGATGGTTTCTTCACCTGGTTCGACACCAAGTTCATCATCCAGCAGACGGCGACACGTCTCAAACTGGTTGAGCGCCGCGTTACGCTGTCCAGTCTTCGCCAGAAGCAGCATCATCTGGCGGTGTGCATCCTCTCGCAATGGGTCAAGTTGCAACAGGCGCGTTGCCTGTGTGATCCCCAAACTGTTCATATCACAGTTGATATAGATTTCCACCAGATGATGCAGTGCTTCGATTACCTGTCGGTGCAGCCGTTCGCGCTCCTGAATCATCCAGTTTTCAAAGCCCTGACTGTCGCGCGTGTAGAACCCGGAAAGGAATTCACCCTTATAAAGCGATAATGCCCGATCCAGCCGTTCCGCAATATCTAACGAAGGCGCTGCCCATTGCTGCGCAATTTGCGCAAGTTCTGTATCCAGTTCAACCGCATCCATCCAAATCGAATTTTCAGGATTTAGTCCGACCATTTGGCGCGTAATATCGAGGTACGGTGCTAGATGTTGACGCAGACCAGAAAGCACAACGCGCAAATTTCCAAGCGCCTGCGCCTGCGTCCGTTCATCCCATAGCAAATCCGCAAGCACTTCGCGGGGGTGTGAGCGCTGTGTCACCGCCAGATGCACAAGCAAGGCCTCTTCCTTGCGCGCCGCGAAGGGTGGCAACGGTTTGCCATCTCGTTCGATTCGTAGTCCACCAAAAGTAAAAATACGGACTAAATCTTCCATCGTATTTCTTTCAAAACAAAAGTCGAACGATCTATTCCCGGCGAATGCCCGCCCAATGAATCTAATTAAGCCAGCTAAATTGTACATCATCCGGGACTAAAACCAGCGGAGTTTATGCACAATTTGATAATTAATTCCGATAATTACCCTTATCAGGACTTATCCGCATTAAACGCAGATGCGTGACAGATTCCTCCCGATAAGGGGCAATTATCAAGCTATTATTTTTCCACGCCCGTCATGACAATCCCCTGAATGAATTGTCGCTGGGCAAGGAAGAAGATCACCAGGGGGACGAGCATCGTCAGAACTGCCGCCGCCATCATCTGGTTCGGCTGGAACGTGAATAACTGCTGGAAGCGCCCTAACGCCACCGACAGCGGTTGTGCATCCCGGTTGCCAGAGGTGAAGATCAGAGCGTTGTAGTATTCGCCCCAGATCACCGTGAAATGGAACAGCAGCACGGTGACAATTGCCGTGCGCGCCTGTGGCACGATCACAAACCAGAACGTCTGCAACGGATTCGCACCATCGACCTTTGCGGCTTCGTCCATCTCCGTTGGGATGGTCATGAAGTATTGCCGCAGCAAAAATACATTGTACGCATTGGAGAAGAAATGCGGCACGATCAGTGGCAGGATTGTCCCTACCCAACCGATTCGGCTGAACAGGATGTAGAGCGGAATCAGCGTCACTTGCGGCGGCAGAATAATCGTAGACATGAGGATCATAAACATGATGTTGCTGCCGGGAATGCGGAAACGCGAAAACCCATAGGCAACCAGCGACGCGGAAATGATCGCACCAAAAGCACTGACGATAGTAATCACCAGTGTATTGACGAGCGCACGCGGAAAATTCATGTGGCCTTCGTCGGCAGCAATGGTATAGGTTTCCGGGTGCGGGTCGAAGCGCGTCACTTTTTGCAGCGCGGCAACACGTATCTTGACGCTGATCTGTGGTTTATCGGGATTCGCCGGATCGATAAATACCGATTCGTTGCGCGTCCCGCTGACGAGCGCCAATTCCTGTATCTCGTCGCCTATCGGGACTTTATATAGCGGCAAATCCTGACCCTTATAGTTAAATGTTACTGGTGAGGCCGGGATTGCATCGCCCGCCGAGGCACTCAGTTGTTTGTCGCTTTTGAGCGAGGTCAGAATCATGAACGAAAATGGCGCAAGGAAGATCAGCGCAACCAGCGTTGCGATCATGATACCTGTTCCCACGCCGATCAAATGCCACGCATCACGCCGTACAATGCCCACTGCCGGGCGGATTTTCGGCCTGTTAAAAACACCAAGTCTCGCAGTCATCTAATTATTCCTGCTTTCACCCTGATAAAAAACCCAGTTGCCGGATGTCGCAAAGACAACCGTCGTTACAATCACCACAAAGAACACCAGTATCCACGCCAACGCGGACGCATAGCCAATATCCAGATCGCGGAAACCACGCAGATAGAGATGCAGGTTATAGAAGTACATGGAATAGCCGGGGCCGCCGAACGATCCCGCACCGGAGTTGTTGCTCAGGATATACGCCAGTACGAAATATTGAAATGTGCCGATCAAGCCGATGATCAGGTTATAGAGAATGACGGGCGAAATCATTGGCAATGTGATCCTGAAAAAGCGCAGAAACGCATTTGCGCCGTCAACTTTTGCCGCCTCATAGAGTTCAGTCGGGACACTTTGCAGCCCGCCGAGATAGATCAACATGGCGTTGCCAATACCCCACAGTCCAATTAATGTGAGCGCCATCAGGACGATCCCTTCATCGCTCAACCATTGCGGCCCGGCGATGCCGACCATCTGCAACAGTGCATTCACCCATCCTGTTTTCGGATCAAGCAGCGCACGCCAGACAATCGCTACTGCCACTGCCGGTATCACATAAGGCAGGAAATAAATTGTGCGGAACAAGCCGACCAGTGGCAGTTTGAGGTTTGCCAGCACCGCTAGCAGCAGCGCCACAACCATGCTGATCGGCAGCGAAATCACCGCAAAATTCAGCGTGACCCTGACCGAACGCCAGAAGAAAATATCCTTCGCACCGACGACCTGATTGCCGATAGTGAACCACAGGTTGTAATCCTTGCTGAGTACATCCGCAGGGTTCTGGTCTGGCTTTTCCAGCGTCTTGACTTCAAGACTCAACATATTGGCGTAATTTTGCAGGCCAACCCATGTTGGGTTATCCGCGCCTGCTCTGTAATTGGTGAACGAAAAATAGAGTGAGGCCAGCATCGGGAACGCCTGAAAAATCAGAAAACCAATAATCCAGGGTGTAATAAACAATAACCCCCAGCGCCTTTCACTCCCCCGAAGAGCGTAGCGCCGTGATGTTTTTTTGACAGCATTTTGGGAAATAGCTGCATCAGTCATTTTTTGAAACTCCTCAAAGAATGACTGCATTATCATGAAAGAACGTTTCAGGAACGCTTTTTGATCGTTCGGGGATCGTTCGGAGAGGCCAGTTTCCGGGATGTTTGTCTGCTTTTTGCCAAAAAAACGGGATATTTTTCAAAAAATAATTTATTGAACCAATTTTCAAAAATCCCATGTTTTGAACGTTCACCGAACGATCTGGAAGCGTTCCCGGAACGTTGCTCTGCAAAAATGACAGCCAACTCGCAGGCAACAAAAACGGAGGCAAGTTATCGAAAAGATTCTGGCGCGTTCAAAAGATTCGGTGAAAAGTTCGCAAAATTAGGAGTAAAAGATGTTCAACAAAATTTCGCGTATGGTCTTGCTGCTCATGGCGGCAGCGCTCATTTTCAGTGTAAACCCCGCGCAGGCACAAAGCCCGGTAACGATTCGTATCTTTGTTGGCTTGGGGACAGGAGATCGTCCTGACCAACAGCCAAAAGAAGATGCGCTGGCGAAACAGTGGAATGACGCACACAAGGACATTCAGATCAAGTTTGACTATTATCAGAATGCCGTAGCGCGCGATCAACTGATCACGCAGGTTGCCGGCGGAAATCCACCAGACATCGCTGGCCCCATCGGGATTCGCGGTGCGTTCTCGACCCCGGAACTCTGGGCAGACCTCACTAAATATATCGAAAAGGATAAGGCGAGCCTGAAGCTGGATGATTATGATGCTGCCGTCCTCAAGACCTTCCAACTGGCGGGCGGTTCAAATCTGGCAGTCGCGCTCGGCATTTATCCCTCTGCGCTGTGGGTGAATGAAGATGCGTTCAAGGCCGCCGATGTGCCACTCCCGCCGAAGGAATTTGGCGCGAAGTATAAGGATCGGGATGGTAAGGAATGGGTCTGGGATTACACCACACTGGCGATGGTTGCCAAGCAGGTAACGCAGGATTCCAGCGGCAAGTTTGGCGATGAAGAAGGCTTCGATGCCACGAAGATCATCAGCTATGGATATAGTGACAGCATGATGAACTTCCGCCATCTGATGATGCGCTTTGGTGCGACAACGGCTGGCGTCAGCACGGATGGAAAGACTTCTACGCTGATGAGCGACCCCGCTTATCTGAAAGCAGTCAAGTGGTATCAGCAAGGCGTTTGGAAGGATCACTTTATCCCGGATCAGGCTGCAACCAACTCAATTAGCCAGAACGGTACGCCATTCGAGACGGGCAAGATCGGTATGTTCTATGTTCACTCGTGGTACACCTGCTGTATGTCGAAGGCGCAGTTCAAGTGGGGCTTGTATGCCGCGCCTGCCGCGCCGGATACCGATGGCAAGACAATCGTTGCGCCGATTCACGCCGACACCTATGTCATTCTGGATAAGAGCAAGAACAAGGATGCCGCATGGGAAGTCATGAAGTGGCTGAATAGCCCGGAAATCATGCCGAAGTTGTGTGAAGCCTTTGGTTGTGTTCCTGCTCGCAAGTCTGCCCGCAAGCCTTGGGAAGAGGGAACGCTCAAGACCTTCCCATCCTTTGACCCGAAAGTTATCTATGCCGCCGCTGCCTATGCTGATATTCCAAGCCACGAATCCGGCATCCCGAACTATCCAGCCGCATTCGACGCAATGGAATCGTTCTGGATCAACATCCGTACAAATGGAAACGTAGACGCTGAAAAATCGCTAGCCGAGACCAATAAGTTGGTGCAAAGTATCTACGAGGGCAAGATACCCCCGACGCCAACAGCGGCTGCAACCGCTGCGAAATAGCTTGTTTCCTTTCAAATCATGATGAGGTGGGGAGATTGGGAAACCAGTTTCCCCATTCTGTTTCGGGAACAGAATCAGCCAAGTTCAGCTGGAATTTTAGAAACTGCCCGAAGGCGAGAATCAATGGTTGGGAGTGATACAGCAATACGACGAAGCATGAGGAACTCATTGCCACGATAAATGTGGTTAGCTCATAACTTTTGAAACGTGGCAAGCGAACAGTAGCAGGGAATCCACCAGCCTGATAGCTCACGGTCTGTGTATTCATCCCAGTCACAAAGGCTTTGAGTACCATGCCCATCGTATCGACAAACATGTACTGCGAAAATAACTCTTGACACTCCTGTCACATATGCTATGATAAACACCATTACGTGGTTGTAGCTCAGTGGATAGAGCAATTGCCTACGGAGCAATGGGTCGGGGGTTCGAATCCCTCCAGCCACAAGCCAGTACCCTCGTGCGCTCATCGGCGTTCGGGGGTATTTTGTTATCTCCCGCAAGCGTAATCTTCAGTTGCATCACCAGTGACGCCCACGGTTTCAATTGAAAATCCACAATGCGTTGCGCATCCAAATCATAAACCAGATATTCAAATAAGCTATTTGCCATTGAACGTCGGATGTCGTTGGAGGCTTCCGTCCAACTCTGGCTCAAGTTGGTGATCATATTCAGATTGAGCCGTAACGCATCCTCGACATCCTTGCCTTGCCCGACTTGCGTTTGCAACTTGGCAATCTCGTGTTCGGCTTCTTCGATGCTCTGTCGCCACTCGTCCTCGTCCAGATGGGCTTTTTGAAACAGAATATTGGTGTTCTTGATCCGCTTACGCCAGTGGGCGATTTCCGCCTGGATTGCATTTTCCTGCTGACCGTTGGAGGATTGCTCATTGAGGCGCTTCAGCGTTTGCATAAACAGCGGAATCGCATCCGGGTGAATGGCAATGGTTTGCAGCAGCCGCACGAAGTCATCTTCGATGGGTTCGGCTTTGACGGAGCGGGCATGAGCGGGACAGGGACGTTCGGTATCGTGGCGATAGCGTCGGGTGGTCACTTTGCTGCCTGTTTTACCCGTCAAATAACTGCGCCCTGCTTTATTGTTGGTTTCAACGGCGATCTGTTCACAATGCGCGCAGTAGATCAGTTTGGAGAGCGGATAGGCTTTGGAATCCACATGAACGCTGTAGTCGATGTTGCCTTTGTAGTTGCGGGTGCGCTCTTGCCGGATGCGTCCAACTGCGAAACACGTTTCAACATCAAACACGGCGCGTTCCGGGTTGACCACCAGCGTATCGGGGTCCACATCTTTGGAGCGTCGCCGCTCGGCTTTACCATTGACCATGCCACCCGCATATTCGACCCAATTGGCGGTTATACGGCGCACATCATCGGCCACAAACCGACGAATGCCGTCATCCATACTGCGAAAGCGATACCCTTCCCGATTGAGCACTTCGCAAATGCGGCGACGGCCATACCAGCCTTCGAGGAAAATCTCAAAGCAGCGTTCGACGGCATCGGCATAGCCGCGCCAGAGTGCGCCTGCAACGGGTTCGGGTTGTCCCGCCACGCCCTTGATGGTCGATCCATCCGGCAGCAGCCACACGCCAAAGGGAGATCGGGCTAACCGTCCTTCCTCATCTCGAATCGTGCCAAACGGGATACGCCCCACCACAATGCCCTGTCCGCGCCGATACTGTACACTGTCCTTCTGTTTTTGAGACGTATCCGTCGCGTAATATTCATCCATCAGCGCCATGATCATGGTGCTGATTTTTCCGCCTGCACCGGATAAATCCAGATTCCGTCCGGGAGCAGCCAGCACCAGCCCGACATTATGCTGTTCAATAAAATCAATCAGGCTGCCAATGCGCCAACCCTTGCGGTGCAGCCGCGACAGATCATTGGCGACAATCGCCACCACATCGGGATCTCCAAGGCGTGCTTTTAGAGCCAGCCAACCGGGACGGTTTTCTTCTTTAGTGCCAGACTTATGACCTTCCACATCTTCGTGCCATTCAGCTTTCCAGCCACGACGGTCACATTCTGCCTGAATATTGGCGCGTTGTCGGATCGGGCTGTTGAGATCACTCTCGTCACGGGTCATAGATAAGCGGACATAACAGAGGGCAGTCGTGCGAGCAATCGAAGCAGTGGTAGATTTTTTCCTGGGTGGCATTACAAACTCCTTCTTGGTTAGGGGTAGCACAGACGCCACCAACAAGATAAAGTTTGTCGGAGGTCGGTGCGCTAGACACTTTAGTACATCGGCTCAGAGTGCAGCAGCGCTGATAACACTGCTGCATTCGCTATAGAACAGATTAGCGCTGCTCTGAATCCTTGTCAAGCAATTGGGGTGCTGGATTTTTGCGTTGTGCCTGAATCCGCCCCATCAGTTTTACAAAATTGACGAGTTCGCATCGGACTTCGGGCGTAAATCGCTCCGCATCGAACGGCAACTCCTCCAACCTATTTTCTAAATCTTTGCCCACAACACCATCCTCATTGCCACTGAAGATAGTTTCCACTGGTTTCGGTTTGGTCACGCTTGTCTCACTCCAGGTTTCCCTGACTGATACCCATTTCAATGACTCCTGTCTCTAATGATGGCTACTCACCAGGTCTCTCCGCTAAATCCAACGGGACAGAAAAGGGGGAGATTTGGCGTCGTTTTTCAGACCCTCAACTCAAGTTTTTTGTGCTCAAGCCAGCCGTCATCTCTAAACTCGGTGCCCTTCTGAAATCCAACGGGGTAGAAAGGGAGTAGATTTGGCATCATTTGTCCGCAACCCATCGACTTTTACCTCCGTCTGACCTATCTTGGAACAGGTATTCGACACTTTATCAGCGTCCTGACGCCTTACCAGTCAGTGTAGCGGAACGTGTCCCAATGTCCCCGCGGAAATCGGCGGAGAAGATCACAAAATTTCTAATAATTTGTGTGCAATGAGGCGCGGAAATCGGCGGGGGTAAATTGCAAAACTGTGCATCAATAGACAGCTTGAGACGCAAGGAATAGAAAGGAGAGTCAAACGATGAGCAAGCCGATCTGTATGGCGACTTGGCGCTACAAAAAGCCCGATGCGAAGGGACATAGTGGGTATAAGGCATTGCTCAAATATGTATCTTACCGCGAGGATGCCCACCACATGATTCCTGAGAACGGAGCGGAGCGCTGGATTGATGGGGGATTAGGACGGAACTGGCGTGAAGTTTTCGCCACTAGCCAGCAGCTCGCCGGGCAATACATTCTGGCGCATCACTTTGTGTTATCCCCAGATCCCGACCTGATGGCTTTATTACCTGAAACCCAGCGCCGTGAAGCATTGCAGGAACTCACCATTCAAACCCTCACCGATTGGTATCACGCACGTGATTTAGCCATGCCAGAGGCGAGTTTTGTGATCCATGACCGTGAAACCACCGATGAAATCACACCAAGACGGCAAATGCTTCATACCCACCTCTTTTGTGCTGGAAGTGTACCAACCCTCGCCGGTAGAGAGTGTCCGATGGTGAAGGAACGGGATGTGGTACGCAACAAAGGCGGGCTGGATCGGGACACCAACTTGAATCGCATCGCGGAACAGAACTGGGCAGCGATTCTGGATCGGGAAATTGGTTTAGAGTGGCGCTTAGGTCGTGATTTGGAGCGTCATCTGATGAACGGCGAAATAGCTGGACAAGCGATTGAACTCCCTTTGAATGCACCATTGGTAGCACCTGCGTTGGCTTCTGAAAACTTGGATCTACCTGCATTGGAACCCGCTTCGCCTTCATTCGATATTGGCTTTTTCTGAAAGAAAGGAATGGACAATGGATCATCAGTTCGCAGCAGTTCGGTGGGGCAAGGGTATTGTGAGCGCCCTGGCAGGCGCTCACCCCGCACGCGCTGCGTGCGGTCAACGGTCTGCGACAGCAGCCGTTGCGAGGTTAACACCTCGCCCCTCAGTCGCCGGGGCGGCTTGGTTCCGCGCTCAGCGCGGCTCACAGCGGCACGCTGCTCGTTACAGAAACACTGCCTTCGCGCCTCGGCGCACCGTGCCCGGTTCATCTCTGTTTTGGGGTAGCGGGTGTCAGGTGTCAGCGTTCGCACGCGACACCGCGCTGCAAGTTGCAGCTATTCCCTTTAGATATCACAAAGGAAGCAAAGTTCATGTCTGAACCCAAACGTTTTGACGCCCGTCTGAATGTCTATGTGAGCGCCGCTATGCAGCACAAACTGGAGCAACTCCGCGACCAGCGCGGGCCACAGGTCACTGTCCCGGATTTAGTACGCGAAGCCATTCGCCAGTACCTCGACAACGAAGAGGAGATCATCGGCTCGCGTCGCCACTTCCAGCGTGGCTTGCGGGAAACGATCGCGCTGGCAAAGGACGAGCTGCTGTGGAACAACCTCGTCACCCTCGGTTTCCTCTGGCAATTGCAAAGTCCGGTGCTCAAGGCTACCACGCAGCAAGCCGTCAGCTTCCGTGACGTCTTTGATAAAGCATTGTCTTTTGCCAGTCGCTCTTGGGAACCACTGCTCAAAGAAACGGAAGCCGCGATTGAACAATCCTTCATTATCAAACCGACGGAAAAGCCATGAACCACACGAACCGTGTTATCCATGTCACCCGTCAAATCCGAGGCATCACCCGCGAACGTGCTCGGCAGGTCGTCGAACTCTACCTCGCTTCGGTGGCTGAAGAAGTCGCCAGTGGGGAACTGGTGACCTTGCCGAGTATTGGCAAGCTGCGGCTGACGGTTCGCCCCAACACCGGGCGGATTGTGGTCGACATCAACGGTGACCATACGCAACTGCGTGCGCCGGGGTATCGGGTGCAAACCTCGCTCCGCCTCAACGAAACGTTGAAACAACAATGCCGGAAGCGTTTTATGGCTGATAATCCGGGTTCAACCCGGATAACACCAGCCACCAAAGCGCACTATCCGGGTTCAGCCCGGATTGAACCCGGTCAGCCGACTGAGCCGGAGGATTGGTAATGCCGAATGCGTACATCCCCAACAGCTTCCAGACACCAAATGTCCTGGTCGATGAGATTCTCCCACTGCTCACCCCATCAGAATGGATCGTGCTGTCTTTCGCCACCCGACACATCCTCGGCTGGCATGACCGTATCCACGAACGGCAAGCTCCGATTAGCCTCAGTCGGTTCGAGGCGTGCGGCTTGAATCGACAAGCAATCCTCCCGGCACTGGCAGCACTGGAACGCTTTGGACTGCTCCGTAAGGTGGGTAGTCCTGACTATCACGGACAGGTCTGGCGACTCAGCTATGACGAAGGTGTCGATCTGGAAGGACTGCGAGCGCGTCAGCAGGAAAAGTGGCAACGCAGCCAAAAACGTACCCGTGCAGCCCGGTATGCCGGACATACCCGGTCTGTCCCACATACTGGTCTGTCCCACATACTACCTAAGCGTATGTCCCACATACCGAACAGGGGTATGTCGGACATACCCAATAAAACAC
>CAYSOC010000004.1:0-4370 GCA_964432445.1 uncultured Anaerolineaceae bacterium
CCTATGCAGCGGTTGCCGGAAGAACACTGGATACATCGCTCCTCTATGTTCTGAATCAATCTCTGCCTGTACCTGTAGAAATGAACACATGGCTGGCGGCAGGGATGGATGCTGCTGTCTTCGATATTCACGAAGGCGGCTATCAATTTTCCCATGATAAACTGCGCGAAAATTGTCTGGAACAAATCGAAAAGGCCGAGCGCGCGCTAATTTCCCGGCATGTCGCGGAAGCAATGGAACGTTGCTATCCAAATCTCGCGGAGTTTGCGGATCGTTTACTGGCGCTGTGGCAGGTTGCTGGCGACGAAGCCAAAATCGCACACTACACCCTGATGGTTGTCCCGGAACTCATCCGCTATCGCGCGGAATATAAACGGGCGTTGCGATTGCTGGAGGCGGCGCTTTCCCTCTCGAACGAGGCGACGCAAACAATTCGATCCATGATCTTTTTCCTGCTCGGAGAAGCGTATCAAAATCTCGGCAAACTGGACGAAGCCGATGCTTATTATGAGCGTAGCCTGATTCTCGCAGAAGAAGAACACGATTTGCCACGCCAGGCACGGGCGTTGCTACAATGGGCGCACCATCTGCGCCGTCGGGAGACGCAACACAGCCCGGAACAGATGGTGAAACGGGCGCGTGCGCTCTTTGAGCAGATTAAAGATCAGGCCGGGATTGCCGAATCAATTCAGGAAGCAGCACTTATCCTTATCGATCAGGGGCGTTACCCGGAAGCATTCGAGCAGTTGGCCGTCTGTCGGTCTTTGTTTGAACGTATGAAGGATCGCAACGGATTGGCGCAAACTTTCCTGCAAATGGGGATTACCTATCTGCGAACCGGAAAGCTGGCTGAAGGGCTGGCAATCAATGAGCAGGCATTGCAGATCGCTAATCTGATCGGAGATCGGCGCAAAGCTGCCAGCGCTCTTTATGGTATGAGTAATGCCGCCATGCAAATGGGAGATTTCCCCGAAGCGCTCGGTTATGGGGAACGCGCCCTTGCCCTGAACCAGCAAATCGGAAATCGGAAAGGCGAAGTCTATGTGTTGATCACACAGGCGATTGTTGCTACTTTCGAGAAGAACTGGGAACGCGCCATTCAGATCAATACACAGGCATTGCGGACAGCGCACGATATGGGCTTTGAGGAGCCGGAAGCGGTCATTTGTGGCAACCTTGCGTTGGTCTATGAGCAGCAGGGGAATTTGCCAAAGGCCCGCGAATTGACGCAATGTTCGCTGGACATATTTCGCCGTATCAATTTTCTGCCGTCTTACTACAATTCCATAAATAATCTGGCGTGGCTGGAAATTGCAATCGGAGCATTGGATGACGCGAAGCCGCATTTTCAGGAGAGTCTGCGCTATTTTCAGAGGCAAGGGACGGTTGCCCATGCGTGGGAATCTATCGTTGGGCTGGCACATATTCAGTTTTTGCAAGGCCAATATGTCGCATCGGCAGAATGGCTGGGCGCGACGCTGGTCAAAAATCGGCTGCATCTGGATGTATTACAGCAGCGTGCCGAACCGCTGCGATTGCTGCTGGCGGATGAACTCCCTCCGGATGAACTGGATGCAGCCCTCAAACGCGGTGCGGAACATTCGCTCGAATCGTTTATAAATTCGGATTAAAAATCGAAGATAAACAATCTGTTTTCAACCGGATCGCCATCAAGAGAGTATAATTTAGGCATGGTTGAGACTTACTGTTAGCAGGTGACGCATGTCTTTTCTCGCTCCGCTGGCGCTGGCTCTGAGCGCCTTGGTTGCTCCAATCATCATGTTATATATGCTGCGGCTACGGCGGCGCGAAGTCGCGGTATCCAGCACACTCCTTTGGCAGCAACTTCTACGCGACAAGGAAGCCAATTCACCTTGGCAGCGGTTGCGCCGAAACCTGCTCCTGATCCTGCAACTGTTGATTCTCGCGGCACTGGTACTGGCACTCTCGCGCCCTTTTACCGAAGTACCCACCTTCACCGCTGGGCGAATCGCGCTTCTGATCGATGGTTCTGCCAGCATGATGGCAACAGATGTTAGTCCGTCCCGGCTGGAAGTCGCCAGGCAAGCTGCCTATCAGTTGGTTGATACGATGGGGGCAGCAGATACTCTCTCTGTAATTCGTGTCGGCGCAGTGCCGGATATTCTGGCAGCCTACACCAATGATCGGGCGCAGCTACGGGAAGCCATCAGCAAGATACAACCAGAGGCGTCGCGTGCCGATTGGAACGCTGCGCTGACCCTCGCAGCGGCGGGATTCGCAGGGGCGGAAAAATTCAGCGTTGTGGTGATTGGCGATGGTGGTTTGCCCGGTGGTTTGCCCGCAATTCCTGGCGAAATCAAATTCATCCCAGTGGGCAAAGCCAGCGATAACACCGCGATCTCACAATTGGCGGTAGCCGATGATCCTGGCAGTGGTCCACAGATTTACGCGAAGCTGGCGAACTATGGTAGCGCGCCCGCCGATGTGATCCTCAGCCTGAAGCTGGATGATACGCTCTACAATGCACAGAACTACACGATTCCGGCGGCGAATACGCTGGATGTAACAATTCCGAATCTACCCAAAACCTTCCGGCGCATCGAAGCCAATCTGACCCGACCCGCCGCGAATACCGTCCCGGATTATCTGGGTGTCGATGATACAGCCTATGGCGTGTACGACCCGGCGAGTTCCGGGCGTGCGCTGATCATGACGCCGCGCAATCGCTTCCTGGAGCAGATTTTCGCCAGTCTTCCCGGATGGCAAGCCTATCGCGGAGATATAAAACTGGCACTTCCCAACGAACGCTATGATCTGTATATCTTCGACAGTTTTGTACCCTCGACATTGCCCGATGCCAACGTTCTGATCATCAACCCAATCCAGAGCCTTTCGCCCTTCATGACCATCACAGGCAAGACCAGCCAACCGATACGCGGTGGGCAGGCGGTCAAGGACGATTTGCGCGTCGCCAATGTGAAATTTGATAACGTGAATATCCGCGAGGTCAGGACTCTCAGCGTCCCTTGGGCTAAACCGTTGATCACCAGCGGAGATACACCGTTGTTGCTGGCAGGCGAGTATAACAATCATCGGGTAGCGATCCTGCCTTTCGATTTGTACGATTCGGATTTGCCGCTGCAAATCACGTGGCCGATTTTGATCTCCAATTTGACCTCATGGTACAAGACGCCGCGCGTGATTGATGTCCCGAACGGCTTGCAAGTCGCCCAAACACTACAGGTATACCCTTTGCCAGACGCCGACAGCGTGCGGATCAAGCGCCCGGATGGTGCGGCAACCACGCTCAAGCCGGGGCAGGGCAGCATGATCTATGCCGAAACAGTGATCCCCGGCATTTACACAGTGGAAGTGTATAAAGGGGCAAATTTGATTCAACAGGAGGCCTTTGCAGTGAATCTGTTCGCGCCGCTGGAAAGTCAGATTTCGCCCGCGACGACTATCAGCATCGGAAACGTTGCCGCGACTGCTGCACAGACCAAAGAGATCGGGCAGCGTGAATATTGGCCCTGGATAGCTCTGCTTGGCTTGGTCATATTGGTTGTGGAATGGTGGGTATATCAACGCGGGACGCGCCTGCCGACACTCCGACGAAACAATCCGCTGCGTCCACGTAAGGGTGTTTCGTGATAGACTCATATAAATCTGGTTTACTGGAATAGCCGATGACTTTTGCAAACCCGGCAGCGCTGATTTTATTGCTTCTGATCCCATATTTTGCGTGGCTGGGGCGTCCGCGCATTGCGTTTCGGCGGCGACGTGATACTTCCAGCCTGATCATGCGCCTGATCATCGTTCTGCTGCTGATTTTTACGCTGGCGGGCGCACAGGTTACGCGCGCGATGGAAAAGCTCTCCGTTGTATTTCTAATCGACGCTTCGGATTCCATTGACGCCAACGCCCGCAGTCTGGCAGAAAATTATGTCAAACAAGCGATGGCTGGTATGACCACCGATGACCGCGCAGGGTTGGTTGTCTTTGGGCAAAATGCGCTGGTGGAGCGCCCGCTTTCCACCGCTAAAGACCTGGCTGGATTAACCAGCGCCCCGATCCGCCTGAATAGCAATCTTGCCGAAGCAATCCGGTTGGCGTTAGCGATGTTCCCGGCAGATTCCGCACGGCGTATCGTTGTTCTTAGCGATGGTGTGGAAACAATAGGCAATGCGACGCAAGCCGCCGAACTTGCCGCCGCAATGGGCGTACAGATTGATTTTGTAGCACTTCGCAATCAGGGCGGACCGGAAGTCCTCGTAACCGATGTGCGCGCACCTGCGAAGGTCAACGCCAAAGAACAATTTGATCTCGGTGTAACGGTACGCAGCCAGACCACTACTGCTGCTACCTTGACTATTCTGGCAGGCGGTCAG
>CAYSOC010000004.1:4389-70825 GCA_964432445.1 uncultured Anaerolineaceae bacterium
ATCGTTTTGCAGAAAAACGTTGATCTCAAAGCGGGCATGAACAATTTTGTGTACACACTCTCTGTCGCTCAACAGGGCTTCAGTGATTTCCGTGTACGTGTCGATCCGATTGGACAGGATTCGTTCTATCAGAATAACGAACTGTCCGGCTTCAGCGAGATCACTGGTCCATCGCGCGTTCTTGTGGTAACACAAGATGCAACCGAGATTGCTGCCTTGTTGCCTGCTCTACAAAATACCGGGCTTGCAGTAGATGTCCTCAGCCCGACAGAATTACCGACGGGCGTTGCGGGCATCGCGGGCTATAAATCCGTAATTCTGGCAAACGTCTCCGCGACCCAACTCACTACGCAGCGCATGAAAGTTCTGCAAACCTACGTGCGCGATCTCGGTGGTGGTCTGGTTGCCATCGGTGGACCAAACAGCTTTGGCGTCGGCGGTTATTATCAAACGCCGCTGGAAGAACTGCTTCCCGTCGAAATGCGCATCAAGGATCAAAAGCGCGTTCCCAAATTGCTGATGGTCTACGTGATAGACCGTTCTGGCAGTATGGAATTCATTGGACCAAGCGGCGTAACAAACCTTGAACTGGCAAAGGAAGCCGCGCGACGTTCCGTGAATTTCCTGTTTCCACAGGATCGCGCTGGCGTGCTGAGTTTCGACAGTAACCCGGAATGGCTGGTTCCGATTCAGACTGTTGTCAACCGCGATAACATCATTTCGCTGATTGGAACACTGCGTCCCGGTGGTGGCACAGATATTTACGCGGCGGTCAAACGGATTGTTGCCGATGTGCCAAGCGATCCATCTACGCTTAAACACGTCATTTTGCTGACCGACGGCGGCGCTGACCCGATGGACAGCGTGGAACAGGTACGCAAGCTGAACGCCGAATTTGGCATCACTTTCACCGCAATCGGGGTTGGTGAGGGTGTCCCGACATTCATGAAAGATATTGCCGCTGTAGGTAAGGGCATCTACTACAACCTGATCGATGCCCAGACAATTCCCCAAATCTTCACGGCGGAAACCGTTCTGGCGACACGTTCCTATATTGTCGAAAATCCGTTTACGGCTGGTCAGACTGCGAATCACCCGATTATGACCGGAATTGGTGGATTGCCGCAATTAGGCGGTTACGTAGCGACAACAGCCAAAGATACTGCAACGACTGTACTTGTCGCGCCGGGATACAACGATCCGATTCTGGCAAGCTGGCAATATGGCCTCGGACGTTCTGTCGCGTTCACCTCGGATGCAACCTCGCGCTGGGCAAAAACGTGGGTGGGCTGGGATCAATATGCCCGGTTCTGGTCACAGGTGGTGCGTTCAACCATTCTGGAAGGTGTGAACAGCCGTCTTGAATCACGGGTTGAACTCCGCGAAGGGCAACAGGTACTGATTGTAGAAGCACGGGATGATCAGGGCAGTTTCCTGAATGGTCTGAACCTGCAAGCCTCGGTGGTTGATCCGAAACTCGCCGGACAAAATATCACCTTGCAGCAGGTCGCGCCGGGTCGCTATGAAGTTCCGTTGAATCCGCAGCAGGAAGGCGCATATTTTATTCGTATTGCCGGGTCGGGTACACAAAATCAGACCGGATCAGTTGTCGGGCAAACGCTCGGTTGGGTGCTAACCTATTCGCCGGAATATCAACTCCGCGAGACCAACACCAATCTGTTGAATACCCTTGCAGAACTCACAGGTGGCGAATCCATCATTGAAAAACCGGAATTGAGTTTCGCACATAATTTGCGCAGCCAAACCGCATCGTTACCGCTATGGCCTTATCTGCTCCTGATCGCAGTATTGCTCTTCCCATTCGATATTGCCATCCGTCGTTTGGTCGTCACCCGGAGCGATGTGCAGAAACTGGGCGTATGGGTGCGTGCCAAATTGCCTGTCCGCGCCGCGCCAGCACCTGTGGCGCAATCGGAACGTATCTCACAGCTTAAAGGGGCAAAGGAACGCGCCGCTGCTACCATTCAGACCACCAGCGCACCACCGCCGATCAACATGCCGACGGAAGCGCCACGTGCCAGCCTGACAACGCCCGATTTGCCAACGCAACCTAAAGCAGCACCAACGCCAGAGCCGCCGAAGCTACCGCCACAACCCGGCGTTGTTGAAAATTCGCTGGCATCCAAGTTGCTGTCGAAGAAAAAAGGGAAATAGAGATTTCTAATGTGGGAATGGTATAGATTCAGAAACCTTCGGAAAATGTGGACTTCTCAAAAATCTGAATGGATACTAGTCAATTGGGGGAGTAGGCTAATTCCATTACATCGGCAAATCATAATTCTTATTGAATTAGAGGATGAACTTGCATACATCACTGGCAAAATGCGTGAGGCTGGCGTAAAAACATATTATCCAAATACGGCAGAAGAGCGTGATAAACTGCTCGAAAAGTTTTTATCCGACGATTTATGACCCTCATCATCACACCATATCAACGGCGCTTCCGACGCCCTCTGATGGATTTGCTCGAATTTCATTACCGCCTGCATATCCATCTGGACTGGACGACGGTGGACGAGTGGCTGGACGACCCGGCAACACTGCTACGACTGGCATGGCAGGGCGATAAACTGATGGGCGTGATTGGCGCTTCGCCGCCGATGGCAAACACATCCTGGTTACGGATGGTCTTCATTCATGATGATGGCGATCCCGATACGGTAATCAGAGCGCTCTGGCCTGAAGTCAAAACGGAATTGATCACCCGACAGATACGCGAAGTCGGGGTGTTGATGCTGCGTCCCTGGCTTGGTGCGCATTTACAGCCGCTCGGCTTCACAGTACAGGAAAATGTGGTCACACTCGCGCGCAATGGTGGGGCAATTCATATGCCGTTGCGTCACGATCTGACGATTGTTCATGGTGATTTGCGCGATCTGGATTATGTCGTCAGGGTAGATCATGCGGCGTTTCCACCTATTTTTAGAATGCAGACAGATTCATTGCGTGCGGCAATTCGCACTTCAAACAGCTTTACACTGGCAACACACAACAAACAGGTCGTTGGCTATCAAATTTCGATGCGCTATTCAGACGGCGCACATCTCGCGCGCCTTGCGACTGTTCCAGCCGCACAGGGGACAGGTATCGGTGGGGCGCTCCTCGGTGAAATGTTAACCAGCTTCCAGAAGCGTGGCGCGCACCATATCACAGTGAATACGCAACAATCCAACCAGAAATCCCTGAGTTTGTATCATCGTTTTGGGTTTGCGGAAAATGGTGTCGATTACCCCGTCTGGATTTATAACCTCAGCAACAGCTAGCTTCGTTCACCAATCACCCATACTGACCCTTTCAAGCCCGCCTTTCATCCTCTATAATCGATCAGCCCGGTTAATCGAGGAAGATCATGCTGGATAAAAAAGACGTACAGTGGTGGACACTCGAAGCGCAGCAACACCCCGAAAAAGCCACCGACCTGATCCGCTTGCTGGCGGAACGGCTCGCCTTTGTAGATCGCCAAAATGAGGAACTCCGTGCTGAACTAATTACGCTCAAACGCAAAGGGCAGAGCATCGTTGCCAGCCCGGAAGTTGGTAATTTACAGCGCCGTGTACAGGAACTTGAGCAAACGATCAAACAGGGCGGGAACGGCGCGCAACACTTACTCTTCTATGAAAAGGGTCGCTTGCTTGCCAGTAAAGGGTTGAACGCAGCGACAGATGAAGGCATCGGCGCAATCAACACAAACGGTTTGCCGCGTTTGCTAATTGCAGCCGCCAACGCACGTTTATACGCAATTTCCGCTGATTCCCGTATTTTCGCCATAAATCTAAAAGATTTGCCCCAACCAGAAGAGCAACCAATTACACTGGATGCACCGCGCGATGTGATCGCTTTCCTCGATCAATCCGAGTTTGAAACCTTGCGTTATGTCGTGCTGGTAACCCAAAACGGCTATGCCTACAGCATCCTTGCCGCAACCCTTGCCCGACTTGCTGCCAAACAGGAAAAACTGATCCGTAACCTGATCCCCGGCGATCCGGTGATAGGCGCATTCTCAACGAACAATGTGGATTTGTTCGCTATTTCGCGTCATGGACGCTGGACGCGATTTGCAGAGCGCACATTAGGGGGATCGGGTTCGCCGCTGTTTGAATTGCCCAAAAATGATCGGTTCGCCGCGCTGACATGGCTTGGAGATCAAAAGACAATCTATTTCCTTTCCAGCGATGGGCGATTGATTGCACGGCCTGCCAGCGACTTACCCGCGCGCCGCGCTCCTGGCAAAGCCTCGAATTCGCTTTTTGCGGATCGGGAATTTATCGCGGCAGGGACGGGAACAACGCTTTTCACAATGACTAATAGTGGAAAGTTGCTGAAAACAGATTTGAGAAATTTGCCAGCACGTGTCGAAGGGGAAAACGGGTATGCGTTGCCAGAACCTGGCAGTACAGAAAAACTCGTTGCGGCAACGTTCGTTACAGATTGAGGCGAATCCTGTATTTCTACCCTGAAGAAACAGGGTAGAAACCACAAACGTAATTTAGCGGAACTTAACCTGCTGCGACCAATCGAAGCCAAATCTGCATCAGGATAATTGTCGAATCAACCGCAAACCGAAGCCCTGCACTTGGCGGCTCGGTTGAAATGTTGAGTTGCGCGACTGCTGCCGGAGTCGGAGTTGTCCCTGAGCCGGGGTTGGGCGTCACAGTTGGAATCAGAATAGTGTTACCACCAAGATTTTGCTCTGTTGGTGCGCCTGCCATTTGCGTCGATGAAAGCGGGGGATTCTCGTTGAAAAAGCCTGCAATACTTGTTGGCGCAGCGGGGTCGTGTGTTGCTGTTGGCAATGCGGCGACAGGGATTGGCTGCGTTGCATTAGGATCGACAGTGGGCAACGGAACGTCAGTCGGCTTGGTTGGACCACGCACAATGATCTTTGTGCCGATTTGCAGGAACCCACCCTCCCCTGGCTTGAAACCATTCAGGCGGCGAATTTCGTCCAGCGTTGTGCCATAAGCAACAGCGATTGCCGCGAGGGTATCTCCGGCAACCATTGTATGAATGATGCTTCCATCAGGTTGTTCACCCGGCTGCTTTTGTACAAACGGCGCAAATGCCTGTGTTGGTGGCGCGGCGGTTGCGACTGTACCACCACCAGTTCCCGGCGTACCACAGGTTACAGCGCCGCTCGTCGTACTTTCCTGCTGTACAACCATGCTGGCATCATCAAAATAGGCATTGTTGAGTGCCATTGGCAATGCCTGGCTGGTATAGAAAAAGAACGTTACGACAGTATTGCACGCCGTCGCATCAACACCAACAGCCCCATACGCATCAAAACTACCGGTACTGTTTGACCAGACAATTTGCGCCGAGTTTGGGTCTGTCCCACCACTCGGATCGATTCCAACTTTGAAGTATGCACCGGAAGCGCGATCCGAAACACGCTGTCCCTGTCCATTGATACAGGAGGTGGAACGATCATTACAGGTATAGAGCATTCCGTACACGAGCGCGCGCATCAGCGATCCCGGCTTGATCCCGGAAACCTGCTGATAGCCGCCAGCCGTGAAAACCTCAAAACCCTTGTTGAAGTTCCACGCAACGGAACCGCCGTGAACCTGAGTCGTGTCAGTATGCGGAAACGAAACAACCTGTGGCCCGCTATACCACAAACGCCAGCCGGATGGCGCAGTTTGAGTCGGCAGCCCCTGCCCGGTATATGGATTTTCCATACCGGGGTTTTGCAACAGGTTTGAACCCTGTGCGGTGGAGTGCAGTAATGGAGCGCACAGCGCTAACAGGAAAATTGCTACGAGAGCAAGAGATAGTTTCTTCATCATTTCCAAAAATATCCTCTTGGGTGTGCTATTATAACGGTTCGTTTCAGTGTGTAAACGGTAGTCAGGATAGCGTATTCTATGCGTGTTTTGATGATCTCGAAAGCGTGCATCGTTGGGACATATCAGCGCAAGCTGGAAGAGCTTGCGCGCCTCGGTGTGGAACTCACCGTAATAGTTCCCCCGGAATGGCGCGACCCCAGCGGCACGATCAAACTTGAACGTGTTCACACGCAAGGCTATCGCTTATTAGTTGAGCCGATGCAATTCAACGGAAATTATCATTTGCATCGCTGGCCTACTCTGGCGCGACATATGAACGAACTTCAGCCGGAATTAGTTCATATTGACGAAGAACCCTATAACCTCGCCACATGGCAAGCACTCCGGTTGGCACGAAAACACGGAGCAAAATCACTGTTTTTTAGCTGGCAAAATCTGGTGCGTAGCTATCCACCCCCATTCTCATGGATCGAACGATGGGTCTTGCGAAATATAGATTACGGCCTGATGGGAACGCAAAGCGCCGCTGATGTCTGGCGTGCGAAGGGTTATACAAAACGATTGAAGGTCATTCCACAATTTGGAATTGATCCCGATTGCTTTACACCCCCTAACGAACAAAAATTATCTCCTGTTGTGCGGATTGGCTATGTTGGACGACTTGTCCCGGAGAAGGGCGTAGTCTTGCTTTTGCAGGCACTAGAGGGGTTACGCGGCGATTGGTGTCTGGAAATTGTCGGACAAGGCCCGGAGCGAACAGCATTACAAACCATAGCAGAATCACCAACGTTGGCAGGCAGAGTACAATTTGCAGGCCAAATTCCTTCTACCAAACTGCCCGAACTCTATCGCAATCTGGATATTCTGGTGATCCCTTCACTCTCGCGCCCGAACTGGAAAGAACAATTCGGACGGGTAATTATCGAAGCTAATGCCTGTAACATCCCTGTCATCGGGTCAGATTCTGGCGCGATCCCCGGCTTGATAGCTAATGGTGGCCTGATTTTCCCGGAAGGTGATGTAAATGCCTTGCGCGCCCGATTGCAACAACTGGTTGACGATCCTGCATTGCGCACTACATTGGGTAAAACCGGGCGAGAGCAGGTTCTGGAAAACTTTACCCATGCGCAGGTTGCCACGCATACCGTTGAGGTCTATAAAGAAATGCTCGGCAACCCGTAGCGCAATTTTCAGCAGGTGGCTACTGGCGGCGTTCCTGATGCCTTCATATCAATCATAGTTCGGGCAAAGCGGACAAACCGGTAGACATCGGCAAAATTGGATGCAATCCCTAGCGAAACGCGCACCGCACCGTTTGCTTTGCCATCCATCACCGTGATGAACTGCTCGAATGTCATCCGATGGTTAGCATCAAAATACATGGCAATGTCTTTTTTGGTGAGGCCATTGATAATCTCGCCCGCGCCGGGGTTACAAAAACATCCAGTACGCAATGAGATGTTTTCCTGATTCGCCATATGTTCGACATAACGCCAGTCGAATAGATGCCCTTCCGGGTCATAGAAATTGACGGTGACTGTACCGCCTCTCATCTCGGTTTCCTGTGGCCCATAGAGGCGAATCAGGGGCGCACCGTTGCTATGATGCAGCGCGATCAATTGCTCGATCAACCAGCCCGCCAAGGCCATCACACGCTCATGAATAATCTCAACGCCGACAGACTCCAGGAACTTCAAACCGATTTCGACGGCGGGCAAACTCAGATAGTTGATCGTGCCGTCTTCATAACCCGCCTCACCCTCGTGCAGATAATGACCATCGCCCTGCACCGAGGCAATCTCTATCGTGCCACCCGCAAACCAGGGACGCCGCAACTTCGACAACTTTTCCCGGCGCACCAGCAGACAGCCAACGCCTGTTGGATAGCCAAACATCTTGTAGAAGGATAGATCGATGAAATCGGGATGCACGTGGCTCAAATCGAGCGAGTTGGTGGGTACAAAAGCAGCGCAATCCAGCAACACATCCCAGCCTTTTGCTTGCGCCCGCGTGACCCATTCCAGCGGATGTTGCACACCGGAGAAATTCGATTGTGCAGGGTAGGCAAACAGGTCTGCTCCACCGGGGACTGCCATATCCAGATATGAATCCAGTGTAGACTCATTTACGCGCAAATCCGGCGCAACGACTGGAATGTATGTTACGGTTGCTTCGTGCTTGCGCGCAAATTCCCGGATGCCATTCACAGAGTTATGGTTATCGAAGGTAAGCAGATAGTTGCTGCCACGCTCGAATGGATACGACTCACCGACAAGTTTGAGCGCACCGCTGGCGTTCTGGGTGAATATCACCGTATATTCTTTCGGGGAGGCATTGAAATATTTCAACACATAGGCGCGGGCGCTTTCATCCAGCCGTGTCATGGATTGCGACGAAGGGTTACTGGAATGCGGATTGCCGAAAATACCTTTATTCAACAGCGCCATGTGTTCGTGCAACTGTCTTTCAGCATAGAGACCGCCGCCTGTATAATCGAGATAGATATGTTCTTGCTCATCCAGCCGGGCAAACTCATTCGCACGTAGTGCATCCAATGCCTCAGTCTGTCGATATTCTGGAAAATCCCGAATGAAGGCAGCATAAGCGCTCTCCAGACTATCCAATTCCGAAGATCGTGTGACCGGGTTGACCATAATCAATATTCCTTGCAAGGTTTTTGATTATTTTACACGATCCGTTGCCCAGGTCAGTTCAACAGTTTGGTTTCTACGGCGAGGGCAACGGCCTGGGTACGGCTGGAGGTCTTCAATTTGCTCAAAATGTTGCTGACATGGTTCTTCACAGTCGAACTGCTGATAACCAATTCCTCAGCTATTTCACGATTATTCAAGCCGCCGATCATCAACTTCAGGACTTCTTTTTCCCGTTCTGTCAGGTCATGACCGAGAGCAGGCGGGCGCTTGCTGGCGCTGATCAACGCTGTGGTTGCTTCTGGCGAGAGGCTCGTCTGCCCGATGTATGCCTTGCGAATCGAGTTTGCCAGTTCGTCACCAGAGACATTCTTCATCAGATAGCCTACTGCGCCGGCATTCAACGCGGCCTGAACGCGGTCTTCCTCGCTGAAACTGGTCAACATCAGAATTTGGGTTTGTGGGCAAATCTCCCGAATGGATTTTGTTGCCGCCACACCGTCCATACGCGGCATATTTAAATCCATCAGGACAACATCGGGGCAATTCCGCTTGCAGAAATCAACTGCAAGGTTGCCATCTCCGACAGCCCCAATGACTTCCATATCCTCATAGCCCTCAAGCAGAACGATCAGACCACGCCGCACCATATCATGGTCATCTGTAATCAATACTTGAATATAATTCATCTCGCCCACATTAAAATCTTTCCTGTCACAAATTATAGCTGGCAGTAAAAGCCAATTGGAAAATTTTTATATTTGTTTGAGAAAAACAGCCGTTTGTAATGAAACAAACCCGACTTTGGCATTTTGGCAGGGACTCATTGTAATATTTAAACTGCAATCCTTTTTTTTCTGAATTTCACTCCCGATTCGGCAATATTGCAAAACTTTTATGAAAAAGGCTTTACAAGGGGGGATTTTGCCCTATACTGTACCATAATGATCGTTTGTGCGAACTGCACAAGTCACTCGGAAGAGGTATAGAAACAGCGATGGCAATTGCCGCCACCCGTCAGACAGTTTCCGTTTATGATCGTTCGCGTACCCTTCAGGCGCAAACGCCCTTTCTGGCGCTCGATCTTGGGCGCGTGGTAGAGGCGTATCAACGCCTTCTGAATGCTGTGCCACACAGTGAAATTTTCTATGCGGTCAAGGCCAATTCGGATATTCGGGTATTGAGTGCGTTGGCTGAACAGGGATCGTCTTATGATGTTGCCTCTCTGAATGAATTGGAAAAAGTCCTGAGTCTCGGCGTAACCGGAGATCGTATCGTCGGGAGCAACCCGATCAAGAACGAACAATTTATCCGACGCTGTGCCGAGGTGGGCGTATATGCCGTTGTTGCCGATTCAACCGATGAAGTCGAAAAGATCGCGCAATTTGCGCCGGGGATGAAGGTTTACATCCGTCTGGCAGTAGACAATTCTGGCGCTGTCTTTCCACTGGATAAGAAGTTCGGGGCTTCCCGCGATCAGGCAGTGGAACAACTTGTGTTGGCGAAAAACCTGGGGCTTGATCCGATTGGGCTGGCGTTCCATGTTGGTTCGCAGTGCATTCGTACCCATAACTGGGTCATGGCGATTCAGGAATGCGGCGCAATCTGGCAGATCGCCAAACAGCACGGTATCGATCTCTATTTTCTGGATATGGGCGGTGGCTATCCAATCCAAACGGACGCAACAGTGCCAACCTTCGAGGAAATCGGGGAAGCCATTGATGGCGCAATTGCCGAGTTCATCCCGGAGACACCAAACCTGCGCGTGATCATGGAGCCGGGGCGAGCCATGACAGGAGACAAAGGTGTGCTTGTGCTGACCGTTGTCGGCAAGGCGCAACGCGGCGAAAAGACATGGCTCTATCTCGATTCCGGTGTCTTTAACGGCATGGCAGAAATCATCGAAGGTACAACCTATCCAATCCTCACCGAAGACGAAACAGCCCTGCCCAAGCGCACCTATACACTGGCTGGGCCTAGCTGTGATAGCTTCGACACGATTCAGAAAGATGTCCAGCTACCGGAAGTGAACGTTGGGGATAAGCTCTATTTCCTGTTCACCGGGGCGTACACTGTAGAATACGGTTCACGTTTCAATGGCTTCGATGTGCCTACCGTAGAGATTATGGAATAGTTTCCTCTTCACCAGTCTTCAGCCCCGATGAACAAGCATCGGGGTCGCAATCCATATATTCCTCTAATCCAATAAAACGTATACCTCTCCGTTATGCACCGCAACCTGATAGACCTGTATCGGGAGCGTTTCGATTGCTTCCAGCAGTTCGCCAAATTTGTGCAAGCGGGGGTTTTCGCTGTGGATATATTCGGACATGGGCGGAGGCAAAATAGCGTTCCATTCGACCCCACCCGTTGCGATGTCAAACGCCGCACCATGCAGCGGGCAGACTACGATCCCGTCTGTATATTCACCGAGGTGCAACGCCGCCGCCATATGACCACAGCGATTTTGCAGGGCATATATGTTTTCGCCTTCGCGCACCAGCAAAATATCTGCATTTTCCAGCCGGAAACAGCGCATTTGTTTTTCTGGTAAATCGTTCAGGTTGCAGGCATAAACTTCGCGGCTCATGGTTATTTCGCTTCCGTCAGACGAATTTCAATTTCCTGCCCGATAGCTGCCCCACGTTCATCAAGCACGTTCAAATTCTGGAATTGATCGCCATTTTGCAAGTATATTCCGATACGCACTCCTGTAATCTGATTGGCTTGTTCTGGTGTGTTCAAACAATGGCGGCGTACAATCAAATCTCCCGCTTGCCAATAGCGCCCGCGCCAGAATGCGCCGTCCCCATAGGCAATAACCTTACCCGTTATATCGGTGAAATGTACTTTCACTTGCCAGTCCTCCGAGACAGGGTGCGTTGGCTCCCAGCCTAGTTCCAGACAGAGTTTCGGCGTCAACGTCCACCGATAATATACAGGCTTGATTCCGTTTTCCAGCGTTACGCTGTGCAGAACAGGTTTGAATGCCTCTGCCGGGAAATCGCTTTTGGAACGCATCTCTACCGAAAGGCAGCCTTCCTCATTCCGAAAATAAAAATTTTGCGTGTTATTGCGGCAATGGTGCGATAAAAATGGGGTTGGTTCTGCCGGGTATACCTCGATGTTGTCATCAGCAAAACGGCGCATTGGAATATCATCCAGCAAAACATCCCAGATACTTGCCTCGCTGTTGAACCCGACAAACTGCCCTTCGACGGTTGCCAGAACTGCCTTTGGTTTCATTTGCAAAAGGTAGGCACGGGCAGGCATGTAATAGCGCAGTGGCGTCGTGAATACTCCCGGCGTTGCGGTAACGTCCACATACTGCAAATGCGCAGTCAGATTGAACGCTGGAATGGTGGTAACGATTACAACGGCGATTGCTCCGAGGCCAGCCAGAACAAGCCGGGCTGTTTTCTGATTTTGCAATACATTCCATATATCACCTGCGGCAGCACCAATCAGCATAAATGCCGCAGGAATCACCGGAATTAGATAATGGGTGTAAAGCGGCGTCCACGTCAACGTAAAGAGCAGTGGCGTAGTTGTCAGGCATAGCAACGTAACTATATCCACCCATGCCCGTTTGCCTCGTTTGGGGGCGCGCAGGAGCAACCACAATATCGAACCGGAGATTGCTATTCCAAACCCGATCAATAACGGAACTGCGTTTTCTGGTACAGAGGGGACATCATCAGGATAACGCTGCTGACCAAGTGGAAAGTATGCCTCCGCACCACTTGTCATGATCAACGATTCACGCCATGCTGTAACCGAGAGAGTGACCGCGATTTGCTTATCCCCGCGTCTGGATAACTTCTGAAGGGATGCCGTGCTGAAATACCCTTCGCGTGCAGCACCGATCAGGAATGGCAACGTAATCAGCAGCGCTAACGGAAAACCGAGCCAGAATTCGCGTTTGATTCGTCGCCGTCCAATGATGATCAGAAATAGCGTGATCGGAATGATAGCGGCGGACATATAGTGAAGTTGACCGATCACCGAAAGCATCGGCAGGTGGAGTAATTGCGCCCAGCGTTTACCATCAATAAAACCAGTCAACCCGGTGAGAACCGCCAGCATCCAGAACAATGGCAAAAGATGCCAGATTTTCCGCGAGATCATGACCATCCAGGGATTGGTTGCCATCAATAGCCCGACGACAATAGCTGGAATCAACCCATAGTAGTGGCGTGCCAACCCATAGCACACCAACACGGCAAGCGTCCCCAGCACGCCGACCCACGCGGTGGCAATCACCGGATCACTGGTGAACAGGTAAGGTATCGCCATAACATATACCGTCATAGGCGGGTTGCGAATACCAACCGATGAGTCGATGCTCAATAACGGAAAATCACGCCCACGTGCCATATCCAGCGCCAGACGCGAGAAATTCGCCTCGTCCTGCATAAATTCAACAGTGCCGGGATAGCCCAACCGAAGCCAAGCCGATAGAAGCAGGATAAATAAGATCGGGATGAATTCAACCAGGTATTGACGGTTATTTCGTGGTTTGTTTCGAGTTTGCAAAGTCTATATCAGTATACGTTTTTCGGCATGTTTTACCGTATCTATATTTTCTGTGCAAGAAAAACCAAAATCGGAAATTGCACAAACATTATACAGAATAACTGATTTTACAGGATGTTTGTCTATACTTTAAAGGCTAATTAGCGAGATGTCCTGGTTCAAAAGGTGTCGACTGGCTGATCTGAAAATCAGCCAGATGGAGGATGTTTCTCGTATGATACTCATCTAATATTTGTCCAGGTTCGATTAATGAGAAAGATGTGGAGCAATCATGTCGAATTCGATTCTTGTGATAAGCGACAAAGGTCATCTGCGCCACACTGAAAAACAACAGATCGAGCGACAGGGCTATCTGGTGAATGAGACGACTCTGGATTTCAGGATGCCTACATGGACAGACGATAACGTCTATGATCTGTTTATCTTTAACTTCAGTGACGCAAAACTTGATCGGGATGACTGGGCGCACTGGATTCAACCTGCTTCTACCATTCCCGGTATTGTATTGACGGGTTGCAACGATTCCAGATTTTCGGTGGAATTGCTAGACGCTGGCATTGATGATATTTTGCTGCGTCCCTACAGTCTGTCTATGTTGCTGGCGCGTATGCGGGCGGTGTTGCGACGTACCCAGCGCACCTATCTCGTTCAGGAAGACTCAACGGTCCGTCTCGGCAACCTGACGGTGCATATGAATGGTCGTCGCGTATTTATGGGCGATAGGGAAATACGGCTCACCCGCACGGAATTTAGCCTGCTTTCGACGATGATCAAACGCATGGATAATGTTTGCCCACACAGCGAATTGCTGGCGCGCGTCTGGGGTTGGGAATATTGGGATGCGACTCAATATCTGTACGTCTATCTCGGACGCCTGCGCCGCAAACTGGGGGATGAATATGATAAACTGCTGGAGACTATACCCGGTGTCGGCTATATCCTGCATTCTGAACCACGACTTACTGCTGCCTAGATGCGCTTGATGTCGAAGTCCTGCAATCGGCTGGCACTATCGTAACGATAGTCAATGCGGAGAAGATCGCCCGATTCTACGGTGATTGACTCCGGCAAAATCCGCACCGCCGCCAGCCAATGATTTTCTTCATCCGCTTCGCCGGGCAATGTTGATAACCAGATATTTGGAGCGAGTTGCAGCCGGAATCCGATTAACAACCCATTTAAAATGCCAGTTTCGGTAATTTCAACTGTTATCGCACGCTCAAAACTAACAGATTCAATCTGGCTCAGGTTGATCGAAGTGATTAGCGCTGGGTCAGCCAACAGCGGGCAATCTTCCAAATCCTGCGGCGGGATCATCTCCGCGCTGCGCATTCCCGCGTTCATCTCCAGCAATGGCGAGAAATCCAGATCGTACCATTTCTGCCAGCGCGCAATCTTCGATTTCGTGAAAACCTGTTCCGCAACCAGTTCATCGGGCAGGGTGAGCGGCAGCGCGAACAAACGAATCTCCGATGGAATCATCCGTCCATTCGGTTTCAGGAAGCGAGCTACAGCGTCTTTGGTGCTTTCCAGCAAGCCTTCACCAAGCGGTTCGTTTCCGAGGATTTCGCTAATCAATACATCCGCTGATTCGGGAAGGTCAACGCGCGTTGACCACCCTTCGATCACGGTGATCCGATCTGCCAGCCCGTTTGCCGCGAATACTTTTTCAGCAATGCGTGCGATGCTTGTCCCCTCGATGGTATAGACGTGTTTTGCACCAGCACGCGCGGCGGCCATCGCCAGCACGCCCGATCCGGTTCCGATCTCTACCACCACATCCCCCGGTTTGATCGTTTTCTCGATTGCCGAAAGATAGCGTTTGGTACGAAAGCGATCATTCAACATCGCAATATGAATCGGCGGGGCGTTAAACTGCTGTCCGTTGTGTACCTGCGTGGGCAGATTGGCAGGTATCAAAACCCCTGCCCGAATTAACTCCGCAATCTGGTTGACAAGATCATCCCGATCTGCGGCGCTGTGTGCCAATGGCAATATCTGGCTGGTTGCCTGTTCTATGGTGCGCGGTTGATTGAATATTTCCAGAATCGCCAACGTAAACAGACCACCGTCTACCGAAACACCCGGCGCGGTGAGTTCAGCGCGACCATCCGCGCGCAAATGGATTGTCAATTCGGGCAGGCGTCGATATTCCATGCTATCTCATTGCCGAGTATGTCGTGAGCCAGTCCTGATCGTATTGTTGAATGTAGCGCTCCATTCCCTGCACAAGTTCACGGTTGCCGATGAACAACGGAACGCGCTGGTGAAGTGTTTTAGGTTGCAGGTCGAGTATATTGCCACAACCATCGGAGGCGTAGCCGCCAGCCTGCTCCATCAGGAAGCCAAGCGGCGCACATTCATACGTCAGGCGGAGTTTACCAGCGGGTTTTTTGCGATCTCCCGGATACATATAAATCCCGCCCTTGAGCAGATTACGGTGGAAATCTGCAACCAGCGCCCCAACATAACGCTGTTGCAGCGGTGCAGGGTTGTCACCTTCTGTGCCTTGCAGCCAATGTATGTAGCGCCGCACGCCTTTCGGCCAGTAACGCTCATTGCCCTGATTGCAACTGTAATATTTAGGGGTGTCTGGTACACGCATGTTTTCATGACTCAGGACAAACTCACCGATAGAGGGGTCAAGCGTAAAGCCATGTACACCCAGCCCGGTACTATACACAAACATCGTGCTTGGACCAAACAGGACGTATCCCGCCGCGACCAGATTGCGCCCCCGTTGCAGCACATCTTCCAATGTACCGCGATCCTGATCGGATATTTTGCGATAGATAGCGAAGATTGTGCCAGTGCTGCCGTTCACGTCGATATTATCGGAGCCATCCAGCGGATCGTAAATCAGGACGTATTTGCCGCATGGGAAGTGATCTGGAATCGGAATAATATCCTGATTTTCTTCGGAGGCCATAACGCACAACCGCCCCGTATGATCATTCACACGGAAAATCGTCTGGTCAGCTAACAAATCAAGATTTTGCTGAATTTCGCCGGAAGCATTCGAGAAGCCAGAACTGCCGAGGATATTTACCAACCCTGCGCGTGTTGTTTCGCGGGCGATGAGTTTGGCAGCCAGCGCCATATCTCGCAATAAATCTGAAAACACGCCTGTTGCACCAGAAATCTGGCGCTCCTGATCGAGAATATGACGCTCAATTGTGACTAATTTTTCCACCAAATAAGCCTTTCAAATCTGCAATTTTTTACTCCATTATAATCGTTTGTGCATATTGTCACAAGGCTAACGCCTGGTAGCTACTGTCAGGAGTCCAGCAACCATGATGACAGCTAGATAGAGTACGAACAAAGCAGCAATTGCCAACACAATCCATCCTAGAAAACGTAATGGACTCCGTTTGGCAGTTGTTTGTGGATCGGGATTTTTCTCTTCGACAGGTTGTTTTGAAGTCATTATTTTTCCTTATTGAAGGAGCGAATCCGGCGGTATCTCTATAATTCAGGATTGATTTTGTTCTATCTTCT
The DNA here is from genome assembly GCA_964432445.1 of uncultured Anaerolineaceae bacterium. Classification (GTDB taxonomy): domain Bacteria; phylum Chloroflexota; class Anaerolineae; order Aggregatilineales; family UBA2796; genus JBBRMW01. The sequence continues at coordinate 20,888 of CAYSOC010000004.1, forward strand.
GGACTCCAGCGCTCAAATAATCATTCGGAAATCACGTTGGGTTGATGCACTGTCACCTGATTTGCTGTTCTGCTCCCAGCCGCCCATTTGGCAAGCCGATTAATGTAAGGTGGATCAATAATGATGCTTAAAGGAGTGCCGCCTGCATACGTCATTTTACCTTTGAATTGTTCGCTTCTAGTTGCGTTTTCCAACTCCGGGGTAATTGTTATTTCTTGCGGGCGGAGTAAAAGTAAAAAATTTCGATTTACTGCGATTATTACCATAAAATCTGTCAATAAAAATCCTTTCCACTTTGTGCTGAGATATTTCATAGCCATTTCATCCCGGTCAATAATTTCTTGTGTAAATAGCCTGCGTAAATCAGCATATAATTTACTATAGAGTCGCATATACTGTTTGCTGGGAGATTTTGTATGGGTTAATCGGATACGATTCCAAACTGTAAAATAGAGATAAGCTGTAAATAATTGCAGGCTTCCTGCAAGAACCATAAAAAAAGTAAAACTTAATAAGATGTTACCAGCCCCACCGATGAAGAATGCGATACTGAGAAAGAGAAACCATTTGGTAGATATGTTGAAAAAGGCGAGGCAACTGGCGATGATGGTGGAAATACATAACAATGTCTGTAGATTGATGGTCAAATTCTGATTCTTTTGAACTAAAATGACCAGCAGAATAAATCCAGAGAACGATGAACTCAGGAAACCAAGAATTCGCAAGGTAAACATCGTTACGAAATAGCCATAAATACTTTGAAGATTTGCAATAGTTTCACTATCCAAATTTTCAAAATATGCTTTAATCTCTTCAACAGATTGTTTCGACGCAGAAACTCTATTCATCAGACAATCACCACATGCACTACTCCCGGCCCATGTACTCCGAGAATCGTCTGCATCTCAATATCGGCGGTACGGCTTGGCCCGGTCACGAACGCAATACTGTTGGATTGCATCAAGGCCGCGCGCCCTTCTTCATGCAACCAGTCCTCGGCACGCGCAAATAAACGTTCCCGACGAAGAATCGCTATGTGCATCGGCGCAAGCAATGACGGCAACCGCCCCTGATCGCCTTTCGTCACCAATGCCAGCGTCCCGGTTGTGGCGAACCCGGCATCCGCGCCGCTGATCCCCGCTTTGATGGGTTCGGCGGCATCCAATGCCTCCCGGCGTGTATCACCACGCACATGGAGAATATTCCGGGTGATGCCTTTCTGTTGCAATGCTTCGATCAAACCGGGTAGCGGTAATGCTTCCCATGCGATTACTTCCGGGATACCTGCCAGTAGTTCCAATACTTTCTCGATGCCTGATTCCGCATCCGGCATAATGTGAACATACCCATTCAGGCGTTCGACTTCGGCCTTGAAGCGTTCCGCAAGATCGCCATCCGGGGCGCGTGTCACCTTCAAATATTCCGTCGGGCGCGGCGGCGCGGATTCAAACGGCGCGGCACTGGATCGCAACCGCGCCAAAATATTCTGGCGTGCGCTTGTTGAGGATTCAAAGGGCATGGATCAGCCTCGCTTCCGTTTTTGTTCACGTTCGCGCCAGAGTTGCCGGAACGATTTCGGCGCAAAGGATGGAAAATCGCGGTTCTTCGTCCAGTTGCCGAGCATCCCCGGCAGACTGTGCAAATTATCGTCTTTGCCTGCTACCGCTCGTGAGGCAATGGACGCAGCACGTCCGCCGATTTCATAGAGCGCCGCGCTTTGCATCGTGACGCGCCACCCCTTGATTCCCGCCGAGATTATCGGATCAGAGATACCCTGATCGATTTCATCTCCACGCAGACGCAGCAGCATCGTTGGAATATCAATATCCACCGGACAAGCCTGCTTGCACGCCCCACACAAGCTGGACGCATGAGGTAATGGTGCGGCATTCTTCAAGCCGTTCATGAGCGGCGTCACGATAGCGCCAATTGGTCCTGGATATACCCAGCCATAACTATGCCCACCAACATTCTGATAGACCGGGCAAATATTCAGGCACGCGCCGCACCGGATACATGCCAGACTTTCAACGTAATCCTCCTGCGCGCGGATGCGTGAACGCCCGTTATCCAGAAAAATGACGTACATGAAATCCGGGCCATCCGGGTCTTCGGGCCGTGCGGGGCCACTCATCATATGGACATAGGTTGTGATACGTTGTCCGGTGGCAGAACGCGGCAGAAGTTGTACCAGCGTTGCAAAATCGTCTACCGTTTCGATAATCTTCTCAATCCCAACAATCGCCACATGCACGCGCGGCATGGATGACGACATGCGCCCGTTGCCTTCGTTGGTGACAATCGCAACTGTGCCAGTCTCCGCGATAGCGAAGTTGCCGCCCGTGATACCCATATCCGCGCTAATGAACTGACCACGCATATATTCGCGTGCAGCTTTGGTGAGTGCCGCAGGATCGTCGGTTGGCTCAATGCCGAGTTTCTCAACGAATAGTTCGCCAACCTGTTCGCGCGTCTTGTGAATCACCGGATAGACAATATGCGAAGGTGTTTCGTGAGCAAGCTGGATGATGAATTCACCTAAATCTGTTTCGATAACTTCCAGCCCGGCGGCATCGATTGCGTGGTTGAGGTGTGTTTCCTCGCTCGCCATGCTTTTGCCTTTGGCGATTTTATGCACGTCATGTTTGCGAGCAATTTCCAATACAAGGTTGTTGCATTGTTCGCTGTTTTCGGCATAGAGGACAGTTGCGCCGCGTGCTGTGATATTGCGCTCGAAGAGTTCCAGTAAATCCGGTAAGTCATGCAAAGCGCGCAACCGTGCCGCGCGTCCCTGCTGGCGCAATGCTGCGGCGTCCTGCGTCTCTGCCATTGCCGCGATGCGCCCGTTGACACCGCGCGTCGTACCGCGATCCAGCGCTGTTTGCAGCGTGGCATCGTTGACCGCAATCGAGGACGCCGCAATGAAATTATTTGCTGTGACTTGCATCGGTATCCACCTTTCCCGCCAGCACATCCGCGACGTGAACCACCCGTTTGGCACTGCCCTGTCGCTGCAAACCACCATTCATTTGTGTCAGACAACTGGCGTCGCAGGTGACGATCATCTCTGCATCGCAGGCATTGATATTTTTAATTTTATCGTTGAGCATTGCTCCGCTAACATCTGGCATTTTCACTGCGAACAACCCGCCGAAACCGCAGCATTGATCCGCGCCATTCAACGCTGTCACTTCGGCGTTCTCCATTGAGCCAACCAGCGCTTCCGGCTGATTTTTAATATTGAGCAGGCGCAACCCATGACATGCCTGATGGAACGCCACTTTGGTGGGTTTGCCGAGTACCGCCCCAACATCCCTGATCCCAAGCCCATCGACAATGTATTCGGTCAGTTCCCAGGTGATGCTGGCAGCATAAATTGCGCGGTCATACCATTTGGGATCATCATGGAACAGTTCCGGGTAGAGATGGCGTACCATGCCCGCGCATGACCCCGACGGCGTGACGATCACCTCTGCATCCTTGAACGCTTCGAGAAAATGACGGGCAACCGCGCGCGCATCGTCCCGATAGCCAGCATTGAAGCCCATCTGACCACAACAGGTTTGCGCTTCCGGGAAAACGATTTCGCAGCCGAGCCGTTCCAATACTTCTACTGCGGACATGCCCGTTTCCGGGTAGATCATATCCATGATGCAGGTGATGAAAAACGATACTTTTTTACCTGTGACAGGCAAATGACGAATTAATTGTGACATTGAATAACGCTTTTTAGAATCAGATTTTTGATAGACGCGGATTATAGCGCGTTGCGTAACTGCTCAACCAACGCCATAAACTCTTCCCGGTTTTCATAGGTGAACGGCGTCGCATAGAGAATCAGGAAAAACTGATCATTGTTGCGCGTCTGGATGCGCACGGAAGGATTGATCATGTTCACCTGCGTTTTCTCCGTGACCGATATATCCTTCAGTTCCAGCGAAATGAGTTGCCTGTTCAGGATGTGAAAGATCAGGCGCTGGTTGGTCACTACCAGTGGGTTCGGGTTTTGACTGAGCGTGGCAAAACTTCCCTTTGTACTGAGTTGGCTATACAACCGGACTGGTTTTTCATCCGGGCGCAGCTTCGCCCAATCTGGCAATTTGGTGGTATTCGGTGGTGGAGATTGTACGGTTGAGGCAGGTTTGAGTTGGACGGGTTGAACCTTCTGCGGCAGTGTTTCCTGCAATATAGCCTGAATATCGCGCAGGATAGCCGCCAGCAGAGATGGGTGATTACTCAACCGTTCGAGCAATGCACGCGATTCGCTGCTATATTCCGGGTTGGAAGCAAAGGTTTTGAGTTGATAGAGCAGTGCAGTTTGTTGCTCAAAGGTGAGCGTAGGCGCGTCGATTTGTGCCTTGATTCCAGCAAGTGGCGAAATTGGTGCAGGGGGTGCATCTGGCAAAGGATTGGGCAACGGTGGTGCAAATGGCGATTCTGCAAGGGCTCTGGAAAGGGCAATGAATGCCGCCTTATCACGCTTCCGATAATCCACAATCTGGCGTTCCTGCAAAATGACAGGCAGGAGCGTGATCTGCACGCCTTCGGCAAGCATTACGGGAATGATGAGCCGTTTCAGCGCGTTGGCATAGGTATATTCAAGCTGGCAGGGATATGAATCAACCGATTGGGGAGTGAGCGCGAAAATGAGCAGATCACATTGCTGGATTTGCAGCAGGATGTTATCCCACCATTTCTGACCGCCTTCAAGTTGCTTGTCGAACCACACCGAATGCCCGATGCTTTCCAGATCGCTGACGAGTTCTTCGACCAATGCCCGATTGGAACTGCGATAGCTCACGAAGATTTTCACGATCCGACTCTCCAGCGTGTTCTCAGAGGCACTATCCGCAATAATTATAGCGATTTTACGGGAACAGGCGAACTAGCGATTGTCCTTGCGCGCATTCCGCGATTTTTGTAGCAGGTCGTTGTTTTGATCGGAGAGCAATTCATCCAATGACATCGATCCCTGCGAGAGGCGGGAAGCAGCCTCTTCAAGCTCGCCATCGGAATTGAGGGCAAGCTCGCGGATGGATTGTGCAGGCGGGACACGCCATTTAAAGCGATGCACAGCCAATGGCGTACTTCCTAGCAGGACGCGCATCATCCAGCGTCCTTGCAATGGAGCGCCCTGTAACGGTAGCCAGTTTTTCGGCGTGAGCAGGTTTGCGCCGGGACGAACCTCATATTCGCCTGTGTTGCGAAAGTAAGGTGTTCCGTCCTGATCCAGCACCTCGAAAGTGACTTCCTGTGCCAATGATTTCGGCAGTGGGCTTTGCAGTTTGATGAAGGGGCGAATATGGCTGGCATCCATACGGATCGGCTCAACACGCGCGACAGCCGCCGGATTTTCCGGGCCACGATAGACCATCAGACCGATGTCATGTAGACGCAACTTGAGGGCTTCCGGGTCATGTCCGGCGTTGCGCAAGGCAAGTTCGGCGGCTTCCTGTGCCTGCGTTTTGCGTTCAATTGCAGGGCTACGCTCCTCACGATAGAGAGGCTCAAAGGTATGCCCCATACGTTGATTAAAACGCTTGTCCTCGTCAGCATCAGCGCCACGTTGCGCATACCATGCGGCAAACAACACCACCAACCCGGTTGTCAGCCAACTGAGCGAGATGCTGGAAAATACGATTTGCAACAGAACGAGGACGATTCCCCCGATGACCAGCGCCGTGAAAAATCGCCGCAAACCGGGAGGGATGTTTCCACCTTTGAAAAACAACATCAGCAGCCCATTTCCATATATTATATGGAACCGGATTTACTGCGAACGGCGCTGTTCACGAAGCAAATCTTCCAGCGTCATTGGCATATCTTCTTCCTCTTCGGCGGGTTCCTGGAGGCGGCTGATATTGATTTCGCCGTCATGCGTTACAGGAACGATGCGATCCTGTTGAGCGGGCGTGACGGTGAAACTGTGAACAGCCGCAAGTTGACCGTTAATCGTCACCTGCAAATCCCATGTCCCGGCGCGTCCAAGCGCGGTATTGTTGCGGAATGGCAACTGTTGATCGCAGGCAACAAGGTTTTCGCCATCGCGGGTATAGTGTTCCACCGAGCGGGAAAACTGCACCTTACCTGATTTATCCACAATATCAAATTTGACGATGGAAACACGGTTCACCAGTTCCACCGGGACAGTGAATTTAACAATCGGCTGAATAGCGTAATCGTCCATGCTGACGTTATTCCCGATCCGGCGGCTCAAGCGTCCGCGTTGATCCCGATCATTGATGATCAGTGCCACGTCAGTAATTGCTTCATCCGGCGCATAGTTGCTCAGACGGCGCGCACGCTGCACAGCCGAACGCGCTGCCGGGGTTGCTTTCGCTGTCGCTACCACCTGTGGCAGAGCTTCCTGTATCTGGCGAATGCGGTTATTCGCAAAGACGCCCGCCGCCAATGCCAAAAATCCACCTACCGCCAGCGCACCGATCACCGGCCCGCCGCTACCTGTCAGCGCCAAAATCCCGGCGACTGAGCCGATTATTCCCAACATTACATAAGTGCCGCGTCCGCTGTTCATAGAAGCCCTTCGATCAATCTCTGCCACCGCTTATTATACACAGTGACCAGGTAAAAATTTCATATAGACCAATTACACGCTCGATGGCAAGGTATCCCAGATACGCTCGAACAACATTGGCAGATCGCTGATTTTGTGACCATCGTCCGTCTGTCCCTGTCGCACTTCGTAAACGCTAATCCAGCGATTCTGATGATCTTCGGGCAACATAAACGTCAGACGCGACACATGAAAGAATCGGATTGTGTAGCTCGTCACCACGCCATAGGTTGGGGAGAGCGTGATCTTCTCGAAGTGTTCTGCCAGCGGTTCAAACTGGAAATGTTCTGTGAGGCGCAAATCTTCACGGTTCAACTCTTCCTGCATTTCACGCAGGAGTGTATGCGCCGGGTCGATGTCTTCCGGCTCGACCTTGCCGCCGATCAATTGGAATTGCCGCGCTTTATCATCATATTGCATGTAGATAAGAATATCATCCAGATCGTGTTTGAGAATCAACGCATTCACAGCGTTCACCTCACGTACAGGCGTTGGTCTGGGGATATTATTTTTTCGGAGCGCCTCTACCTCGGCCAGAATCACTGCGCCCTGTGCAGTCGCTTTTGTTTCCAGCCCGCTTTGCCAGTCCAGCAACATCGGCAGCCCATCTGCGAGATGTGCGCTCATACTCTTGATGAACAGTTGCGCGCGTTCGCCATTGATGCTGACATATTTCTGGTTGGACGGGTCACGGTTAACCAGTCCAAGCATCAGCAACACATCACAGACTGCCCCGGTATAGGCGTTGTCGGTAGAAAGCCACCCTTGTTCCCCAAGCGAACGCAACGCCGCAAGCAGCGCATCACGATCCGTTAAAAGCATATCGTACCCCTGTCCCGATTTCCTCTTTTGCCCGCCGAATTTGCGCGATAGAGGTTTGAAAATCCGTTAGTCCGACAGCGATTGCATTGCGTTCCAGAGCGCCGGAGGCAGCGAGTATAACCACGTTCAAAATATCGCCACCACTCAACCCAACACTTTCCGCTGCCAGCACTTCCGGCGTCACATCCGGCGCAATCGGCATTCGTTTGGGGATATGATACCGCCACAAACGAATCAATGCCGCCTCGTCTGGCAACGGGAAATAGACATGCGCCAGGATACGCCGCACAAATGCCGAATCGTAATTCTCCGCAAGGTTGGTAGCGAAGAGTACCACCCCCTCGAAAGAATCGAGTTGTAACAGGAGCGTGCTGCGCGTCACATTGACGCCATAATCGGCAGCTTGGGTGATATTCGTCACGCGGCGGCTCAGGACGCTATCGGCTTCATCGAAGAACAACACGGCGTTGGCTTCGCGCGCTGCATCGAACGCCGCAACGATATTCTTGGGCGTATCCCCGACGAACCGCGATTCGATCTGCGCATAGTTGATATGAATGATTGGACGTTTCAGATATTCAGCAATCGCTTCGGCGGCGAAAGTTTTACCCGTTCCCGGCAAGCCATACAGATTGATCGCTGCGCCACGACCTTCCGGGTGAATTTCTGACAGACCCCAGTCGCCATAGAGTTTTTTATGATATTGTACTTTCGCCAGCGCGGTACGGAGTTGCTTCTCCGTCTCTGCGCTCAGGACGAGATCGGAAAGGCGGCGGCGCGGCATTTCCGGCATAAACATATTGGCAGTGGCTTCCTCGGATCGCTCCTTGCGATCAGTCGGCGGATTGGTCTGCCCGTCGGACGGCCAGCTTATAGGTCGGGACATGCGCTACCCCCGGATTTGCAGAGATTTCATAACTGACGGTTTGCCCATTTTCGAGTTTGCGGCGCACATCGGCGGGCAGGTCTTCTACCGCGATGGCTTTCTTTTCTTCGCGTGTAACATATTCGTTATCGGGTGTACGGAAGACTGCACGCGCTGTCGCCACAACAACCCGCTGTCCTGTCACGACGACACGATCCAGCACAACCAGACCGCTATATAAGCCATCTGTGCCGATTTTCATATCCGTCTGTACGCGCCCAATCAAATCAGCCAGCCAGTTCTGGATTGCCGACCAGAACGTAAGCGTGCCAATCACGAGGACGCCAATACCAATGAGTGGAAACATGATTAAGGTATCGTATATCCAAGCGTGATCGGTTCGCGCTGGCGGATCAATTGTTCCCGTACATCATCCGGGATTTCCTGCCAGTGAAGTTCGCGTTCGGCGTGCCAGCGTAATAACTGCGGGACTTTGCCGTTGGTCTGGCGCGGAGCCATATACGCTTCGATCTCCAGAAATTGCTTGCTATCACGCTGACTGAAGGTCACTTTGGCATCGATCAGCGTCTCGCGCACCATACCTGCCAGTGTCGTTGTCCGGTCTGCCTGGCCTAGCAAAACTTTCAGGGCTTCGTCCCGGTTGATTTCCGAGCGTGTTTCGTGCAGCCAGTTCGCCAGATTCTCCGACGCCCAGCGGTCTACATATTCCCGATAGCGACGTTCCAATGGTTGTGTGGTCTGGCGCACTTTGCCAACTCCGAACCCGAATAGACGCAGGATTGCCTGAAAAATCCCGGCAAGGCAGCCCAATGGTTGTTGTTGCATGGTTCCTACTCTTTCATCTTCAGTTCAAGCTGCACTTCTGCCGACTGACGCCGGATGAATTTCTCTCGCACTTCGTCGGGCAGTTCGTGCCACTGGACGACTTCCGCAGCTTCCATCTTAACGATTTCGCCGTCTGGTTTGCGGATTTCGGCCTGAATGACCTTCTCGTGAAGTTGCCCGCCCTGCAAACGGCGGAAGAACAACCGCGCGCTGATCAGGCGTTCCTGTACCAGATGCAGCGCCCGCTGCACCAGTACCACGCTGCGATCTGCGCTCGCCAGCAGGAGCAGGAAAGCATCCCGCAATTCTGGCCCGAACAGGTTGTTGAGCCAACCCGCGAGTGTATGATTTGCCCAGGTTACGATTTGCTGCCAGAACGCTACCGCCAGAATGACGGCGACGCCTACTACAATCCATTGCATTGTATCACCGAGTGGTCATGTCTTGTCTGAATATACGTATCGGTCTTTGTACAAGTAGCGCAAAAACGTATTTTAACTAGAATTATACAATTCGCGTTGCATGAAAAGGATATAATTTTGATCAAATAAGCAAGTATGTTTTTTCCATAAAATTGGCTACACTTGGATATACAATCTTTATAATCGAAATTTTTTAGGGTGTTCCCTTCGGTCAGAGGAGCGTTTCCCATGCCATCGGCCTATATTTTAGCCGTTGATGATGATGTTGATGTCTTGCGTGCCCTCTCGCGCGCACTGGAAAAAGAGGGGAATTATGAGGTTGATCGGGTAACTTCCGGGGAAGACGCGCTGATGAAGGTGCGTCAGCGTCGCCCGGATATGATGATCCTCGACGTGTTGATGCCACCTGGCATAAATGGATTAGAAGTTTGCCGACGTATCCGGCAAGATGACAAACTCTATGATCTGCCGATCCTGTTCCTGACCGGACAAGCAGGGATTGATGATGTTGTCGATGGGCTGGATGCGGGTGCAGATGATTATGTTCCCAAACCCTTCGAGATACCGGAATTGCTGGCGCGCGTCCGTGCGGTTTTACGCCGGGGCAGTCGTATACAGTCGGCTTCCAACATCATGGAACTTGGCCCGGTGCGGCTCGACTCCGACACCTATCAGGTGACTGTCGATGGTAATACAGTACAACTCACCAAAACGGAATATCATCTGCTGCGCTATTTGATGGAACACGTCAATCAGGCGCTTTCGCCGCAACGTTTGCTCGAAGCAGTCTGGGATTATCCGGCAAAATCTGGCGACCCCGATCTGGTGCGCGCTCATATTCGTAACCTGCGGGCAAAACTCGAAATCACCCCGAAAGCAAAGGATTTTATCCGCACCGTGCATAGTGTGGGATATATGGTCGTGGCATGATCGATCAGATCACCGTGCGCCCGGCGTCGCCCGGCGACGCCGAGGCGCTCTCCGCGATCTGGCTGGAAACTGCCGAAATTCTCTCTGCTGGTGATGCACGCTTCAAACCTGCGTCCGATGGTGTTGCTTCGTGGTGTGCCGCTTTCCTCTATGACTTGAACCAACCGGATCGGGCATTCTTTACAGCAGTACGACGTGGCAAGGCTGTTGGCTATCTCTCCGTCGGGGTACGAGCCAACCCCGGCTATGCGATCCCACAATTCGGCGTGGTCTACGAACTGTGTATAGATTCACACGGGCGCGGTGGCGGCACAGGCTCCAAACTCTGGGAAGCCGCCATTGCATGGTTTCAGGAGCGCAACGTCGCACGAATCGAGATAAACACGCCGACCCAACACGCTATTGCACAGGCATTCTGGCGGGCAATTGGGGCGCGCGCGTGGTATGATCGCATGTGGATCAAGTTGTAAGTGTGAGATAGCGTTGAGTCTAATCAATCAATTCATAACATGGATCGGGCCGGTGCGCGCCCGACTTCTATTTTTTCTGCTGGCTGCAACCGGGTTGATCAGCCTGATTTTGAACAGTATCAGTGTGAAGGATAATCTCTGGGTTCCTTCCGTACAAAGCGGGATGGTGCTGGTGTTTCTCGCAGGTACGGCTGCCATCGTTGCGCCGCGTGTCGCGCCACAGGATCGCCGCCGTGTCCTGATCATTGTTGTTCCGTCGTTGCTGGCCTTCGTGCTGGCGGCGATTTTCCCGTCATTCTGGCTGCTGTTCGTTCCCTTTGGCATTGGCTGGATCGTCATCGCCTATATTGCAAGTCAGGCGCGTGTACGGCGCGAATATCAGGCCGCGATCAAGCATATGCGTAACAGCGAATATGACGAAGCGATCAAAGTCATGACCGACTTGATCAAGGAAGAACCGAAGCAGCCCGATCACTATCACTTCCGCGCGACGCTCTACCGTTTGCAGGGCAGGCTCAAACATGCCCGCATCGACTATGAAAAGATTGTCGAACTCACGCCCGATTCTGGCGTTGGTTATAACGGTCTGGCAGAAGTCTATTTGCAGGATGGCGAGTATCCCGACGCGCTCCCCTTTGCACAGAAAGCCTATGAACTCGAAGGTAATCACTGGGTTGCGCCCTATAACCTCGGTATGGTCGAGGAAAAGATCGGGCAATATGAGCCAGCGATTGAACATTTGCGGGAAGCACTAAAGGTCGGCATCCCGGAGAGCCGCCATAAAATGCTGGTTTATCTCTGGCTGGCACGTGCGCATGTCCAACTCGGACAGATGGACGAAGCTGCCAAAGACCTGACTTTGCTCAAGCGTGAGCAGGGTGGTCTGCGCGAATGGCAAACCCTTTTTGAGAGCGAACAAGCTGCTGTGTTAAAAGCAGTCATGGAAAAGGATGTCACACTGGCGGAACAATTGATTAACGGCGAACTCAGTCTGAAAGACCTGCAAACGGAGCAAGCCAGCCATGCTTGACCGTTTGCGTACTATGGATCGCCGCCTGATCATCTCCGGCACGCTGGCCTTTATCGCCGCGTTGTTGCTGTTGCTGTTATCTGTCGCGGGGCCACCAGAGGCTCGGCTGTGGATGGCACTTGGCCTGATTCTACTACTGGTCATTGTACAGGTGATCATGTTGTTCTTTCGCCCACCGGATCGCTCTGCATTCGGGTTGGCGCGAGAAGCATTCATGGCGGGTGACTTTGCCGCTGCCGCTGATCAACTGGAAAAGCTGGTAGTTATTCGCCCGACGGCGCGCGGCTATACCTTGCTCGGTAACACCTATCGCCAGCTTGGACGGATGCAGGACAGCCACGCCGCCATAGAACATGCGCTGCAACTGCGCTCCAACGATGCCTATGCGCTCTATGGCATGGGGCGTTTGGAACTGGCACAGGGCAATTTTGAAAATGCCTCAGATTGGTTTGATAAGGCACTCAAGGCAGGCGCACCGGGCAACGTCGCTAGCGATTTGGGTTATGCTGAATATTTTCTCGGTAATTGGGAAGAGGCGTTGCGGATTTTGCAGAAGACGACGCGGATTATGCGCCTTGAACCGTATCGGGTATATCTCACCAATGCGATTTTGTATGCTCTGATTCGTGATAAATCCAGCGAAGCGGCAAAAATAGCATCCTCGAATTTGCAGAGTGCGACCAGTGGTGCGGCCTATTGGGAAGCAGAAATTGCCCGTCATCCCGATGGAGCGTATGCGGCTGCGCTGCGTTCCGTCCTGGATGGGGCGAAATAACAAAAAAGCATACCCGTTTGGATATGCCCTCTGATAGCTGTCGGGGTGCCCAGATTTGAACTGGGGACCTCTTCGACCCGAACGAAGCGCGCTAGCCAAGCTGCGCTACACCCCGAAATCTGAGGGTAAGTATAGCTGATGTTTTCCCGTTTACAAGGGTGGACTTTTTGAACACACAAACGCCTGACAAGACACTTTCCGGGCGGGTACGCCATCAATTGCGGGGGGTAACTTCTGCTGCCGGACAATTGGGCATCCGGCTTGGCATCAATCCCGATGCCGTGACCGTAGCAGGGCTGGTGCTGGTAGCCGTCGCCAGCGTTTTCGTAGCGCAGGGGCAGTTTCTCCTCGGTGCGATCATCCTGATTCTGGGGATGCCGCTGGATGCCTGGGATGGCGCAATCGCACGGGCGCGCAACAATCCCACCCGTTTCGGCGGGTTTCTGGATTCGACACTGGATCGCTTTGCCGATGGATTCCTGCTGCTTGGTGTGATGGTTTATTTCAGCGGGCGCGGACAGCAAACCGAGATGATCATCACCGGGCTGGCACTGATCGGCGCGTTCGCGGTGAGCTATACCCGCGCAAGGGCTGAGTCGCTGGATATTCCCTGCAAGGATGGGCTATTCAGCCGCATGGAGCGCACCGTGATACAGATCGGGATGCTGCTCACAGGCTGGATCGTCCCCGGCGTGATTATTCTGGCAATGGGGAACAATTTTACGGCATTACAGCGGATAGCGATTGTGTACCGGGAAACGCGCAAGGATTAATAACTGGCATATAATATAATAGAATAATTAAAAAGTGAAAGAGTATCATGAGACGCATTTTTTCGATCCTCACTCTTCTGCTGATTATTCTTTTAACGCTGGTTTCCCTCCCCAAAATTGTCCAGGCAATTGGTATCGAACGATATGCCACGCTTGTTGGAGCGGGCGATATTGCCATTTGCGGCAGTAACGTTGATGATGCCACCGCTGCGTTGCTCGATAGTATCCCCGGATGGGTTTTTACGGCAGGCGACAACGCTTATTACTCCGGGACGGCTGAGGAATATGCCTGCTATGACGCTTCCTGGGGGCGGCACAAATGGCGCACCAAACCTGTTATCGGCAATCATGATTTCGTGACCGGGCAAGGCAGCGTCTATCACAGTTATTTCGGGCCGGGGTTTGGTTCGCCCAATGCCAGCTACTACAGCTATAACATCGGCACTACATGGCTAATTGTGGTGCTAGATAGCAATATCTCTATGACGGTTCCCTCCGCGCAAGGTGTTTGGTTGGAAAACCTGCTCACCAATAGCACTGCACCCTGTACCATTGCCATGTGGCATCACCCACTGTTCTCGTCCGGGCCACATGGCAACGATGGGCAATCTTATTACATCTGGCAAATCCTCTACAATCACCATGTGGAAATTGTGATCAATGGTCACGATCACGACTATGAACGATTCGCACCACAGACGCCGGATGGGGTGGCTGATTCAGTCAATGGGATTCAGGAATTTGTTGTAGGGACAGGCGGCGCACCGCTTTATGGATGGGGAACGATTCGTGCCAACAGTGTCGTGCGCAGCAACTCGGCCTATGGGGTTCTGAAACTCACTCTGCGCAGTAACAATAATTACTCATGGGAATTTGTGCCAACGCCCGGTGTAACATTTACCGATTCTGGTAGCGGGACATGCCGCATCTAGTGGGTCGGTGGATAGCAAATCAGGATCGCGGGGTTGCCCTGTACGCGCGTCAGAACAATGACCCGTTCTTCGCCTGTATTGGGTAATTTCAACTTGGCGATCAGTTCTTCCGGCGTGATTGGACTGCCACGCTTTTTGACCGTCACGCGCCCAATGTGATGTTCACGCAGGTATTCCTTCAACTTTTTCAGGTTGAAGGGCATCCAGTCAATGATCTGCCAGCGTCGGGCATAAGGTGTTTCAACAGCTTCATCGCTGATGAGATAGGCGATTGTCGGATCAATCAGCGATGCGTTGATTTGCGCGCCAATATCCTGTACCAGCCCCGCCCGGATGATCGCCGGGTCGGGTTCATAGAGCCAGCCACGCGGATCACTCACGCCAATTTCCGCCCGGTTGCCTTCAAATGTGAGCCATGCCCCGGATTTATCCACGACGATGGCGCGGCGTTCCGGCATGGATTCTCTGCCTCGCATCAAAACAGCTTCCTTCAAATCCCCATCCAGTGAGATGAACACCAGACCATCACCGGGATGCAGGTATTCACGGAGTTCGTCCATATCCACGCCAGGAGAGAGTTTCACCAGAAGTTCCGAAAAGCGCCATGTTTCTATTGTTTCCAGCGGCGGGATGTATTTTTTGAGCGAAAACACACGCGAATCTTCAGTACGCCGCGCCGGATCGAAAAATATGACAGGTGGTTTCTGCGGATGAACGGGAAGGGTGCTGCGTAAATCGGCCTGTACAAAACTGGCTTTCGAGACATTAGTACGCGCCATCAGCAATCGCAGCGGATCAAGATCGATTCCAGTCACCTGCAATCCAGCCTCTGCCAGCGTATAACTGTCGCCGCCAATGCCACAGCCTAAATCCAATACAGGAATTGATGGGTGAAGCCCCTGAAACCGCGCACGACTGACGCGCCAATCTGTCGCTTGTTCGAGGGCCTCACGGGTGAAAAACATGGTGTCTGCACGTGCGCCAAATTTCTCCCGTCCGCGCACTCTAAGCCGTGCCAGTTCGAGCGCCGCCGCTGCCAGGTCGATGGGATGCTTTTTTCGTAATTCCGTGATCAGGCGCAACGAATTGGACTCGGACAGATCAGCGTTTGACAGGTCCGCGAGGAGATCAGCGCCTGCCGGAATCATCAACGCGCGCAGAGTTTCTATGGTGATCGGGCTGCTCATTCTTCCCCGGTGATGGCACGATTCGGATCAACAGCAATGAAGGTATGCTGTGCATTTTGCAAGGCATCCAGCGGCGGGTTGAGCATGAGAGGGAAATCCCATGCCGTTGTTTTCTCGAATTTGGCGACTTTGGTCACGCCAACGATTTGCCCTGCTTTCACAGCGGGCTGCATAAACTCCACCGCTTTCGGAAGCGAACTGAATGCCAGCACGGATGGCTGACCGTTCTGATCAAGTATCGCCGCCGCACCCCACGTGATGATCTCGCCGGGTTGCAGCGCCCACATAGGCTTATTCGGCGTTTGCTTGATCAGCAGGAAGATATGACGGGCGCGTGTTGCGCCTAACACTTCCTCATTCGATGCAACCTGTGCGGTGCGTTCCATTGGTGAAAGGTTGCTATAGGGCTTTTCGCCGCGACTCAGGACACCATAGCCACTGACAGCCTTCTCGCCCAGCACACGCGCAAAGCCCGCCGTTTCCAGTTCCCGCGCGATGCGCTGCGGCGTATAGCGGTTGTAGGCACGGCTGATAATCTGCCAGATCAGGATACTTGGGGCAGCACGCAGCGTTTTGCGAAATACACCCAATGGATACGGAACTTTTCCCGGATCGAGCATGAGCAACCGTCCACCGGGACGCAGTACGCGCATTGCTTCGGCCAGGAATCCCGGCTGATCCTCCAGCATGTAATAGACGCTGTGCATGGTGATCGCGTCCATGCTGTTATCCGGTAACGGCAATCGTTGAATATTTGCGCGTGCCACCCCGATTTGATTTCCAGCGGCATATTTGGTGATGATCTGCTGCGTTCGTTTTACCATTGCTACCGAGGCATCCAGCGCGATGATTCGGGTATCTTTGCGGAGGTTTGCCAATGTCAGGGAGCTGTTGCCGGGGCCACAGCCAGCATCCAGAATGCGCAACGTTGAACCACTCGGCGGCAGGTGTCGCGCCATTTCGCGCACGCTTTCCTGCCAGAACTCGTTGGCGACCAGCCATTCATAGAACGGGGCAAAATAGTTAAAAAGACGCCAGGGACGCGACATAATGCGGTTCATCGTACCGGGTTTGGCGCAGGTGTCAAGAATCCGCTGAAAAATTTGCTCGTTTCTTCATATCAGAATACGATCTACCCAAATGATGCGAACAAGTGAGCCATGACCAAAAATCGCCGGGAAACCAGACCACCCGATCTCTTTTCCACCATCAACCCTACCAAAAATGAACCCCTCGCGGAACGGATGCGCCCGCGTACCTTTCAGGAATATTTCGGGCAGGGACATATTATCGGGGAAGGGCGGTTGCTGCGGCGCGCAATTGAGAGTGGCAAAATCACGTCGATTATCCTGCATGGCCCGCCGGGTACAGGCAAGACCACCATCGCCAACATCATCGCGCATGATACGAAAGCACGATTTGTCACCCTGAATGCTGTGCTGGATGGCGTGAAGGAACTCCGCGAAGTGGTGGAGGCTGCCGAAAAGCAGTTCAGCGATGAAAGCACATTGCTCTTTGTGGATGAAATCCACCGCTGGAACAAGGCACAGCAGGACGCACTCCTGCCACATGTCGAGGCAGGAACGATCATTCTCGTCGGCGCAACGACGGAAAACCCCTATTTTTATCTGATTCCGCCGCTGCTTAGTCGTTCGCGCGTGTTTCGGCTGGAATCTCTGGGAATCGAGCAGTTGCGCGGGATTATGCAGAATGCGATTCGGGATAAGGAACGCGGCCTCGGCAATATGAATTTGCAGGTCGGCGAGGACGCACTCGAACACTGGGCAGATATGGCGAATGGCGATGCCCGTTCTGCTCTGAATGCGCTGGAACTTGCTGCGCTCACAACGCCTGCTGATGCAAAAGGCGTGATTCATATTGATCGCGCCATTGCCGAAGAAAGTATCCAGCGGCGCACAATGCGTTATGACCGCGACTCGGACGAGCATTACAACACAATCAGTGCGTTTATCAAATCCATGCGTGGGAGCGACCCGGACGCCGCGCTTTATTGGATGGCAAAGATGCTTTATGCCGGAGAAGACCCGCGTTTCATTTTCCGTCGGATGCTCATCCTGTGCAGCGAGGATATTGGACTGGCTGATCCCAACGCGATTGTGGTGGTCAATTCGCTTGCCGAAGCCTTTGAGCGCGTTGGTATGCCCGAAGGGAATTATTTCCTGTCGCACGCCTGCCTGTATTGCGCCACCGCGCCCAAGAGCAATACTGCCAGCGCGATTTTTCAGGCAATCAGTCATATGGAAAAGTTTGGGCCGGATGATGTGCCGCGACACCTGCGCGACTCTACCAGCAACAAATTACAGGCACAGCATGAAGATCGTGTCAGCGACAGCGCCGCCTACAAATATCCACATGACTATCCCGGCGCATGGGTTGAACAGCAGTATTTACCGGAAGGGATGGAGCGCCCTGGCTGGTATGAGCCGAAAACCGTTGGTTACGAACGCCAGATTTACGAACGATGGCACACAGAAAAATAAAATTTGATGCAAGGTTGCTGAGAGTTTGTCAGAAATACTTAGCAACTAAACATGAATATTAGAATATACTATATCAACGTTATCTTAAAAATTGGAACACTGATCAAATGACAACTATTTTTGAACTACTTTCTAGGGGCTATTTTCTTCGTGAGTTACCACCGCCTTTTACTACTGTCCCTTTTGCGCAATTTATAGCCAATGGGCAAAAATCGGCAACATTACCATCAGAGTTTACCAATGGTAAAAAATCGGCTCAATTGATGAGGCACGATGTTCCTCGAATCGGCGGAAAACGCCGTTCTATGGCAATCCCCAATCCAGTAACTCAATTTAATCTATGCAATGAAATTATTCAAAATTGGGCTGTTTTAGATAGCCATTGTCGACTATCTACTTTATCCTGTAGTATTCCTGAATTTAATTCGGCCAAGGGTCAAGCCATTATTCAGTCTCATTCATTTTCCAAGATGAGGGATAAACGCGCTTACGTTCGTGCTTTTGCTCGTTATATATTGCGCACTGATATTACCAAATTTTATCCATCAGTTTATTCACATAGTATTCCTTGGGCGTTACACTCCAAGCAAACTGCAAAAGCAAACCGCAAAAGTAATTTACTAGGAAATATACTGGATGAACGTGTGCGAAAAGGACAAGATGATCAAACAGTTGGAATTCCCATTGGACCTGATTCATCCTTCGTAATTGCCGAGGTGATTTTGACCGCTTTCGACCAAACTTTACTCTCAAACTATCCAGCGCTACGAGGATTTCGGCGAGTCGACGATATGGAATTTGGATTTGGGACATATCGTGAAGCCGAGGAAGTATTGGCATTAATTCGAGATATTCTTAGGGAATACGAACTTACATTGAACGATACCAAAACAAAAATTATTCAACTTCCTATTCCTTTGGATGAACTTTGGGCCGCAGAGTTAAGGGGTTTTAAGTTTCGCACTGATAAAGCACAAACCTTTCAAAACGATATAGTTACATTTTTTGACAAAGTATTTGCCCTACAAGGACAGTACCCCGACGGCGTTGTACTAAAATATGCTATTCAGATACTGCGTGATTTGCCTTTTGACAAAGAGGCGTGGGAATTAGTGCAGCGTTATCTTTTTCAATGTTTAATGGTTGATACAAGTACGTTTTTGTTTATTCTTCCCCTCCTACAAAATAAGGAAAATAGTGGATGTCAAATTGATAAACATACATTAGAAAACATTATAAATTTTCAGATTCAACAATGCTCTCCTCTTTACTATGGAAACGAAGTAGTATGGGCAATTTGGGCAGCCATTTATTGGAATTTAAAGATAGGAGAAAAAGCCGCAACCGCAATCTCAAAGATGACTGACTCAACGGTGGCAATTATTAGTTTAGATGCCTACCATCGTCACTTGATTCCAAAGGGACTGGATACTACCAACTGGGAACAATTTACAAATTCTGCTTCATTGTATGAAAAACAGTGGTTGTTATCTTATGAAGCCAATTATCAAGGTTGGTTAAACGCTCCCAATGGTAAGGATTACGTTGCAGGTGATCCATGTTTCGGCGCAATGAAACAATCAAAAGTGAGATTCTATGATCCTAACAAGGCAACTTCTGTAAAATTAACAAGCGTTGCCCCTAGTAATATTGCTAATCCACTTTTTAGTTTTTGAACGCTAGCGATACCAGCCAACACCGGCGTTAGAGAGTGTCAGATGTTCCGAAAACGGCTTTCCATTCTGACACAGGGCGCGAAGTTCGTGTACTCGTTCGCACGCGGTTACATTCAGAAATTCGGCACGTGCGGTTCCTTGCAGCGTGACGGCTTCTGCCCACAATGCGCGCCCGACGATCACACCAGAAGCCCCCGCTGCCAGTGCGAGTTCCGCTTGCCTTTTGAATACCGGGAACGGTGCGCCTGCGCTTAATAATGTCCAGGGAACAGTACAGACATTGTTTAATTCCTGCAACGCTGCGCGCCATGTGGCTTCGTCTGGCTCCTGTTCAATGAGAACAGGGAACTCTACCTTCAGAATATCAATGCCCATCCCGGTGAAGGTTTTGGCTGTTTCGATTACAACATAACGGTGTTCGGCACTGGAAAGCATTCGATCCGGGTTGGGTGAATATGCAATTGGTTCGAGGAAAAACGGAATATCGTGCAATCGGCACTGTTCGCCCACCTGTGCCACGAGTATGCGCTGATTGGCAGCGTTCGGTGCTTCCGGGTGATAGTACAATAGCAGTTTGACACCTGTACCACCTGCCTTTTTGATCTGTTCCACCGACCAATTTTCGATAAATCTGGTCAGGCGCTGGCTTGGGTGTATATCGTAATCGGTGACTTCGAGAGGCATCAGCAGACCAAGTTTGCCCGCGTTGGGATGCGAGAGAAAAGACGCATAGCCGAAATCGGGGTCGGTCAGAACAGCGCTGCACTCCCCGGCAAGAGCGCCAATCACTTCCTGCTTGAATGCACTAAATTCAGCATCGGTGATTGGATGTCCAGCCGCATTATTCAGCGAGTTCCGCAGATTGCCGCGATGATCGATTGCCAATATCACAAAATAGCCGTTTGGCGTGCTGGATTGTTGCAGATGTCGCCACCTCCCCGGCGTAATCTGACTCATAACCGAAAGCCGCCGTGCGCTTCAATGAAACTCATTGTTTCCGGCAGGGTCGGCATATCGTTGGCGCAACCCTGGCGCGTTACGACGATTGCGCCGTTGGCGTTACCCATCTGTGCTGCTTTCTGCCAGCCCCAATCGTTCAGATAACCATAGATGAAACCAGACGCGAACGCATCACCCGCACCGAGGACATTCAGCACATCAATTTTGAATGGCGGTGCATCGAACACCTCACCAGAGGTCGTATAGATACTTGAACCCTCTTCGCCTTTTTTGAATACTACTGCTTTGCGTACTCCTTTGAGCAGGCGTTCAATGGCAGCGTCAGCGTTCTTTGCACCTGTAGAAGCCAATAGTTCAGCCTCGTTACCTATCGCAATATCAACCAATGGTAATGTTTGACGGATAGTGACGCCATAGGAGCGCGGATCGAACCACTGATCGGCGCGATAATCAATATCCATGATTACTGTTGCCTCGGCAGCCTGTGCGCGTTCGGCGGCGTATTGCGTGGCGCTGCGGCTTGGGTCGCGGCTGAGTCCTGTCCCGCTAATCAAAACGACACGAGTATCGTCAATCGGAGAGGCATCCACATCCTCAAAGTTGAGTTCCATATCCGGTGCGGTATCCCGATAAAACATCAACGGGAATTTATCCGGCGGCTGGATGCCGAGCAGAACGGCAGGCGTGCGTCCGCCAGGCTTTGTCGGCGTGAACCGATGATCGACACCCTCTTTGGTCAAGAAATAGCGCACGAAATCGCCCACCTGATCTTTCCCGACAGCGGTCATCAGCGCGACGTTCAATCCAAGCCGGCGCGAACCTACCGCAATATTCGTTGGACAACCGCCAACCAGAGCCGCAAAACTATTTATTTCCTCGAACGGTGCGCCAATATCGTTTGCGTAAAGGTCTATCGAACAGCGTCCTATACTCAATAAATCATAAGTTTTCGGCATTTTTCCTCGGTCTTAATCGTCGCTCATGGCATATTTATCCGGGCGCAGGTGCTTGATCCATTCTGTAATCGTCCGGGCAGTGACCAGACCAGCCGCCAGCGATCCGGTTATCAGAAAAACCTGTATTGCTGCGGTCATCCCGTCAGTGTAACGTGCTGTGCTGAAATAGACTACCACCTGATAGGCCAAAATCCCTGGAACCATTGTAATGACACCGGGGACGGTATATACAACGCGCGGCGATTCGATCACAAAAGCCGCGCCGTAACCTACCATCCCGACAGCAAGCGCCGCCACATAATCCGCCAGTTCCGTTGACGCGCCCAACTGCTGGCACAGAGATCGCAGGATTGCGCCCATCGCACCGACTGCACCACTCAGCCAGAGCGCCCGGCGCGGCACGCTGAACAATATTCCGAAGCCAATTGTACCGAGGAATCCAAATATACCTTGTATGATTAGTGTGTTCATATAATGATGAAATGCCAGAGATTGATAGAAACCAAAATGCCCACGCCGATACTCATCAGGACAATCAGAGCGTAGAGACCGCGCGCCGCACCACTCACCAGATTGCCAAGCAACAGATCGAGCAACGAAATCACCAGCGGTACACCGGGTACAAGAAGAAGCACTGAAGCGATAACGCCAAGTTCCGGGCGCGGCGCATTCATCAGGCGCACCAGCCCGATAGCCAGCGAACTCGCCACGATTGCACACAACACAGTTGTTGGCGGTACACGCAATTTGGCTTGTAGCAATCTATGGCGTAAATACTGTGCCGCTGCCGCCGCGAGATATGCCGCCGCAAATTCAATCGGGCCGCCTCCCCGCAATACGGCAAACGCACCACAGCCCAGGCCGCACGCCAGCATCATTGCCCAAGGCTTGTATGGCGATAATGATGCTTCGATTCGGGTGAGTTCCGCTTCGACTGCCTCCGGGTCTGCGCCTGCTTTCAGCGAACGCACCAGTAACTCCGCTTCATAGATACGCTGCATGTTTACGCCAAGCGCCCGGATACGCTCTACACGGGTTTGAATGTCCTCGCCGAGATAGGTGCTGGCGATAATCCCTGTAGGCGTCACGTAGGCTTCGACACTATCTGCGCCGAGGATTTGCCCCATTCGTTGCATGGCGTCATCGGCGCGGCTGGAGCTTGACCCATTACGGAGCATGATCAGGCCAAGCCGCATGGTTGCTTTGGAAATAGCATTTAGAGAGTTCATGCAGAGGATTGTAGCAAATTTCTCAGGGCGAGAAATGCCGGAAGTCATGGATATTCACGACTTATTGCACGTGGATTGAATCTGCCCGGAATAAAAAACAAGCGGGAACTGATCCCGCTTTGTTTCGCTTATTCGTTGGAAGTGGTCGATTCGTCGTCGATTTCCAACACTTGCCGCCCATCATAGTAGCCGCAGTTTGGGCAGACATGATGTGCCTGGTGATATTTATTGCAATTGTCGCAACGCACCAGATGATTGAGCGAAAGTTTGTCGTGATTACGGCGCATCAGCTTGCGCCGACGCGACATTTTGCGCTTTGGTAGTGGCCCCACGAGACACCTAAACCTTATTCTCTATAAATCTCGCCTGGTGCGAACGCCAGACAGCGTGAGCATTATAACAGTACCCGGCGCGTAGTCAAGATACAGACAAACTCAGGCGGGCTAACGCATCGTACAGGATACTGTTTATTGATACTCACCTTTTGCTTTTCTTCCCGTTATCCGCTTTTTTCGCGCGTAAGCCCTGCCGTCCGAAGATTTGACCTTGCGTTTCAACGGAACTTGCGATAGTATTTCTCATACGATATGGCGACGTAGCCAAGTGGTAAGGCAGAGCTCTGCAAAAGCTCCATGCGCGAGTTCAAATCTCGCCGTCGCCTCAAATAGAATACAAAAAATGAAAATCCCCGGCCTTAAAACCGGGGATTCTTGTTTGTGGGCCGGGTGGAACTATTCTTCCAGCGTGCTGATGTCGCCTTCGGGCTGTCCCATTGCACGCGCACGGAGGACACGCCGCATAATCTTTCCGCTGCGCGTCTTGGGCAGGCTGGCTACAAACTCGATCTTGCTTGGAACAGCAATCGGGCCGACTTCGCGCCGGACATGATCCTTGAGAATATCTTCCAGTTGTGGGCTGGGTGAATAGCCTGCACGCAGGATGCAATAGGCGTGAATGATATTTCCGCGCAGTTCATCCGGCAGACCAATCGCGGCTGCTTCAGCAACAGCCGGGTGACTCACCAGACCGCTTTCTACCTCTGCCGTACCCAGACGATAGCCGCTGACTTTAATTACATCATCCACACGCCCGATGATCCAGATATAGCCATCTTTATCCCGGCGAGCGCTGTCCCCTGCCAGATACATATCCTGGAACTTGCCCCAGTATTGCTTCTTGTAGCGCTCCGGGTCTCCGAAGATAGTCCGCAACATCGAAGGCCAGGGGCGCTTGATCACCAGCAAGCCGTCTGTACCATCCGGGACAGGCTTGCCGTCTTCATCCACCACATCGACTTCAATGCCGGGGAATGGCCGGGTTGCGCTACCGGGTTTGAGCGGCGTAACTGGCAGCGGCGTGATCATGAAACCGCCTGTTTCCGTTTGCCACCATGTATCCATGATTGGACATTTGCCACGTCCGATCACATCGAAATACCAGCGCCACGCTTCCGGGTTGATGGGTTCGCCAACCGAACCGAGCAAACGCAATGAGGACAAATCGTGACGATTAGGCCACGCATTGCCGAAACGCATCAGACCACGAATCGCTGTTGGTGCGGTATACAGAATCGAAATTCCGTAATATTCGATCATCTTCCAGTAGCGATTTGGGTAGGGATGCCCCGGCGCACCTTCATAGAGGAACTGTGTTGCGCCGAGGATGAACGGCGCATACACAATATAGCTGTGTCCGGTGATCCAGCCCGGATCGGCGGCACACCAATAGCGATCATCATCCTTGATGTCGAACACCCATTTGAGCGTCGTGCTGGTGTAGACCTGATAGCCACCATGTGTGTGCAGGATGCCCTTCGGTTTGCCTGTTGTACCGCTGGTGTAAAGGATGAATAGTGGGTCTTCCGAGTCCATCACTTCAGTTTCACATTTGGTCGAGGCAATCGGAAGCGCCATCAGATCGTGCCACCAGTAATCCCGATCTGCTTCCATCGGAATATCGTGTTTGGTGCGCTGATAGACGATCACATGCTCTACGACGGGCGAGCGCTTAACGGCTTCATCAGCAATCTTTTTCAGTTCGACAATCTTGCCGCGTAGCCAAGCGCCGTCCTGGGTGATCAATACCCGGCTCTGCGCGTCTTCGATGCGATCCGCGAGGGCTTGTTCGGAGAAACCGCCATATACGACGCTATGCACTGCGCCAATTTTGGCACAGGCAAGCATCGCAATCAGGAGTTCTGGCACACGCCCCATATAGACGGTGACGCGATCCCCCTTTTTGACGCCCATGCTGCGTAACACGTTGCCAAACTTGTTGACTTCCTGCCACAAGCGATAGTAGCTGAAAGTGTGCTGATCGCCGTTTTCGCCTTCCCAGATCAGCGCCAGTTTGTTCTTGCGCCATGTTTTGGCGTGGCGATCCAGCGCATTCAACGCGATGTTGGTCTTGCCACCAACGAACCATTTATAAAATGGCGCATCGGATTCATCCAGCACCTTGTCCCATTTCTGATACCAATCGAGTTCGCTGGCTCGCTCTGCCCAGAACGCTTCCGGGTTTTCTATCGAACGCTTGTAAAGTGCATCATAATCCTGAATGTTGGCATTTTTTAAAATGTTTTCCGGCGGATTGTAAATCGTATCGGTATCCGTCGGCTGCGTATTTTGAACGACATCAGTCATGTTTGGAAGAACTCCTTACTAACTAAATTTAATATACCACGAAAGCGCCCCGGATTGTAGCATTTGTGCAGAGGATAGGGGCATTCCGCACAAACGCAGGGATGATATTCTGGTTTCCAGGTTCGCAATTTGACGATAGACTTTACCGCAAATTGCCGATTATGGATCGCTTATCTCTGAATCGATCACATTTTTCACCCACTTGGAGGATATGGTCGATTGCTGTCTGAAATGAATCGAATGTGATTTTTAAAGGAAAAATTTTATGGTTGGGATTGGCGTCATCGGTTTGGGACGCATGGGGCAGGTCTACGCTTTCCATGCTGCGGGGCAAATAGAGAATGCGCGCCTTGTGGCGGTGGCAGACCCACGCATGGAAGCACTCCAAAATTTTTCAAGCCGTGTTGGGAACGTTAAAACATTTACTGATTACCATGATCTGCTGGCTCTACCAGAAATTCAGGGGGTAATCATTACGACGCCTACACATACCCATGAGGATGTGGTGCGCACAGCGGCGCAGGCTGGCAAAGCGATCTTCTGTGAAAAGCCTACGGCACTCACACTCACGGCAACCGATGCCATGCTGATCGCTGTGCAAAAGGCAGGCGTATTGTTTCAGGTAGGATTCATGCGGCGTTTCGACAAAGGCTATGCAGCAGCGAATGCACGCATTGAAGCGGGTGAAATCGGACAACCCGTCACGATTCGCTCTATTGGGCGTGATCCATTTCGCACCAGTCTGGAATTCGCCAACCCTGCGGTGAGCGGGGGCATCATTGTGGATATGGGGATTCATGATTTCGATCTGGTGCGTTGGCTGATGCGCGATGAAGTCGAACGTGTTTATGCTGAAACTGCCGCGCTAGTCTACCCTGAACTTCGTGATGTAGGGGATGCGGACAACGCCATGATTACGCTCCGGTTTGCACACGGCGGGTTGGGAAATGTCGAAGTCAGCCGGACAGCGATCTATGGCTATGATATTCAAACCGAGGTCGTTGGCACGACAGGAACGCTACAAATTGGTTATTTGCGTGAGACGCCGCTGCTGGTCTTGACGAAAAGCGGGGCGCATCATGACGTAGTGCCACATTTCCCGCAACGGTTTGGCCCTGCCTATACCGCACAAATCGAGCATTTTGTCGATTGTCTGGTAACAGGCAAGGCTCCGATGGTCACGCCACAGGATGCCCGTGCTGCCTTGCAAATCGGGATTGCGGCAACCCGTTCGCATCAGGAAGGGCGTGTTGTATATGTCAAAGAGATACAGGAATAAAAGCTGTTTCCCGATATGTGGTTAATATCCTCTGGGGAGTGCCGGATCGATTTGTCCAGCCCAGGCGAGAATTCCCCCTTCGAGGTTGAACACATTTTCATATCCCAACGAATCCAGATATTCCGTGACGCGCTCACTGCGCCCGCCAACTTTGCACATGATGACGACAGGAACATCTTTCGGCAGTTCGTCCACACGCCCCGGAATATCGTTCATTGGAATATGCGTAGCAAATGGAACAGAACTCTGCCGCAGTTCCCAGCTTTCGCGCACATCAATTACTGTAATTGCTTCGCCCGCATCAAGGCGCTCCTTCAATGCTTTCGGGCTGATTGTTTTGACCATCGTTTCGGATTTTCCTTTTGCAATACATACCGCAATCAGACGAATTGACCCGGACAGGATCGTACTTGTAGGGTTTGACAATTTGCTCTATTCAAAATTGAACCTTTATGGTATGCTCGTACCCTTTCGCATATCTTGAGAGGGAAAACCAGCTATGCGTATCGGGATGGATTTTGGAACAACCAATTCCGGGATTGCGGCCTTCGACGGCGAGAAAATCAACATTATTCAGCTTGACCCAATCGCCCAAAGCGAAACAATGCGAAGTATCCTCTATATCACCCGTGAACATGAATTACACCTCGGACAGGAAGCAATCAACCTCTACAACGCGCAAAACATCAACCGCGAACGACGCATGGTACAGAAGAAGGTCGGGCGTATCGAAATGCTCTTTGCAGAAATCGGTACAGTTGCTACTGATGTGCATGTCTGGGTAGATGAGCTTGAGCCGGGTCGCCTGCTGCGTTCGCTCAAGACCGGATTGGCTTTGAACTATACCGGAACACGTATCTTTGACCGGGAATATTCGCTCGAAGAAATGATCTCGCTCTATCTGCGCGCTTCCCGCGAACGTGCCAGTGTCGTGTTGAATCAGGATGTTAACGAGGTGACATTGGGACGCCCGGTACATTTTGTCGGTGCGGAGACGGATGCCGACGATCAGCGCGCAGAAAACCGCCTGCGTCGTGCGGCACAGATGGCAGGATTCACCCATATTGATTTTGAATTTGAGCCTGTTGCCGCAGCGCTTCATTATGCTCAATCGGTAACAACACCGCAGAATATTCTTGTGTACGACTTCGGTGGGGGGACACTCGACCTGACGGTGATGCACATTGTGCCGGGTAAAACGCCGGAAATCCTTTCGATTGGTGGCGTCGGAATCGCCGGGGATCGGTTCGATCAGCGCGTCGTAGAATATGCCTTGACGCCACATTTCGGGCGCGATGTAACATGGGGGGATAAGCAACTTCCAATCTCGCGCACCGTTATCGATCAGGTGACGGAATGGGAAGGGCTGTCTGCGCTGGCAACCACCGAGATGCGTTCCTATTTACACAAATTGCAAGCCGATTGTTCCTATCCTGCCCGCCTCTACGCGCTCGAATCCCTCATTTTCAATTTCTACGGGTTTGCGCTGTTTGAATCGGTAGAACATGCAAAGCGTCTCCTCTCCGAAACACCCTTCACGGAAATTCGCTTCATGGGCGAAGATATTGATATTTGGCAGTTGATCACGCGCAATCAGTTCGAGTTTTACACAGCACAGGAATGGAAACAGATTCGCCGCCTGATTCAGGATGTAGTGGCACGTTCCGGGCTGCGTCACGATCAGATTGATGCTGTGGTACGTACTGGTGGATCGTCCAGTATTCCGATTTCGTTGCGCATCCTTTCCGAAATCTTCGGTGAAGAAAAACTCGTGACTGAAGATTTGTTTACAGGCGTGACAGCGGGTTTGGGGATCAAGGCGTTCTATACTAACTAGAATAAAAACGCATCCGTAAAATTTCCCTATAAATTCCCGTACCCTGAAATGCCTGCACTTTTACTTTCAGGCAATCTCAGCTATGATACACATTTGATAGCGCGTCCTGTGCTTCTCCTATCATCCGGTAGGAGTGCATGACGCAAGTGGCAGAGGAACATGATAAGACCTATGTTGAAGTGCGTCAAATGCGGGACACCTTATAATGTCAACGACTCCGTATGTACCAAATGTGGGCATGTCCTGTTTGATCCGAAAAGCAGCACTGTTGCGCTCCGGGTAGACCCAAATCTGCTGCGCCTGCGCCGCCAACGTTCGGAAACAGGGCTTTTGCAACCAGAGCGCTCGATCACGCTGATGATTCGTGGCATTGCCGAACATTTCATCTTTGAGACGGGTACAGAAATTATTCTGGGGCGTACCGATCTGCTCACAGCGTCAGCCTCTCACTTCGACCTGACTCGCTATGGCGGACATGATCGCGGTGTCTCGCGCACTCACGCGGTGCTTCGCTTCACCGATGATTCAATCTTTGTCACCGACCTGAACAGCGCTAACGGTACATACCTCAACGGGGATCGCCTCGCTCCCAACGAACCCAAAATCCTCAAGGACAATGATGAACTCCGTCTCGGTACGCTGCCGATTGTCATCCGCTTCGACTAGCTTGCAAATTTATCACTTGTTGCAATAATCGCATTGTGTGAGGGTAAAGATAGTGAAAGCCGCACAACCATTGGTTGGAATTTTGTTAGTGCTGGTCGGGCTTATCTGGATTGGGCAGGGATTCGGTTACATTCCCGGCAGCGTAATGACAGGGGTTATGTTCTGGGCATACGCGGGTATTGTCTGCGTTCTTGCGGGAGCGGCGCTCATCTACCGGACGGTACGACACCCCAGGTCAAAATCCTGAAATGAACAGAAAGGGTATCCAATTGCATCGACAAATAGTGATACCCTTTTAGCCTCTATCTGGAATTATTGGCGTTGCGTTCTTCCTCGACGCGCAAAATGCCCGTCAGGAATGATTCTGCATCTTCTATTGTTGGAAATACTTTGAATTTCAGCCCTGCTACTTTTCGCAAGGCTTCGAGCCAGAAGCTGATCAGCGGGCTTGTCCCGACCACAACCACCCATCCGGCACGTGGATGTTTGGCTACCTTTGTAACACTCTGCATTTTGAGGATGCTGAATTCAAATTTCGGGTGACTGCGCATATCGACGATGGTGCTGGTTATGTTTGGGTTCCGGTCAAGGTCGACCAGAACCCGGTTCATCCATTCGTCAATCTCTGTTTGTGTAACTATCCCGGTCAAGGTGACCTGATAGTAGTCTGGCTCTTTCAGCCATTTGTATTCGTAAGGCACAATGTCGCTTTTCTAAATCACGGCTTGAGGGCGATATTCTCCAAATATAGCACGCAGTGCATGACAGACTTCACCCAAAGTTATATCATTTTCAACCGCTTCGATGAACAACGGCATCAGGTTTTCCGTACCACGCGCCGCATTTTCAATCCTCGTCAGCAGTTCCGATGCTTTGCCCGTGTCACGATTAGCGCGCAGTTTCGTCAGCTTGTCTGTCTGTGCGCGTTCGATGGCAGGATCAACACGCAGCAAATCCATCGGCAGCGGTTCCGTTGTCTGAAATTTATTCAGCCCAACAACGATTTGTTCGCCCTTCTCGACACGCTGCTGATACTCATAGGCGGCATCCTGAATTTCCTGCTGGATATATCCAGCTTCGATTGCTGCCAGCGCGCCACCCATCCCATCAATGCGTTCGATCATGGTACGCGCGCGTTCTTCGAGTTGATCGGTGAGGGATTCGATCAGATAACTACCAGCCAACGGATCAACTGAATCAGCAACACCCGATTCATAGGCGATGATCTGTTGGGTGCGTAACGCGACCTGTGCTGCATTTTCCGATGGCAGCGCGAGGGCTTCATCCATGCTGTTGGTGTGCAGGCTTTGCGTACCACCGAGTACCGCTGAAAGCGCCTGAATGGTGACACGCGCAACGTTGTTCATTGGCTGCTGTGCGGTGAGCGTACTCCCGCCTGTTTGCGTATGGAATTTCAGGCGCAGTGATTCTTCCGCTTTTGCATTGAAGCGCTCTCGCATGATCTTCGCCCAGAGCCGCCGCGCGGCACGGAACTTGGCGATCTCTTCCAGAAATTGATTATGCGCATTGAAGAAGAATGATAACTGCGGTGCAAAATCATCCACCGCCAAGCCTGCGTCCAGCGCCGCCTGTACGTATGCGATCCCATTGGCAAGGGTGAAGGCAATTTCCTGTGCGGCAGTGCTGCCAGCTTCCCGGATGTGATAACCACTGATACTGATTGTGTTCCAGCGTGGGACACTCTGTTTACAGTAGGCGAAAACATCGGTAATCAGGCGCATACTCGGCGCAGGCGGGAAAATGTATGTGCCGCGCGCAATGTATTCTTTCAGAATATCATTCTGAATCGTGCCACGCAGTTTGTCCGGCGAAACGCCCTGACGTTTGCCAACCGCGATATACATTGCCAACAGAATCGCGGCGGGGGCATTGATTGTCATACTGGTTGAGATTTGATCGAGCGGGATGCCTTCAAACAGACGTGCCATATCATGCACGCTGGAAATACTCACGCCAACCTTACCAACTTCGCCCAGTACCATCGGATCATCGGCATCATAGCCAATCTGGGTAGGGAGATCGAACGCGACGGAAACGCCGCTTTGTCCCTGTTGCAGCAGGAAGCGATAGCGCGCGTTGGACTCTTCGGCAGTGGCATAACCAGCATATTGGCGCATCGTCCAGAAGCGCCCGCGATACATCGTCGGTTGTACGCCACGTGTATAGGGATATTCTCCTGGAAAACCGAGCTTTTCCATATATTCCGGTGAAATATCCGAAGGGGTATAAAGGCGTTCCAGTTCGATACCAGAAGAAGTTTCAAATTCAGGGGCGCGTTCCTGCGATTTTTTCATGCTGGCGGCGAGCGTGGTTTCCTGCCAGCGGGTTTTCGGGTCGGTCATTCTTTCCACCATGTTGCGGGGAGCGTCACACCCCGGAAATTATCAAATGTGAGATCATCAAACGACAGCTTTTGTTTTTCTTTTAACCCCCGAAACAGTTCCGAGTAGCTCTGTGGTATGTTTTTCTGTTCCGAAAGGGCAAGAATTTGCTGCAAATCGACAATTTTTTCGCGTTCGCCTTCGATTTCGACAAAATTTCCATAAGGCATTTCGTCCAGCGTGATTTCACATTCGTTCAATTCGTAGGTGGTGCGATATTTTTCATACGTCCAATGTGGGAAATAGCCGAGTTTTTGCAGAATTAAATCCATCGTCTCGAAGTCGGAGACGGTGACCTCCAACTCTGTGCGAATATTGACCGTCTTGTCTTCCGAACCGCTCGGTTCTTTCCATGTCAGGCGAGTACGTTTATCCTGCCGCAGCCGTATAACCTTCCCTGCATCGGTTAACGTTTTATCGGCATTTTCATAGCGGACATTGCGTTCATAGACACGTTCTGTCTTGAGTTTTGCGCCAAGTTCAACCAGATGTTTTTCAATAGTAGTCAAATCGTCTACTGCCAGTTTGATTTCAACTTCCTGAGCGTGCATATTTGTTCTCTCAATTACTAATCGCGCGGACGGCCTCGCGCAGCAGGTTACGGATCAAGCTGGCAATGGCAGCATAATCGCCTGTCGCACTATCTGGCGCGATCACTATGTCGTGATAAAACGATCCGGACGCGCGTTCGATCATCCACAAATCTGCGCCAAACCAGGGGATGTTCTCTTGATCATCCATCGTATCAAATTTCAAGGCACGGAGCGCCGCCGCAAATTCCTTGCAGCGTTCTATCGGAACTCGCGGAGACAGAATAAGCGGTTTTTCATTGGGACGGCGATAATGTACTTCAATCTCAACGCCGCCCCCACCCTGCCGGAAAATCATTGTTGTGATTTGATCAGGATGACTACCATCATGATATTGCACCGTGATTCGGTAACTATCAATCACACCCGGAGAACGCGCAACAACCTCCATTTCCGGCAAATTGAGCCGGAACGCAATCATGCGGAGAGGATCGGCGCGGCGCTTAAACATCACACATCCAGAACAATCTTGCCGTAAACCTGTCCGCTTTCGAGGTTGCGTTGCGCTTCGGCGGCCTGTTCCAACGGGAAACGCGCGCCGATAATGGGGTTCAATTTCCCCGAAACCACCTGATTCATTGCGGCGACGAAATCCGAATGAGGAGCCATTGTTGAACCAATGATCGAGATATGTTTGCTGAAAACATAACGCAGATCGATTTCGGCAATTGGCCCGCTGGTGTTGCCGACGATCAGGATTTTGCCACCCTTGCGCACCGAGCGGATTGAGCCAAAGATCGTATCCTTGCCAACATTATCCACAACGACATCCACGCCGCGTTTCTCAGTCAGTTTGAATATCGCTTTTGACCAATCTTCGGCACTGCGATCAATCAGGAAATCCGCGCCAAGTTGTTTCGCCTGTGCCAGTTTTTCCGCATTCGAGCCAACGACATAAACCGTTGCGCCTGCCAGTTTCGCAATTTCGATGCTAGCCGAGTTCACCCCGCCACCAGCCCCAACGATCAACACACTCTGACCGGGGCGTAGTTCGGCTCTGGTGATCAGGCTGTGCCACGCAGTCAGGTAGGCAAGTGAACCTGCCGCCGCAATCCCATAGTCAAAACCATCTGGCAGGCGATAGAGGTTGCGCGCCGAAATGGTGAAATATTCGCAGAATGTACCGCTGCTGTGTTCGCCAATAATGCCTCCTTTTTCGCACAGATTTTGTTGTCCTGCGCGACAAAATTCGCATTTCCCACAGCTAGACATACCGTTGATCACGACAGGCATTCCGACCTGCCAACCCGTTACCCCTTCGCCTAGCGCGTCGATTTCCCCGGCAGCATCTGCGCCCGGAATATGAGGCAGGGGAAGTTTGATTCCCGGCCACCCATTGCGTACCCATACATCCAGACGGTTGAGCGCCGCCGCACGCACACGCAACCGTACCTCACCGGGTTTCGGCTCTGGCGTCGGGAAATCAGTCACGTAGCGCAAGACATCGGCGGAACCATGTTCGGGGAGTAAAACAGCACGCATTATTGAGGTGTCATCCTTTAAAATAAATTTCTACGGATAACGATACCACATCCGCGATGATTTGTCCGATGGGCGTGCTGTTTTGTCGAACGATTAAACCAGATACTTTTTGAACCAATCCTGTGTTCGCCTCCACGAATCAGCAGTGGCATCAGCATTATAGACTTCCGGACGACGTTCGTTACAAAAGGCATGTTCCGTGTTTGGATAGGTGATCTTTTCGCGGGTGAAGTTAATCTTCAAATCATCCAATGCTTTTTCCAGGCCACTCACATTATTGTTTGCCCAGTCATCGTGTTCTGCCATGAGCATGAGCAGCGGAGCCTGATTATTTCTGTAGGCTTCTGGTGGTGCAGAAAGTCCCGGATAGTACGCGGCAACTGCGCCAACTTCCTGCGTGGCTGTCATAGCCAGCAAGGTTAGGCCACCACCCATACAGTATCCAGTGAGGCCAATCTTTTTGGGAGATACATAATCCTGTGTGTGCAGCCAGTGGATCGCGCTGACAATCTCTTTTACCGCGCGGTCTTTATCCAGCGACATGAGCATCTTTTGGGCTTCGTTGGGTTCGCTCACAACTTTGCCGTGATACAAGTCGGGCGCAAGGGCAACATAGCCTTCGCTGGCGTAACGCCGTGCTACGTCTTTGATCTGCTCATTCAAGCCCCACCATTCCTGAATGATGACAACAGCGGGATGTTTATCTCCATCATCGGGACGCGCAAGGAATCCACTACCTGTCGAACCATTGACCGGGAATTGCAGTAATTCTTCCATTTTTTTCCACCTTTTTTGAATAATTCAATCAAATTATAGCGATAAAACTTTGTATCTTTTGCACAGGTTTTGACATTCACAAAAGGCATCGTTACACTTTGCGACGTACTTAGATTTTTTACTCAAAGGGAAATATCAGGGAGATTTGCATATGCGTTCACGGATTCTCGCTTTATTGATGGTTGCCGGGTTGCTGCTGGTATCAGTACCGCATAGCGCATCGGCACAGGGCGAAGCGCTTCTTGCCAAAGTCAAGGCGCGTGGCAAGCTGATTTGCGGTATCAATGGCGGCTTGCAGGGATTCGGCTATGTCGATAGCAAGACCAATACCTTCAGCGGCTTCGATGTCGATTTCTGCCGTGTCGTTGCGGCGGCTATCTTTGGTGATGCCACCAAAGTTGATTTCAAGTCGATTGCAGCAGCAGATCGTTTTACCGCGATTGCCAGCGGTGAAATTGATGTCTTGTTCCGTAATACAACCCTCACCGCAGACCGTGACACCAAGCAGGGTGCAGATTTTGGCCCGACAGTATTCTATGATGGTCAGACCGTGATGGCACGCGCCGCCGACAAACTGGCGAAACTCGCTGATCTGAAAGACCTGACCGTTTGCGCGATCAAGGGTACAACCACAGAACAGAATATCACCGACGCGATGAATGCGATCAACACCAAGTTCAAGTTGCTGACTTTCGAGAAGATTGAACAGGTTTTCGAGAGCTTCACCGCTAATCGCTGCGATGCAGTTACCAGTGACCGCAGCCAGTTGACCAGCATCCGCGCCACCAGCAAGAACCCCGCCGATTACGTCCTCTTCGATGAAAACCTGAGCAAGGAACCCCTCACGCCGGCATACAAGCAGGGCGATGCACAGTGGGGCGATGTGATTCACTGGGCTGTCTATGCGACGATCATTGCCGAAGAAAACGGTGTCACCAGCGCGAATGTTGATGATCAGGTTGCTACTCCGAAGAATCCCGAAATCAAGCGTTTACTTGGTGGCGAAGGCGAACTGTACAAGTCGCTCGGCTTCGAGGCGAAGTGGGCTTACAACGCCATCAAGCAGGTCGGCAACTATGGCGAAATCTTCGAGCGCAATCTCGGTGAAAAGACGCCATTCGGCCTCAAGCGCGGTCTGAACGATCTGTGGACAAAGGGCGGTTTGCTCTACGCTCCTCCGTACCGCTAAAAACAACCTGGAGCGTATCTATCCTTGATACGTTCCAGCTATTTCTACGTTTGCATAAGGGTGGGTCAATGACTCACCCTGAATAAAATTATTTTTTGTATTTAAATTTTTGTTTTTGAATCATTTCGCCACGTCGAACAATTTCAGGCGCGAGCAATGGCTGTGAACACAACTGCATCGAGTCCTTCTCCTATGGCAGTGCTGCGCGATGTGCGCGTACTGCAAATTGTCGGACAGATTATCTTTGTACTTCTCGTCATCCTGATCGGCGCGACACTCATTTCAAACGCCTACGCAGGATTGCAGAGAGCGAACCTCGTCCCCTCATTTGATTTTCTGCGTCTGCCTTCCAGTTTCCAGATTGATGATGGTCTGATCACCGCGCCACATTCCGGCTCGGACACGTTTTTCCATGCCTTTGCAGTTGGATTTATAAATACGATCCGGGTGCTGATTGTTGGGCTGGTAGGGGCGTCGTTGCTTGGGCTGGTTGCCGGGATCGGAAGACTTTCGAGCAATTATCTGATTCGTAATATCTGTCGGGTATATATCGAGATTTTCCAGAATACACCGCTGCTGATTCAACTCATTTTTCTGTATTATGGAATCTTCCTGCAACTGCCGCTGGTCAGGGAAGCGCAGCCATTCCTCGGTGTGTTTTATGTCACCCGCAGCGGGATCGCTATGCCGGCGCTGTGGCCTAATGATCGTACGCTGATGTGGACGATCCTGATGGCAGTGACGGCGGTAATCACTGCCGTGATTTACCTGACGCGCCGACGCCGCATGATCGAAACAGGGCAGGTGACACGCCCATTTGAATATGCAGCGGCGTTCTTCTCCGGCATACTTATTGTTAGCTGGCTGTTCATCGCGCCATATACGACCAGCCTACCGGAGCGTGTTCCGCCTTCGAGTCAACTGCGTTTTAATTCTGATGCAGGCGTATTGATCTCGGTGGAATATGTCGCGGTATGTACTGGATTGATTCTCTATACCGGGGCATTCATTGCGGAAATTGTGCGTAGCGGTATCCAGTCTGTTTCCAAAGGGCAGCGCGAAGCCGCCGATGCACTTGGGTTGACGGGTTTCCAGAAATTACGGCTCGTGATCCTGCCGCAAGCGCTCCGGGTAATGTTCCCGCCGTTAACAAACCAGTATTCCGCGCTCCTGAAAAACAGCGCATTGGGTGCATATATTGGCTTCCCGGATTTCTTCGGCGTCGGGCGCACCATCGGCAACCAATCAGCACAACCGATCCCGGTGATTGTGATTGTGATTGTCGTTTATGTTGTGCTGACGCTGGTTATTGCCTTTGCGATGAACATTTTGAACGCGCGTTTCCAATTCAAAACGAGGTGAGATAACACAATGGCGACAGAAGTTCTCCCACCTCGCAAAGAGACAGGAATCATCGCATGGCTGCGTAAAAATCTGTTTGGAACATGGTACGACGTTGTGCTGACAATTGTCGTTGCGATCATTGTGATCCCGATGATTATCAGCTTTCTGAATTGGACGACCACAACAGCACGCTGGTCTGTCGTTACCGAAAACCTGTCTTCATTGATGAAAGGCTTGTATCCCACCGATCAGGTCGGGCGTCTGGTGATTGCGGTGCTGGTGCTGGTTGGTCTGACCGGGATCAGCTGGGGTGTCTGGCGTATAGCGTTTCGCAGTACCGCCATTGCTCTGTTTGGTATTGTGATTTTGTTTCTGGCCGTACCATACATCGAACGCCAGAGCGCGACAGTGGGCAGTTTTGGAGCGTACCTTAACGGACAATTGTTACCGTTGCTGGATGCGCTCCGCAACCCGACATTGACACTACTCGTCTTTCTCGGCGGGGGTTATGCAATCGGGCGTGTGATGAGGCGCACCGACGAAATTTTAAGTAAACGCGCGATCCTGCTCTGCTGGTTGCTCCTCATCCCGATTATTTTTGTGTTGGTGCGTGGCGTTGCGCCAGAAACGCCCGGTTTGCCGCAAGTCGATACCAACAAATGGGGCGGCCTGCTTCTGACGCTCATGCTGGCGTTTGTGGCGAGTGTGTTGTGTTTCCCACTGGGGATATTGCTGGCACTGGGGCGTACTTCCGGGGGACGCGCACGCGCCGGCGAAAAGGGGTTGCGCGGCTGGCTGCGTTCACTCGGCAATCTGCCTGTCATCAAGCTATTTTGTATTTTCTATATTGAATTGTTTCGCGGTGCGCCACTGCTTGCCGTACTTTATACTGGAAACCTGCTGGTTGGGTTTGCGCTTGGAAACGCGCAGATCGACAGCGTTGTACGCGCGATGGTCGCGCTGACGTTGTTCGAGGCGGCCTATGTTGCGGAGATTGTGCGTGGTGGTTTGCAGGCGCTCCCGCCCGGACAAACTGAAGCCGCCAAAGCGATTGGCTTGAACCCGATTCAATCCACTATTCTGATCATTCTGCCGCAGGCGTTGCGAACAGTAATCCCTTCGCTCGTTGGGCAGTTTATCACGCTGGTAAAGGATACATCGCTGGTGGCGGTGATTTCGCTGACCGATTTGCTGTACATCGCGGATAGCGTCCGTCAGAAAGCTGAATATACAGGGACACAGCGCGAGATGTATATCTTCGTCGCCTCGGTCTATTTCATTATTTGTTATGCAATGTCCATAGGTGCGCGGCGTATCGAGCGCAGCGGTTCGGGAAGGATTACGGCACGTTAAAAATGAATGTGACTCACTCCGATCATTATGATAAGCCCATGATCATCGTCCGTGACCTGCACAAATGGTATGGGGAGTTTCATGTTCTCAAAGGCGTGAACCTGACCGTCCGTGCGGGGGAAGTGATCGTGATCATTGGGCCGTCCGGTTCTGGCAAATCAACGTTCATTCGGACGATCAACCGTCTGGAAGAACACGAACAGGGGCAGATTGTCGTGGATGGTATCGAACTCACGCACGATGTTCGCAATATCTCGCGCGTGCGACAGGAAATCGGGATGGTTTTCCAGAGTTTCAACCTGTTTCCACACCTGACCATTTTGCAAAATATCATGCTTGCGCCGACGTGGGTACGCCGTTGGCCTCGGCTCAAGGCAGAGAAAAAAGCTATGGAACTGCTGGAGCGCGTGCATATCCCGGAACAAGCACACAAATACCCCGGACAGCTTTCCGGCGGTCAGCAGCAGCGTGTAGCGATTGCACGCGCATTGGCGATGGAGCCGAAAATTCTGCTCTTCGATGAACCGACCAGCGCACTCGACCCGGAAATGATCAAGGAAGTTCTGGATGTGATGAAGGAACTGGCACAAAGCGGCCTGACCATGCTCTGTGTCACGCATGAAATGGGCTTTGCGCGCGAAGTAGCCAATCGTGTGATTTTCTTCGATAAGGGCGAAGTGATCGAAGAGGAATCGCCTGATAACTTTTTTGAGCGTCCGCGTAGCGAACGTACAAGGCAATTCCTGAACCAGATTTTGAAGCACTAAAAAACAATCCCGGCCTGCACCGGGATTTTATTTCAATCAGAATGGTCTCTGGTTCTTGTTGTCCGGGGGCGGATTGCCGAGCATATCCAGCCGCATCCCCTGGAATTTCTTTGCAGCTTCCAGTTCTGCTTCCGCAGTCTTGCGGGATGGCCCGGTGAGCGTTCGGTCATGCAGAGCCTTCTCGAACAAGCTGGCGGCTTCGCTATAACGTTGCTGCATCACCAGAATTTTGCCGATATTAATCATTGTTATGGGATTGGGCAGGCGATCCTGCGCGATGCGGAAGGCATTATAGGCTGCGTCGTAATCTTCGCTCTTGGCGGCGCTTTCGGCGGTGCGATAAAACGAATTAATGTGGTTACGAATCGCGCGCGGGTCTTTCGCCAGTTTCGAGTTCTCGGTATCGACGTTACTGGGCAGCGACATGAACCCAATCGCTTTTGCATCTTCCAGCTTTTTCGCCGATTCCAGCGCGGCGATGGCGCGGGTACGATCTTCCTGCGATATAGAATCATCCTTCAGGACATCTTCCAGATCGCTTTTAGCTTCCTGAAACAGATCAAGCCGGAGTTCGCACACCGCCATGTTGATCAGCATCGTTGGCGAGAAAGATTGTCGGAACAATTCGCGGAATAATATCAGTGCCGTGCCATATTTCTTGTTTTTATAGGCTGCCTGCGCATCTGCAAACATGGAGTGTGCTGTTGGCTTCTCGTTCAAGCCCTGCACTTCTTCGGGCATCTGAACCATTTCCGAAATTTTGTTATCTTCTTCTTTTGAATTTTCCTTCGGGGCGCGCTGGACAATCCCAAGCGCACGCTGTGCGGCCTGATTACCACTGGTCTGTTGCATATCAATCAGGCGCTGCTGGGATGGTTTTAACCAGATTGGGCTGGCAGGCTCCGCGCTTTGGACAACGGCGGCACGGTTGGCAGGGGCGGCGGTTTGCGGCGTTTGGGTGTGCGCGCGCTGCTGTAGCTCTTCGTTCTTTAATACAACTATCCGAAAACGACGGCGGCGCATAAGGTTACTCTCCCGATTTCCTTCGCCCCGGCACTGATGCACCGGGTTTCCTATCAATCATAGTCAACTCAGATAATCGCGCAAGGGGCGGCTGCGCGTCGGGTGGCGCAACTTGCGCAATGCTTTGGCTTCGATCTGCCGGATGCGTTCGCGCGTCACACCGAAATGTTTGCCAACTTCTTCCAGCGTTGCCTCCTGACCATCTTCGCCCAACCCGAAGCGCATTTCCAGCACTTCGCGTTCTCGTTCGCTCAGGATCGAGAGGGCGCTCCGAATTTGCTCCTTGAGCAGTTGACGTGCAGCGGCGTCTACCGGCCCGACAACCTTGTCGTCTTCGATGAAATCCCCAAGTGAACTGGAATCTTCCTGGCCGACTGGCATATCAATTGACATTGGTTCTTGCGCCACCCGCATGATCTTGCGGATTTTGTTGGCAGCACGTCGGAGTTTCCGGGCAAGCGTCGGATCGAGTTTGTCGCCCTTCTTTTCAGAGTCGCGGACTTGTTGCGTTTCTTCCGGCGTAAGGAAATCCATTTCCAGCGCAAGGCGTTCTGGTGACGGTTCGCCGCCAAGTTCCTGCATGAGGTCACGCTGCATTCGCGCCATACGGTTGATCGTCTCGACCATGTGTACGGGGATACGAATTGTGCGCGCCTGATCTGCAATAGCACGGCTGATTGCCTGCCGAATCCACCATGTCGCGTAGGTGCTGAATTTGAACCCTTTTGTATGGTCGAATTTTTCTACCGCGCGCAGTAACCCGATATTGCCTTCCTGAATCAAGTCGAGGAAGCCGATGCCACGCAGCATGTAGCGCTTGGCAACGCTCACCACCAGACGCAGGTTCGCCCGCGTCAGCGCTTCGGCAGCTTCATTGGCGCGATTACGTGTCTCACGGAATTCATGTTCGGCGGTAGCTTCACACTGCTCCGGTTTTTCTTTCAGCCATGTATTGAATTCGTCCATTGTCGGAAGGCGATTTTCGCGCTCTACAATTGCCGCAACCCGATCCTGTAGCAGGGATGGAATCAGATAGAGCGCCTGAAAGAACTGAAAAACGCTACGGGCGAGTTCTGTCCAGTAATCATCGCGTCCCCATTCGCCGCGATCCAGATATTGCCGGACATATGAACTGGGATGCTCGGTGTTATAGTTGCGGCGTAGAGCCTGCGCCTCGCGTGTGACCTGGTGCAGGTTGGGCAGTTCGATTCCGTTAGAGGCAGCCTGTCGCGTTACCTCGTCCCAGAACCCCAATAAATCTTCGTAGAGCATCCGAATGGTGGTCAGGGTCGATCCACCTTCATCGGTAACTTGTTCCTGTAATTCATTGAGCAACGAGAGCGCCGCCATCTGCGAAGACAGCCACGTTTCGCGGTTCTGATCGAGCAACGGGACAAGACCAATTTCTTTCAGATACATCCGTACCGGGTCATCGGTCAGGCCGCCAACTTCGAGGGCGGTTTCGTCTAGCTCGGCTTCGCCGTCGAAGTCATCCGCATCATCCTCGAACTCCATCCCCTCGCGCTCTTCTGGCGGGATGTTGATGCCCATATCATCAAATGACTCTGAAAGCGCCTCCGGCATAGGAGCCGAGAGCGTTTCCACATCCATCTCTTCGCTATCATCGCCGTCATCGGTTTGCACCGGATGTGCGCGCGGCGTTTTTTCTTCCTGTTTTTTTGTCGGGCGTTTAGCCATCCCGGTATGCTCCGTGCGTTATCTGTGTGCCTGACGAATTGAATGAATTTCCGACTTTATACGCTGGGTCATTGCTTTGCGGTGGAATGCCTGTTTGTTCAGGCTGGCAATATCTTCCTCATGCGAACTCTGTACCATAAAACGGATTTCCCGGTTTTCGCGCTCGATCCGGCGGGCGCGCAATTCCAGCGCCTTACAAATAAATTCAAGTTCTTCCGGTGTCGGTTTGATAAAACGTTTTTCCTTATTGATGGAGGCTAGCTCCGACTTTGACCACTGTACCTGAATGGTACTCAGCGGGCCGGGGAGCAGGCGATCTACTTCACTGCTCAGTTCGCCGGGCAGATGTTCATAAAGATAATCCATCGGCTCGACTTCGATCTGTTCCAGTGCATTCTCAAAAATTGCAATAATTGCACGATAATCAGTACGCTCGAAATCCTGCGCTCCGAACGGAGCAAGCAACGGATCGCGTTCTTTGGTGAACGATGATAGCTTACGATTGATCAGCGCCCAATAGGAAGGATTGGCGATCAATAGTGATAAACAATACCCTTCGATGTCGATTCCGTTCATTTTGGGAACGTTCGGCGCAAGCGGCGCAGAAGGGATCGCCTGGGCGATTTTCAATGCTTCCTGTGGTGCGATCTTCTGTGCGAATTTCTCCTGTTGTTTTTGAGTCGCCGGAACAGGTCGGTTCAGGGTCAGTTGTGATTCGGAAACGCCGATCAGGTAGCGTTCATCAATGCGTAGCCGTGCCGCCAGTTTGGTCACGCTGTAATGACGATGCAGCGGGTCTTCCAGCAGAATTGGCAAAATCTGGCGTGCGATTGCTTCCCGATCCGATTGCGTCATCTTCGGGGTGACTCTCGCCGCCGCGCTTTCTATTACGTAATCGAGGATGGATTGAGCGCTCTCAACCAGCCCTTGCCACTTTTCCGGCTCGTCGCGCAGGAGATCATCCGGGTCTTGTCCTTCCGGGAGTGTCATCACGCGAATATCCATATCCAGCCGTCGTGATTGACGTAATACACCGCGAGAATCAAAAACAACCGTTTTTTCGCCCAGTGTCTCCTGGGCAACGTTCAGACTGCGCAGTGTGGCGCTCACGCCTGCGTCGTCGGGGTCAAGCGCAATCACAATCTTTGTGGCAACTTTAGAAAGCTGTTGCAGTTGCACCTCAGTGAGCGCTGTACCCATCTGCGCGACGACATTGGCAAACCCGGCTTGGTGTGCCTGCAACGCATCCATATAGCCTTCGACGATCACGGCGGTTTCTGTCTCGCGGATAGAACGCCGTGCAGCATCGAAAGCAAACAGGGTCTTGCTCTTATCAAATAATAATGTTTGGGGTGAATTGAGATATTTCGGATTGTCGTTCGGGTCAAGCGCGCGCGCCCCAAAGCCCGTGACCTCCCCTTTCGCGTTGCGGATGGGGATCACCAGCCGATTGCGAAAACGGTCATAAACATTGCCCTTATCGTTGCGAAGCGCTACTCCGACGTCGAGAATTTCCTGCTCCGTATAGCCAAAATCGAGCAGATGCGTTAAAGCTGCCCGCCAGTCGTTCGGCGCGTAGCCGATCCGAAAGCGCGCAACGGTATCATCG
The DNA here is from genome assembly GCA_964432445.1 of uncultured Anaerolineaceae bacterium. Lineage (GTDB taxonomy): Bacteria > Chloroflexota > Anaerolineae > Aggregatilineales > UBA2796 > JBBRMW01. Next base: position 64,494 of record CAYSOC010000004.1, read on the forward strand.
CTCAGTCCACGTTTCTGCACATATCTACGTGCAAAATCGGCGTCAGCGGATTCAAGCAGTTGAAGATGGAAAAATTCAGCCGTTTCGTTGAGCAATCCGGTCAGCTTTTCGAGATAAACCTCATGCTGTTTCTGCTCATTGGAGAGGGGCTTGAGTTCAATACCAGCGCGTTTGGCGAGAAGTTGGAGCGCTTCCTTGAAATCGACATTTTCCTGCTTCATGACGAAGTTGAAAATATCGCCACCTTCTGCACACGCTCCGAAACAATACCAGGACTGCCGATCCGGGTTGACCGAAAAGGATGGTGTTCGTTCGTTATGGAAGGGACAGCACGCCTTATACGTGTTGCCTGCCCGCTTGAGTGTCACGTTATAGGATTGAATCAGATCGACAATATCGATCCGCGCCTTAATATCATCTGTGACAGACACGCGCGACCTCTCGTACTCTGAGAATGAAATTATAGGCGGGTAGACCCTGACATGCAAAGGCAGAACACTAAAAATCTGTGAAAAATCCATAACGGCGGGGAAGCGGAGTTTTGAACCGGGATGATATAACACCCCGGTATCCAGTCGAAGGGCGAATCAGAAGATTGATTCGCCCGAATAGTTTACTTAATCAATCAGCCAACCTTCAGGCGGGCAAACTGAACAATCGAGTTATTATCGACAACCGTACCCTTCAGGCGCGGGTTGACGAGTACCGTGCGTGTCCCGTGATAGATCGGGATGATCACGGCGGCATCAATACCCAGCTTTTCGGCCTGACGGAATACTTCGTCGCGCTCTGCGCCGAGGGTCATTGCCGACCCCTTGTCCAGAAGCGCCTTTACATCGGCAACACCCGGATAGGAATCATAGCCGCAGATTTGCAGCGCACCACTGGCACGATACAGTTGCGGGGTAAAGTTATCGGCATCGGCGTAGTCTTGGGAGAAACTGATCGTACCAAGCTGCATCTTGCACTCACCGCGATCCTTGTCATACAGCGACTTTTCGGTGCTGCTGATCTTGAGGCGGATTCCGGCTTCGGCAACCTGCTGTTGAACGGCGTTCAGGACGCGCAATTCTGTTTCGATCTGCCCGGTGCGGACTTCAATATCGACACCATCCTTGTAGCCTGCCTTTTCGAGCAGTTCCTTTGCCTTCGCAATATCGCGCTTGAAGGGGATGTAGTCCTTGTTATAGGTGGAGAGTCCGGGAGGATACAGGCCGTAGGCGGGTGTACCCTTGCCAGCCAGCACAGTCTTGATGATCGCTTCACGGTTGATCGCAATTGCCAATGCCTGACGCACTTCAGGCTTGCTCATTACCGGGTCTTTCAGGTTCACGCGCAGGAAGAAGAGCGAAAGAATCGGGACGTTGACTAGTTCTTTCGACAGCTTATCATCGGCGCGCAGCCGTTCCAGTTCCGGCTCCGGGACAATGGCAACATCGGCGTTGTTGGCTTCGTATTCCAGCACCTGCTGCGAAGCACCGGGCGAGGTGCGAATAACAACAGTCTTTACGGCTGGCGCACCACCCCAATAGTCAGCGTTGGCTTCCAGCGTCATCGAGGTCTGGCGCTTCCATTCCTTGAGCTTATAGGGGCCTGTGCCGATAGGGTTCTGTGCGAAATCCTTGCCTTCTGCGGCTTCCTTCGCCACGACAAAACCACCGGGCATTGTCAATTGCTTGAGGAATGAACCAACAGGCGCGGTCAGTGTGATTTCCAGCGTCGTTGCATCAACGGCTTTTACACCGGAAAGTGTCGCGGCGGGGTTTTCCTTCGCGCGCATCTCTGTGAAGCCCTTGACCTTGTTCAGCAACAGGCTGGTGTAGGATGTACCGGTCTTGGGGTTGCCAAGCCGATCAAGTGAATACTTCACATCTTCGGCGGTCATTTCGCGTCCGTTGTGGAATTTCACGCCCTTACGTAGAGTAAAGGTGTAGACTGTCCCATCTGTCGAAACCTTCCAGCTTTCAGCGAGGAGTGGTTTCGGTTCGAGGGTTGCCGGATCGTAAGTTACGAGACCTTCGTAAATATTGTAGAGTGCGTTGAATTCATCAAGGGTGGAGGCGGCTTGTGGGTCGAGTACGTTGGGTTCGCCTTCAAAGAAAAAAGACTTTATGGTTGCGTCTTGTGCATGGGCTGTCGTTGGAAGAGTAGAAAGAAATGCGCTGGCGACCATTAGGATGAGGATAATTCGCAGAAAACGTTTCATTTTCAACCTCAAGTGGTACGCAGAAAAAACGAGAATCAAACATAATAGTAACGCGCGAAGGCAATGAGGCAAATAGTTCGTATCGCAATGTTATCGCAATTGTGCAATTTCCTGTTTGATTGTTGCAGCATCAGGATGAGAGGGGGAGCGCCGCAACACTTCTTCAAAATCCCGACGCGCGCCCTCTTTATTGCCCGTGTCGCGGCGGGAATAGGCACGAATTAATAATTGGTCAACCGAAAGTGAAGAAACCTTCACGGATCGCTTCGGAAAAAATGCAGACATAATCTGATGGCGCATAAACACCAGGAAAATTATCGCTGCCGCCGCAACGATAACGACAACGCCCGCCGAGATTATCCCTACATTCACAATTGCGCTCCCAGACAACCCAGCAATGGATACACTTTTGCCAGCGCTCGCCCCCGGTGGCTTAACTCGTTCTTTTCTTCCTGCGGAAGTTCTGCCATCGTGCGACCATCGGGTAATTCAAATATCGGATCATAGCCATGCCCGAATGTACCGCGTGGAGCGTAGGCAATCACCCCCTCGACAGCGCCTTCCCCAACAATGAGCGTGTGATCGGGAGCCATGATAGCGATCACGCAGATAAAGCGCGCGGTACGTAGTTCGGCAGGTATGTCTTTCACCGCATCCAATAGTTTGGCGTTCCGTTCTGCAACCGTAGGCGCATAGCGTGCCGAATAGACGCCGGGCGCACCATTGAGCGCATCTACGCTGATGCCAGAATCATCCGCCAGGGTGGTCAGGCCAGAGGCACTTTGATAGGTGCGTGCCTTGATCAGCGCATTGTCAAAATAGGTTGTTCCGGTTTCGTCTACATCCATTTCACCGAGGCCAACATCTGCCAGGCCAACAATTTCATAGGGCAAGTCGGCAAGCAGGGCGCGATATTCATCACGCTTTCCGGCGTTGGTGGTGGCAATTAGCAGTCGATTCATTTCTCACTTTACCGTTGTAGGACGAGGAGCTACAGGCAAACCAATCGCGGCGACGGAACCCAGCGGGCCAAATTGTGGCGAATAGGTATCTGCCAGCAGCGTCGGAGTCGTCGCGCCCGTCGGTAGCCAGTACAATTGAGCAACCGGAAGGAGTTTCAGGAGTTCTGCCGGATTTGTCGTGCGCCCCATGCCTTCTATCAACGCCGCCGAACTTTGAACCACTGTGAACACAATACCGCTGGCGTGTGGCGCAATTGATCCAACCGCATAGCCATCCCCTTGAAACAGGAGTGTATCCTGTTTTGTAGCGAGATCGAGGCGATGAATGGTGAGCAGGTTCACTGATGACTCAAATGGGGCGTAGCCAGCGGTTGCAGTATGCAGCTTGAGCGCTTGTGTCTGGTTGCGCGTGCTATAGAAAATGGTGTTCCCATCAATCCCCCATACTGCCAGATCAACGCTGAAATCGAGTATTTCCGATTTGCCCTCTGCAAAATCATAGATACTCAATTTGCCGAGCAACGATCCGACGAGTCGCCTTTTATCCGGGGACAGGCGCGGATAGGCGATAGGTTGCGATAGCGGTTCGGCTTTCCCATCCGCTGGATTCACACGCAGGATACTCAGGCCATTGCAAGCACGCGAAATCAGGATAGTATCCGGGGCTATCCAATCCAGCAGCAGGTTCGCGCCGCGATCTTCCGCGAGTGCCGCCGCTGCCGGGTCTGTGTTTGGCTTTGCCTGGCACAGTGGTATATCCAGTTTGGCAATAACGCGGCTATTCTTTCCATCTGTCCCAACGGCGCGCAAAGTCAGGGGCGCTTCATTAGAAACATAAACCACTGTCGTTCCATCTGGCGACCATGCAGGTGGGAAAAGGGTATCGGCGGCGTCATTGGCAAGGATAGAGCCACGCGGTTGCTTTTCGATCCCGACGATAATCAACGCTTTTCGAGAGGGGTCAATCAACAACGCCCGTTTGCCGTCTGCGGAGAGCCGCACATTGATGTAACGGCGTCCGGTAAAGAAAAGATCAGCGTCACGGGTGATCGGTGTGCCGGGCAAATCTCCAACCGCCGCAGCATACAGATTCCCGCCGGAGCGATGCAGGAGAAGGGTATCGGGTGCGCTGCTTGGCTCCTCTACAATCAATGTCATGTTTCCGGCGTTCGTCGGGCTGAATTCATCCGCAATTTTTCGGAAGACATCCGCCCATTGGTTGAAGGCAGGCGTCGCTGTATATTGCAAAAGGCGATACCCCTGCCCAAATGCAATATAGGTGGATACGCGGAAAGTCCGTGCCGTCCCATCGGTACAGGAGCCTGTTAACAGCGTAGATTGCCCGGTGCGCGCCACTGTCTCCCGTTCACCGTTTGGCGTTAATCCTTTGTTTGCGGCGAGAAATTCATTGAGCAAACTAGCCGGGTTCTTCTGCGCCGTAACCTGACCTAGCTGTGTTACGATCATGCCAGGTTGCACGCACACCTGCTGTGCGGTTGGGCCAATAAAAAATTCACCACCTGCACGCGGCGTCACAACCCATTTATCAGGATATCCAATGCTGAACAATGGACTACGGAAAATGCTCAGAGCCGTTTCGACTTTCAGCGCATCATTCTTGCACAATACCGCGCTACTGCCATCCAGATTGGTGTGGACTTCGTAAATAACATCCTTTACCGTGAATAAAAATTTGTAACCGGGTGTCGATTGCGCCGGGAAGGTTTGGCCTGTATCCGGGCAGCCCAGCCCTGCATCCGGCCATGTTTCCGGTGAAAATGTATAGGACTCAATACCGGGAAATGGTTTAGGCAATTTCGAGGCCAAAAAATTCGCTGCTTTTTGAGCAACTGCTGCGGCGTCAGTTTGGGCGTGTGCAGGAAGAGTGACGGTGATCAGGAGTGTGATCAGCAAAACGATAGGGAGAAATCGCCGCATCAGCCCGCCACCAACACCGCAAGTTGCCCAATGTGTTCTATCAAACCATACATTCCAGTTACACCTTCGACCCGATAGCCTGCCGAGGGAATCCCGGCATCAATACCATACATCAACACAGCCGGGTCATGACTAATAATCAGGGTTTCATTGGCTGGTGAACCCAGCGCCTGCAATGCAGGAGTCATCAGTTTTGGATCGGGGCTGATAGCGCCCGCTTCGGAGGAGGAGAGATACACTGTCCAAAGTTCTGCCGGAATACCGAGACGTTCCAGCCAGCTTACTTCTTCTTCTGCCGAATAGGGAGAGTTTGCAACTGCGCCAAGCCGAAGACCTGCCGCGTGCAGGCGCTGCAAAGTCGGGATCATCGTTGGTTGCACTTCCAGGCGGCTGGCATCAAAGCGCAAGACTTCGCGTCCGGCGGGGATAGCCGCATCCTCCAGACCGTGTACGCGCAGCAAGGCGGTGTAATAATCGTCCTGACTGATACGACCAAGACAGGCATCAAAGGTCGCAGCACGCATATAGTCCTGTACAATTTTGGGGTGACGCGGTTTGAGGCCATGCTGTTCGAGCATCGCCTGCAATGCCATTCCCGTCACGGGGCGTTCATACAAGACGCCTGCTGCATCGAAAAGGATGGTCGAAATTCTCATTGTCAATGGTCACTTTACCCTTGAGGACGAAACCATTCACAAATTATTCTACCACAGAGAATAAACGATCAGCGCGTTCAATCTTAAAATCAGAGGAACGTTGGCAATTCGCGGGAGATGACAATAGACAAACCCCCATAAAAATATAATTTTTATGGGAGTTTGCGGGTTTCTAAATCACCGGGACAGGAGGAGCATTATCCAGCGATGTCGATGTCTTCCCACCACTGTGAACCAGACAAACCGGCGTCACGGATGTCATACTTCAGGTTCTTCACGCGCGGGTTAATCAGCGCTAGGTTTTCGCCCTGGTTGATGAACGCCACCGGGGAATCGTCAACGAGTATTGCGCCCAGTTTCTTATAGAGTTCGATCTGCTTGGCAGCATCGGTTTCCTGATCGGCCTCACGCGCCAGTTTATCGAATTCTACATTCAGATAGCCGGGGTGATTCAGCGGGTTGCCTTCCCCTTCGGTCAGTTTGCCGTCAGCATTCTTATCACCACTTGCCATCACCAGTCCGAAGTAATCCGAAGCATGGAAGTAATCTGCACACCAACCGTTACGGGTC
>CAYSOC010000004.1:70835-103392 GCA_964432445.1 uncultured Anaerolineaceae bacterium
ACCTTCCAGCTTTTCAATCGGCTGATTGTTGGATGCCTCGAAGACCGCCCCATCCATCGGGTTCGCGTAAATATCAACGCCAAGCACCTGCTTGAACTGGCTCTGGAACCACTCAAAACGGTTTTGGTTGGCGGCGCTGGCGGTATAGTTGAAGCGAATACGTGGCAGACCCTTACCGCCGGGGAAGCCAGCATCAGCGAGCATTTGACGTGCCTTCTCTGGATTATAGGCAAACTGTTTGCCGAGCGAAGCATCTGCGCCGGGGACTTCGGCGGGCAGGAAGCTATAGTAAGGCTTGCCGATTCCGCGTGTGATCGCCTTGATGTAGTTATCGCGGTCAATCGCCAGTGCGAACGCCTGACGCACCTTCTTGTTATCGAACGGCGCTTTGGTGTTATCCATGTTCAGATAAATGACGCAGCTATCGGGATAGCGGATCAACTCTTTGGATAGTTTGGCGTCCTTTTCGATGGCCTGAAGTTCGGCTGCCGGGAACAGGCTAAAATCGAGTTCGCCCGCTCTATAGGAAGCGTAGTGAACAGCACTGTCATCGTTCAGGGGCAGAGAGATTTTATCCAGTTTGGCTGCACTACCACCGAAGTTCGGATTCTTTTCCAGAACGATTTCCTTCTGATGATCCCATTTGGTGATCATGAAGGGGCCAGTGCCTGCAACCGGGCCATTCGCCGGGTCGCTCCATGCGCCCGTCGCCGGGTCGCCAGCACGTTCGACGTTATCTTTACGGACAGGTGATGTCACCCAAAGAGTGGCGATTTCATTCAGATACCCAATCTGGCGTTCCAGTTTGATTTCGAGCGTCTTGTCATCAACGGCGCGAATTCCCAGATCGGCGGGCTTGGCTTTGCCTTCGATAATTGCGTCGGCATTCTTGACGCCGCTCAGGAAGGTGGAATAGGGCGCAGCGAGTTTGGGATCAACCAGACGTTGCCACGCAAACACAAAATCGTTCGCCGTGACCGCGCCCTTGCCATCCGACCATTTCCAGTCGCGCAGTTTATAGGTAAATGTCAAACCGTCTGCTGAAATACCGCCATTTTCTTTGGTGGGAACTTCAACCGCGATGCTCGGCACTGGTTTTCCATCTTCGCCTGTGCGGAGCAGAGTACGGTGAATCGCGTAAATCAGCGCCACCTGATTGGCGAAACTGGCGCGTTGCGGGTCAATCGTATCCGGCTCGCTGAAGGCATAGCGGAGAACCTTGTCTGCTGCCTTTGCAGTAGACGAGGGCATAAACACATTGGAAACGGAAATTGAAGCCAGCGCAAGCAGTGCAACAGCCACTTGCAGCCAACGATAACGAGTCGTCATCATGACCTCTCATGTATTGAACCAACGATTCGATTAGCGCGCTTCACGTATCCATCTTACGCAAAGTACGTCTATTTGGTTCAAAATTGGTATACAGGTCTTTTATATTTTTTATTGAATATGGAGAGCAAGCAGAACGAGGATGTTACCTCTATTACCGAACAAACGGGCAAGAGGTTCAAATTTATAGCCTCCATATACTTCCAATAAAAACTGCAAAATGCGATAGAGAAGTCATAAAAAAAATGTCATTACCTGATTTCCAGGCGATTTCCAGGCGCAATTATGAGATGCTGGGTTCACGATTATATGTTTCGTATCTGGAGAACTCATGATGGATATTATCGCTACGACTGCCAAGCCAAAGCTGCCTCCAAAGACTCCCGGCGTACCCTTGATCGGTTCAATTCCCGGTGTCCTGAAACATCAGATTGATTTTCTGGAACAGGCACAGCGGAATCACGGAAATGTCTATAAGCTGGATTTGGGCGCGATCTCCATTGTGATGCTCTGTAATCCCGCTCACGCCCAATACGTTCTGCGCGATAACGCCCGGAATTACGACAAGGGCGGCGCGATGTGGAATTCGGTACGCTCGATGCTTGGTAATGGTCTGGTCGTCAGCGAAGGCGATTTCTGGATGCGTCAGCGCCGCATGATGCAGCCGCATTTTCACCGTCAATATCTCAGCACTATGACGGAACTGATGATTAGTGCCATCGAATCCGAGATGAAACACTGGGATGGATGGGCAGACGCTGGCAACCCCATCGACATGCTGCAAGCCTTCAATCACATCACAATGAAGGTTATCGTGCAGACGATGTTCGGCAAAGATTTGGCCGCCGAAGATGCGGATACAATGGGTACAGAGATGGCCTATGCGCTCGATTTCATGCTGCAAAACATGGTGACACAGGGCATTCCAAACTGGATTCCTGTGCCGGGACGCAAGCGCTATCAGGTTGCACTCAAGCGCGTCGATGAATTCCTCTATCGTATTATCAAGCAGCGCCGCGAAATGGCAGAACAGCCCAAAGACCTGCTTGGCATGTTGCTGAACCTGATCGACGAAGAGACGGGCGAGGCGATGACCGATCAGCAGGTGCGCGACGAAGTGGCAACCATGTTCCTCGCTGGCTACGAAACCACATCGCTGACTCTTTCGTGGGGCGTGCATCATCTGTTGAATCACCCGGAAGTTGTCCAAAAACTAACGCACGAAATTGATACCGTTCTTGGTGACCAGCCACCGATGTTTGAATCGCTGGAAAAACTCCACTATACACGGATGGTCTTGCAGGAAATCATGCGGATTCACCCGCCGGCCTATTGGGTTCCGCGTACCGCCCTTGAGGACGATGTAATTGATGGTTACTCAATTCCGGCAGGAACGATGGTGGCTGTCTCTATCTATAACATCCATCGCAACCCGGAAATCTGGGACGAACCAGCGGTCTTCAATCCAGAACGTTTCGCGCCGGGAAAAGCCGAAAAGCGTCACGCACTATCATGGATGCCGTTTGGCGCAGGCCAGCGGATGTGCATCGGACGTGATTTCTCGCTCATGGAAGGCATGTTCATTATTGCGCTTATGGTGCAACGCTATCAGTTGACTTCGACAGGGCATGTTGCCAAGCCCGGTCTCTCTACTACTCTGCGCCCGAAAGATGGCGTCTGGGCAAAAATCAGCAAGCGCGCATAAACATCATACAATAGCGGGGCGCGTGGTGCGCCCCTCTTGCAACTACTTCAAAAATGATCTGATTAAACAGGGGCAAATGATGGCAAACATTGCTATTGAATACGCCTATTCTCAAGCCACCATTTAATCATCAATTTACAGATAACCCTTTCAGCGATTCTCAACATCACTGTTGGGCTATAAATTGCTAGCTTTTGCGTCGTAGCGCCAGCGTATTCCCAACCTGTGTTGCAGTTAGGGTAAGCCAGTTTGCCGCGTTCGCAATCGCATCGTGAATATTGCACGGCCCGGTCACGATGCTATAAGCAGCATCAATATTCATCGCCCGCAGGTCATCATCGCTGCAATCCAGAATCCCGACGAGCGCAATCACCGGAATCTCACGTCGCAGAGCAGCATCGGCAATCGCGCGCACGGCTTTCCCGCCCATTGTTTGGGCATCCAATTTCCCCTCACCCGTGATCAACAAATCAACTTCCTCGATCAATTGATCGTAGCCGAGGAGCTTCATCAGGGTTTCCGCACCGGGCGCAAGTTGCGCATTTGCAAACGCCATTAGCCCCGCTGCAATCCCCCCTGCCGCACCACCACCCGGCGCAGTCAGCACATCACGCCCAACGTCACGCTTGATGATCATCGCATAGTGCGCGAGGGCTGCATCCAGTTGTTGAATCATGTCCTCATTCGCGCCTTTTTGTGGTCCGAAGATGCGCGATGCACCGTTTGACCCGGTCAGCGGATTATCCACATCACACAGCGCAATAATTTCTGTGTCGTGGAGGAGTTGCTTCACACCACTGGCGTCAATGCGCGCCAGACGCGATAACCCTGCGCCGCCAGGAGCAATCTCTTTGCCATCGCTATCCAGCAGTTTTGCGCCGAGGGCTTGCATCGCGCCTGCGCCGCCATCATTGGTGGCACTCCCGCCAAGCCCGACAATGATCCGATGAAAACCACGCTCAACCGCAGCACGGATGAGTTCTCCTGTGCCGTAGGTTGTAGTGTGTAACGGGTTGCGTCGATCACGTGGAATCTGCTCGATCCCGGAAGCCTGCGCCAATTCGACAATCGCGGTTTGACCATCGGACATCAGGCCGAGTTGCGCGGTGACTGGTGTGCCATCCGCACCCGTGACAGTCAGCGATAATTTTTCGCCACCAAGCGCACGGTAGACAACATCAAGCGTACCATCACCACCATCTGCCAGCGGCATGAGGATCGGTTCGCTACTTAATCTGGATTTGGAAAGCCCATCGGAGATACACAGAGCAGCTTGAAACGCGCTCAGGCTGCCCCGGAAGGCATTCGGGGCAATTGCTATTCGCATATTCAGCGTAGAAAGAGGAATGCTGCGCCGACTACCGCGACTACGACACCGATCATCGCTGCCGGGATGCGTAGGCGGGAGCCATCAGCTTCCACTTCATACCACTTGTCAAATTCATCAGCCGTGTGTTTGACCAGCGCAAAGGCGATGATTCCCAACAAAATTGCAAGCCCAAAACTAATCGATTGAAGTGTCACCTGCTGCCCCTGTTAATATGGGTAAAATACCCGTTCTTGTTGCAAATCATTCTCAATATGATATTATAGAAAGTGTGAGTTAACCATCAAAGTTTATGCGTTAAGTTCAAATTTAACGCTGTTTAAATTCGGAGCGGAGTACAAGTTGGAACAGTCTTTCAATGGTACAGTCATGCAGGAATATCTTGCAGAGGCGTATCGGCTGGTAAGCACACAAAACGGCAATCCGTATATCACAACCTCAGCGTTGGCGGAACGGATGAACGTGACTGCACCCGCTGTCTCTGCGGTGATGAAGCGCCTGAGCGCGCACGGGTTGGTTGAGCATGAACCGTATAAGGGAATGCGGCTCACCCAGAAAGGCGAAAAGGAAGCGCTCCTGAGTATTCGACGCCACCGTCTCGCTGAAATATTTATGGTGAAGGTAATGGGCTTTGATTGGGCCGATGTCCATGATGATGCCGATGCCCTCGGCGCAGCGATCAGCGACAAGGTTGCCGAACGTATGGAGGCGATGGCTGGTTATCCGAAGCGTTGCCCACATGGTGAACCGATCCCTTCCAAAGACGGTATTATGCCCTTTGTCGATGATGAGCCGCTGAGTAGTGTCGAGCCAGTTGCCAGTCTGGTCATCAGCCGGGTGAAATCACACGATGCTGATATTCTGCGCTATCTCGCAAGTTTGCGGCTTGTTCCCGAACAGCGGATCAAGTTACTCAGCCGCGCACCATTTCAGGGTCCGTTGCGTCTCAGTATTGATGGGCATGAACAGGTGATCGGCGCAGAACTGGCGGCAGATATTCGCGTGAGTGTATTAAAGAACTAAAAGAAAAGACTCAAAAAGGATCGATCATGCCGACGATCACCTATGAGGAGGCCGCGCGCCGCGTCCACGAGGCCGGAATGCGAATGACTTCTCCTCGTCAAATTTTATTACGCCTTGTGTTGGAAAATGAGAAGCCGTTCTCTGTCGAACACCTCTATGAACAGGCGTTGAAAGAAGGGTTGGAGTGTAGCCTTTCTACGGTTTATCGCAACCTTGAAGCCTTTGTACAGGTGCATCTGGTCGATGAAATCCCCGGCGATGGGACACGTCTGTATAGCTGGCATAATGACGCTGAAACGGGCGCACACGTTTTTTGTCTGGATTGCCGCAAGATGACCACGCTGGCGGGCATGAAGAACGGCGATGCGCTACCAGATAACGCGCTTTCGCAGGCGCTCAGTCAATGCGGGTTCGACGCCTCTACCGTGCGAATGATGCTGGCGGCACACTGCATGACCAAAACCTGCACCGACGACACCGACGCCTGAGCTAATATATGCGTCAACAAAAACGGGAGAGCATGTGTTCAATATCCATTGTACGGCGCTCTCCCCTGCCAAAACCCCTGATTCGCTATTTCCCCTTTTGATTTCATCTCTCCCCTGATAATTACTGATCATATTGGTTGTTGAGTTTGAGCAAGATTTGTAGAATTGCCGATAAAATGCGAAGGTATCCCATGAAACAAAAGCGATTTGTGCTGATTTTTGCCTTGCTGTTGACAGTTCTTATTCCGATAACGTCCAGAACGATTTATGCAGCGTCTCCGAAAACAGAAATACTGTGGGATACATGGGGTGTACCGCATATCTTCGCGGGAGATAATGTCGGTTTATTTTATGCGTTTGGGTGGGCGCAGGCACAAAATCACGGCGATCTGTTGCTCAAGTTGTATGGTGAATCGCGCGGACGTGCGGCGGAATATTGGGGCGCAGATTATTTACAGACCGATGAACTGGTGCGCACACTTGGCATCCCGCAGGAGGCGGCAGCTAACCTCGCTAACCTGCCTTCCGATTATCAGGCATATGTGCGTGCTTTTGCGGCGGGAATCAACGATTATGTAAAGGCCAACCCGGATCAAATCGACCCGGCACGCAAAGCCGCGTTACCAATCCAGCCGATAGATATTCTGGCGCATGGAATCCGCACTTTGCGCTATACCTTTGTTGCCGGGCAAGGAATCAACGCAGCGAAGGCGTGGGCGCAACAAGCCAGCCTGCCAACCCAGCCACAGTTTGGCTCAAATGCGTGGGCGATTGCCCCTTTGGATTTGGCAAGCGGGAAAGCGATGTTGGTTGCCAATCCCCATCAACCCTGGTCTGACCTCGGTCTGTGGGTTGAGGCGCATCTCATTTCACCGGATGTAAACGTATACGGCGCAGCACTGATTGGAAACCCGGTTCTGGGGATTGGGTTTAATGAATCCCTCGGTTGGACACATACCGTCAATACCCACGACGGTTGGGACTTGTATCAATTGAAAGTCGCGCCAGACGGAATCACCTATCTATATGATAGTCAACAACGCACTTTCGACACCCATCAGGAAACGATTCGCATTTTACAAAAAGACGGAACATTCATCGAAAAGCCGTTGACCGTGCGGCGTTCGGTACATGGCGCGGTGATAGCCTCTCGTAACACAGAATCGGCACTGGCGCTTCGCGTTGTCGGGGAGCATCTCAACGAGGCAACGATCCAGTGGTGGGAAATGGCGCGGGCAAATAATCTACAGGAATTTGAGGCCGCGCTCAAACCCGTTCGTATCCCGATGTTTACCATTATGTACGCAGATCGGGACGGGAACATCATGCACTTGTTCAACGAGCAAGTGCCGATTCGTAGCGAAGGAGACTGGGCTTTCTGGAACAATACAACCGTCGTCAATAATGCTCACCCTGCGATTATCCCCGGCGACAGCAGTCGCTACCTCTGGACAAAATATCATCCCTATGAAGACCTTCCCCGCGTTCTGAATCCCGTTTCCGGTTGGCTGCAAAACGCCAACGAACCGCCCTGGACGACAACCCTTCCACTGGCGCTCGATCCCAAAGATTATCCGGCATACATGATTCCTCCGCCGTTTATCTGGCCTCGCCCGCAAACCTCTATGCGATTGCTTGCCGAGCATCCCAAGCCCACCTTTGAGCAATTAATAGCCCTCAAGCAGTCAACTTATGCGGAATTGGCGACACAGGTATTGGATGATTTGATCAAGGCAGCACAGGCATCCGATAAACCGCTGGTCAAGCACGCAGCAGAAATACTGGCAGCATGGGACAGAACCACCGATGTGGAAAGCGTCGGTGCGGCGCTCTTTACCGCGTGGGCGTTGAGCTATGTTCAACCGACAGGCTTCCCTATCTATGCCAAACAATGGGATATTCACGATCCGTTGAATACCCCACGCGGATTATCCAACCCGGCTGCGGCAGTTGCGGCGCTGGAAAAAGTCGCTACCCAGCTTGAAAGTGTTCGTATGCTCGGTGGTGGCATTGACATTCCCTATGGAAAAGCGTTCCGGCTGCGTATCGGGAAATATGACCTTCCTGCAAGCGGCAGTTTCGATGTCGTGGGTACATTTCGCACGCTGACATTTATGCAGGATAAGGATTTGCGATTCAAAGCGGTACACGGTGATTCGTACATCGCAGTGATTGAATTCAGCCAACCTGTTCATGCAACGGTTTTGCTATCCTATGGCAACGCGACACAGCCAAATTCATCGCATCTGGGCGATCAGCTTGAATTATTCTCGCGGAAAGAACTCCGCGAGGCGTGGCTCACGCGCCCGGTGATTGAAGCCCATCTGGAAGACAAAATCACTTTTGATTCGGTAAACATCAAATAATGTGAAATCGGGCGTACCAATTGACCCTGACCCACCACGAAAGCAGTGGGTCGGGAACCGTTTTCGTTCTGCCGTCTCGATCTACCCTTGCCAGCGCGTCTCTCGCATGATATAGTTTGTTGGGTGTTTTGGGAGATAGTTTAACCGGCAGAACAGCGGACTCTGGATCCGTTAGCCCTGGTTCGAATCCAGGTCTCCCAGCTATAAGTATTCCGAAACGAACCAGCGAATTTTTTGCTGGTTTTTTGTTTTATATTCCCCCGTTTGGCTGATCACCGGATTTCGTATCAGACCCGGCTCTCTAATTCTTCATGAGCGTTTCCTGATATTTGCGCAGGTTGGCGCTATAATGACAATTAATTATCAGAAAGCATTTGGTCGATGACGATTTCTTTTCCCGATCCAGCGCAACATAATCCACCGCGTTCCATCGCCGGTATGTTCAATCGTGCGATGGCGAACCTGCGAACGGGAAAATATGCCGAGGCTCTCGATAACCTCAACCGTGTGATTGAACGCGATCCGAAAAATTCGACAGCGTGGTACTATCGCGGGCTGGTTCATGGCTTGCTGGGAGATAACGAGTCCAGCCTTTTTGATTTTGATAAATCACTGGAAATCATGCCGCGCTATGTCGATGCGATGCGAATGCGGGCAATGCTCCTGAATCAGATGGGGCGATTCGCGGAGGCAGCGGAAGCGGCAGAAGCAACGCTCAAACTTGCGCCGGAGAATGTGGACGCGCGGCATACGCTCACAATAGCGCGTTCCATGTTGAACGATCCGGCGGGAGCGTTGGCAGAACTCGAATTGATTATGAAGGAAGATGGTCGGAAACCCGTCTTGCTGAATAATCGGGCGGCCCTGCTGAACGATCTGGAACGCTATGACGAGGCGTTCAAGGATGTTGATCTGGCGATTGAAATGCAATCGGGCGTTTCGGCGTTTCATGCGACCCGCGCCGAATCGCGCCGGGGGTTGAAGGATTATCAGGGGGCGTTGATCGATCACAATATTGCGATCAAATTGCAACCCGATTATGCAAAACTCTACGAAGAACGCGCCAAAACCTATGACGCCCTGGAAGACCCGGTAAACGCTGACCTGGATCGCCGGGAGGCGCAGCAACTGCGTGCGGAAAAGCCTGATGCACAGCGCCCGTTGGAGATTGTCCCGCCGAAACCACGCCCGCAGCGTCCTAAACTGCTGCGATTTTTGCCTGTTCTGATTCTGTTGGCGCTACTTGTTCTTTCCAACCTGAGCAACACGCGCAATAACCCAAACCAGCGTACCGATCAGCAACGTATCCAGACTTATACACAACGCATCACTCAAAACCCGAATGATATTGATTCATTGCTACAACGGGGCAATCTGTATTTTGATAATGATCGCTATTCCGAAGCAGCACGCGATTTCGACAAAGTGATTGCGCTTGATCCGCAGGAGTGGCGCGGGTATGTCGGGCGCGGGCTGGTCTATGCAAATTTTGGGGATACCGATAAGGCGGTAGAATATTTCAAAAAAGCGCTGGCAATCAATCCAGGCTTTGATAGAGAAGGTCAATTTGCAGAGTTCATCAAACTCTATGAAAAGAAGTGAACCATGAACTATACAGGCAGAGTCTGGAAATATGGCGATAACGTCAACACCGACGTGATTTTTCCCGGCAAATATACTTATACTGTAAAAGATGTGACGCAGATGGCAAAGCACGCAATGGAAGATATTGATCCCGCCTTTGCCGCCAATGTGAAACCCGGTGATATTATCGTGGCAGGTGGCAATTTTGGCTGTGGCTCATCCCGCGAACAGGCGGTTACTGCCGTTGTTGCGGCGGGCGTGCGTGTCCTTGTGGCGCGCAGTATTGCCCGGATTTATTTTCGTAATGCGGTGAATGGGGGGTTGCTTCCGGTGGTCTGTCCGGCGGCGGTAGAAGCCATCCAGAACGGCGAAACAATCACGGTAGACGCGGATAACTATACCGTGACGTGCGCAGGCGGAACGTTTTCGTTCCCGGCACTGTCCCCGTCGTTGAAAGAAATTCTGGAGGCCGGTGGTTTGATTCCGATGCTACAGCGGAAACTTGCCACACAATCTTAACCTGTTTTGAGCAGGGACGATCTGTAGATCGTCCCCTTAACTATCGCTCCAAATCAGCCGACGAATGCCTGAATCCCCGTGATCTCACGTCCAACAATCAAGGTTTGGACTTCGTTTGTACCTTCGTAGGTGTAGACTGCTTCAACATCAGCAAAGTGACGTGCGACCTTGTAATCCAGCAAAATGCCGTTTCCACCGAGGATTTCGCGCCCAAGCGCCACAACTTCACGGGCAGTAGCGGCATTGTGCATCTTGGCGAGGCTCGCCTGTCCTTCGGTCAGTTTGCCACTATCCGCGAGTTGGCTCAAGCGCAACGTCATAAACTGCATGGAAGTTACCGCTGCCAGCATCTTCACCAGCTTTTCCTGAATCATCTGGAAACCCGCAATCGGACGCCCAAACTGTTGACGCTCTTTGGCATAGTTCAGTGCAATTTCATAAGCAGCCATCGCATGTCCAATTGCTTCCCATGCGACGCCCACGCGCGTAGCGACCAGCACAGAGCCAACTGCTTTGGTACTGCTTGCCAAAGCCAACCGATTTTCCGCCGGGACGCGCACATTTTCCATTTTAATATCAGCGTTCTGGACGATGCGCTTGGCGATTTTGCCCTCGATTTTGGTTGCGGTGAAACCGGGAGTCGGGAGTTCGATCACAAAGCCCGCAACCTTGCCATCTTCTTCACTGCGCGCCCAGATCACAGCGAGGTCTGCGAATGTCGCGTTGCCAATCCAGCGCTTCGAGCCGTTCAAAATGTAGTGATCGCCATCCTTGCGGAAGCGTGTTTCCATCATCCACGAATTGGAACCCGTGTTCGGTTCCGTCAGACCAAAGCAGCCAATCTTGTCAAAGGTTGCCATCGAGGGGAGCCAGCGCTGTTTTTGCTCCTCGCTGCCGAGCATCCCGATAGAACCCATCGCCAGGCCACTTTGGACGCCATGAAAGGTGGTCATGCTGCCATCGACGCGGCTCATTTCCATGCCCATTACGCCCACCGCAGTCGAACTCAATCCCGCGCAGCCATAGCCCTTGAGCGTCCCCCCGGCATAGCCAAATGCGCGGAATTTTGGAATCAACTCGAATGGAAACTCGGCGCGTTCCCAATATGGTCCCACAACAGGCTCGATCTCCCGTTCCATAAATTCCCGTGTGCGATAGCGCAGTTCGCGTTCTTCGGGGGTCAGTAAATCATCCAGTTGATAAAAATCTACTGCGTTGTTGATCGAAGCCGGAGCAACCATAGTGATAAACCTCTGTAATTAATCAAACGTTTGTTTGATTATCAGTATAGCAGAGATTCAAAATTTTTGTCAATCAGTTTTTCGAGACTTTTTAGGAGACAAACGATCTGATATGATGGGGTGAAAATGAACCTTTCAGGAGCATGGAAGTAAATTTAATAACCGTTAAACAAACCTCTCGGCAAATGTTGCAAGGCGTGCAATCCCCCTTTACAATCAACGGGCTTAAAGGCAGTTTAATGATTGCCGCTGCATTTTTTATAACCTTTAGGTTAGAAGGAGTTTTACTTTGACCGTCTTAATGGAGGTCAAAGACCTCGTTACCCGGTTCAAAACGCAAGAAGGCGTTGTACACGCCGTGAATGGTATCTCGTACACGCTTGATGAAGGTGAAACGCTTGGGGTCGTTGGAGAATCGGGCAGCGGCAAGAGCGTACAAAGTCTTTCAATCATGGGGTTAATTCCACAGCCACCGGGGATCATCGAGTCTGGTACGGTGATGTTTCGTGGACGTGACCTGCTCAAGCTGAATAAAGAAGAAATCCGAATGGTGCGTGGTGCGGAAATCGCCATGATCTTCCAGGACCCAATGACCTCACTCAACCCTGTACTCACCATCGGACGCCAGATCACCGAAGCACTACAACTTCACCTCGGTATGGATAAGGAACAGGCGCGCGAACGTGCTATCGAACTGCTGCAACTCGTCGGTATCCCCGGCGCGCAACAGCGTATCGACAACTATCCGCACCAGTTCTCCGGTGGTATGCGCCAGCGTGCGATGATTGCAATGGCGCTCTCCTGCAACCCGCAGTTGCTGATCGCGGACGAACCAACGACTGCTCTTGACGTGACGATTCAGGCGCAAATCATCGAATTGGTAAAGCGTCTGCGCGATAAGATCGGCATGGCAATGATCTGGATTTCGCACGACCTCGGCGTTGTTGCGGGTCTGGCGGATACGGTGCAGGTCATGTATGCGGGCTTCATCGTCGAGCGTGGCCCTGTAAATGATGTGTTCAACAACACGCGCCACCCCTATACGCTCGGATTGAAGGGGGCGTTGCCTCGTGTTGACAAGCGTGGGGATCGTCTGGTGAGCATCGAGGGAGCGCCGCCGGATATGCGCAAAAAGCCCGTAGGTTGTCCATTTGCGCCGCGCTGTGTTTTCCGGCTGGATAAATGCCTGCACGAAACACCTCCTCTGGGGCCAGTTACGGATGGATCAGAAAAACATATTGCTGCCTGTTGGGTGGATGTCCGTCAGGGACTTCCGAGTGTGACAGAAGGAGCGCCGTCGAACAATGTCTAGTATGCCTGCCCCAAGCCATGCCGGAATCAGCGACTATTCCGACAAGAAAACACTGGTTAAAGTCCGCGATCTCAAGAAATATTTTCCAATTACTTCTGGCGTTATTGTTCAGCGTGAAGTCGGCGCGGTGAAAGCTGTCGATGGTGTCAGCTTCGATGTCTATGAAGGCGAAACTCTGGGGATTGTAGGTGAATCCGGTTGCGGTAAATCTACAATGGGGCGTACCGTATTGCAGTTGTACCGTCCTACAGCAGGTACAGTGGAATTCGAGGGCAAGGAGATCAGCAGCCTCAAGGGTGAAGACCTCCGCAAGATGCGCCGTCGTATGCAGATGATCTTCCAGGACCCATATGCTTCGCTCAACCCGCGTATGACCGTCGGGCGTATCATTGCCGAACCGCTGGCGGTTCACGGCGTCGGTAGCAGTAAGGAACAGATGGAGCGCGTACAATACCTGTTGGAGCGCGTGAATCTTAACCCCTACTTTGTAAATCGTTATCCACACGAATTCAGCGGTGGTCAGCGGCAGCGTATCGGTATCGCGCGCGCATTGGCGCTCAACCCGTCCTTTGTGGTTTGCGACGAACCGATTTCCGCGCTCGATGTTTCGATTCAGGCGCAGGTAGTGAACCTTCTGCAAGACCTGCAAAAAGAATTCAACCTGACCTATCTGTTCATCGCCCACGATCTTTCGATGGTACGCCATATCTGTGATCGCGTTGCGGTCATGTATCTGGGCAAGGTTGTCGAAGTCGCGCCCGCCGACGAACTCTATAGCAACCCGCTACATCCGTATACACAAGCGCTACTTTCCGCTGTGCCTGTGCCTGATCCCGAAGTTGAGCGTAAGCGTCAGCGCATTATCCTCAAGGGCGATGTGCCGTCCCCGGCGAATCCACCGCTTGGCTGCAACTTCAACACCCGTTGCCCGGTTGCCGTCGATCTGTGCTTCAAGGAAGAACCAGAACTGGAAGAAGCACGCCCCGGTCACTGGGTTGCCTGCCATCGCGTCAGCTAACAGCCTCTGACATTGGTTGAAATAAAAAGGAGTCTTCCTGTGAAGACTCCTTTTTGTTGTGTCAGGGATAATTCAGCCTTGATTGATGTTATTCAACAGTTCCAGCGGTTCAGGCGATCCTGAAATATCGACACTGATTCTTGCCAGCGTTTCAATCGCTTTGATGAAGGAGATCATGAGGTCTTCTCCAAGCGCCGATTTAAATACCTCTTCAATCTCGCTTCTCGCTTCACACGCATCCGCCAGAAATTGCCAGCCTTTATCGTTGACAACGACGAGTGTTGCGCGCCGATCTGTTGGATCAGGTTGTGTCGCCAGAAAACCAGTTTGCTCTAATTCCTGAACGAGCCGTCCTGCAAACTGCTTGGTCGTGCCGATACGCTCCGCAAGGGTGACGATGCGCGTACCACCTGGATCAGTGTTTGCGATCAGAGAGGTGTGCGCCGGAGATAAACCAGTATAGCCGCGCTGTTTATATTTCTGCTGTGCCAGCGCGTTAAAAGCCCGATAAATCGAAAGCATCTGGCGCGCAAGGCTGTTTTCGCCTTCTTGTCGAAGTGCATTCAGATCGAAGTTTGGGGAATTTGTCTTCATTGAATATTGCCCTATTGACAATATAGAAAACCCGGTTTACTATATAGACAACCAAGTTTACTGTTAACCTGGTTGTCGATTTGAAGTCAGTGTATCACCGAAACTGATAGAAAGGCAATAGAAAATGAAAATTCACGCTGTTCAAACAGGCATCGTACACGTAAAGTCGGACTTTCTGCGCGGCAGTGTCGCAGCGGGCGGCACAGTACCCTTCCTCACCAAATGTTTTACGGATAAGACGTTCATTGATCTCCCTATCTATACCTGGGTGATCGAGCATGATGAGGGCATCATTATCGTTGATACGGGCGATGTTGCTGCTGAGAAGAAGAGTTTTATCACCCAATCTACATTTACCATCTCGCCAGAGGAACAAATCGGCGCACAAGTGGCGAAACTCGGTTATAAGCAAAGCGACATTCTAGCCGTCGTCCTGACACACATTCACACCGATCACGCCAACGGCGTAATAGATTTCCCCAATGTCCCGATTTACCTGGGCGAAAATGAATATGCGGGACATAAAAGCACATTTGGTGGCCTCCTCAATCGTTTGACGAATCGACTCCCGGCGTGGTTCGACCCCAAGCCAATGATCTTCCAGCCAGATGCAAGCCTGCCATTTGAGTGCAGCTATCCTCTGACGAAAGCGGGGGATGTGATCGCCGTCCCGACACCGGGACACACAGGCGGGCATACATCGGTCATTGCGCGCGTAGACGGAATCAGCTATTTCTTCGCTGGCGATGTCACCTATAATGAAAAGGCTTTGCTGGATCAGACTTTTCAAGGGCCAACCGTCAGTGAAGCTGCGCAACGCCAGACATTAGCGCGCGTCCTGAAATATACCCGGACCTGCCCTACTGTGTATCTCCCCGCCCACGATTGGAACTCTGGCAAGCGGCTCAATGAAAAACAGACTGTCCCAATGAAAGAGACATCTCCAGCCCTTCGTTAATCTGCTGAAAGCGGGTATATCCGTTTTTCCTTTCTTCTTCGGCAGGCTATAATCTGGCTTGTGTAATTGATGAGTCAGCTTCGAGAGCCAATTTGACCACTTCCAAATTCACATCCGGGATGTTTGCAGCGCTGGTGTTTGCACTGTTCGCGTTTGGCGCGTCTGTTGTTCTAAACCGCACCGTGTTTGAGCGGCTTCCGCATCTGGAAGACGAGTTCGCATACCTGTATCAGGCCAAACTGTTCGCGCGCGGACAGGCTTGGGTCAAGCGCGATGAACCGATCAAGGTATTCTGGCAACCGTTTGTCTTGCAGCCGGAAACCTCGCCAGATGGTACGCTGCGTCGATTCGGGAAATATACTCCCGGCTGGCCTTTGCTTCTTGCGCCCGGTGCGGGGAATGACACCCCCTGGATTGTGAATGCCATTGGCGCGATGCTGAATGTATTGCTGGTCTATCGGCTTGGAAAAGATATTTTCGATGAAACGGTTGGCGTTGTTGCGGCAGCATTGATGGCAATCAGCCCGATGGCCTTGATCCTGAATGCCAGTTTGATGAGCCATACCTGGGCGCTGACGTGTACATTGGTGTTTGTTTATGCGTACTATCGAACGACCAAAACACAACGCCCGATGGGTAGTTTGTTGAAGTGGGGCGCTATTGGTGGACTAGCGCTTGGGTTGCTGGTCTCGATGCGCCCATTGACTGCCGTTGCGATGGCTGCGCCGATTGGCCTGCATATTCTCGCGCGGTTGATGGAATCCTTCACACCAGAGAAGAAAGTCAATTTAGGCCAATTTCTTGCGCCGCTGGTTGTTATGGGTGTGTGCGTTCTGCCCTGGATTGGTCTGCTATTTGGATTCAATTATGCTGTGACGGGGCAGGTTCGTTCGGAGCTTTATACGCTCCAGTGGGAATATGACAAGCCCGGCTTTGGCGAGGGTTATGGAGTCATGCCCGGCGGACATTCCCTGACTTACGGTTGGCGTAACTTCAACGCTGACCTCTATGTCTGGCAACGCGATATTTTCGGCTGGACGTTAAACCCGGCGCTTGAAGGCTATCTCAGGAACAATCTAAATTACGGGGTCGGCGTAGGGCTAGCCTATATTTTTATCCTCATGGGACTGATCGCTGGACGTAAAAACGAATGGGTCTGGATATTTTTTGAACTCTTTGTTGCCATCGTCATCGCACAACTGACCTATTGGATCGGCTCAACAGTACACGACTCAGCAGTCTATAGCGTTCGTTACTACTATGAGGCGACGGGCGGCGTTATGCTGGTTGCGGCCTATGGGATCGTGTCACAGGCACGGGCATGGTCGCCGCATGTGAGCAACGCCATCAATCAATTGACAGCAAAAGGTGGCGCTCTTCAACAGGCGTGGTCAAAGCTATGGCCGGGATACATTCTGCTCACTATCGGCATTGTTGTCAGCCTGTTCGGGTATATGCCGCCGCGCCTGAGCGAACCGTTGCGTGAATGGCCTAAAGGGCTATATGGTTTCAACAAGGTCGGTCAGTACCAGATGCAAAATCTGGCAAAGATGCGCGAACCGGGCAAAAAGGTACTGATCATTATCCTGCGCGACCCCAATCCGCTGATCGAGGACAACTGGCGCGATTATGGCGCGTATATGGCGAACACCAGCCCATTTCTGGATAGTGATATTATCGTCGCTCGATTTTTTGACCCGGATGGCGTTGATGAATTTGTGCAACGCTTTTCTGATCGACAAGTGTTATATCAGGTAGGCGAAAATCTCTATACAACTATGGAAGCGGCACAGAAAAAAGCGCCAGATAAACAACCAGAGCCAACGCCTGAACCAACGATAGAGAAATCAGAAATGTAGTGCTGATGAATGAAAGAACGGATGCAACATCAACCATGAGCGCGATTCGTTTGCCACAACCGAGTGAGTGGCGTCCTCTGATCATAAAACTGCATCACACCAATTATTCGCTCGATCCATTTGCAGATCGTCTGTTTTCACACGGCTATGATGTGATCAATACCAATAACTATCTCGCTACGATAAAAGCAGCGCGTGAGATGCACCCGGCGCTTATTGTCGTTCACGATGATCTGACAAACAAAGTGGATGCGCGTGAATGGATCGGGATACAGCATTGTGACCGCGATGCGCGTCTGGCGATGACGCCAATTGTCGTCCTTGCAGATGGTACACGACTGCCATTACTTCGCCCGGAAGCGCAACCGGATCGTGTAATCATCCTGCAAAACCGGGCAGACACGCTCAACCAATTAACGCGCACCGTCAAACGTATCCTGCGTATCTGGGAACTGGATCGCGCTCCTGTCTAATCCGGTTTCCGCCCGATGAATTCGCCCATTGCCAGCCAGCCGTTTGTCTCTGCATCCTGAACGGTCTGGCCTCTTTTCTCCAATTCCACTTTCAGGATTTCCAGACGTTTCGGCGTGAGCAACGATATTGCTTGTGGCTTCACAACCGATTCGACATCAATGTATCCAGCCGCGCGCAACATCTCCAAGTGTTCCTGTTCGCTGTGGAACGAAATGGAATGGTGCATGAACTGCATCCATGTTTCACGGATGCTTTCCCGTTGCGGATTTTCCGCCGGAACAAGCTGCACTGAATACCATAACGTTGCGCCCGGATTCAGACGTTCAAAAGCGGTTTGCAGGAATTTCGCCATATCTTCTACATATTGCAGAGTCGCCGCACTATAGATCGCAGCAGCATGGATATAGGGTAAATCATCGGCGTCACCATGCGAATACAGCACATTAATCCTGCTGTTGTGCGTATGGGCATAGGCTAACTGCTCCGGCGAAAAATCAATTCCCATCACATAGCGCCGGGGGAAGGCGTGCGCCACAGCCAGCGTAATTGCGCCATTGCCACTACCAATATCGACAATCATCCCCGCAGGCAGAGGATGCTTATTCAAAGCGGCGATCACGGTTTCGGCTTCACCGAAGACACGGGATGCTCCGTGTTCCGCGATCATTGCCGCGTAAATTTGCTGAATTTGTTCTTTGCGTTCATTTTCCATGAAAATAATTGTAACATGGAACGAACCCGGTACAGGCGGTGTATCTTCTTGTGTGATCCTGATATGTGAGGCACGCTTTGAACGAACCCGAATTGATTCATCTGGCACGACAAGGCAACCAGGCCGCCTATGAAGCGCTCTATGCCCAACATCGCGGCGCAGTATTCCGCATGGCTTACCTGATTCTTGGCGAGGCTGGCGACGCCGAGGACATCGCACAAGAGACGTTCATTCATGCTTCACGCGCACTGGATCGTTTTGATGATACGCGCCCGTTGCGCCCCTGGCTTTTAAAGATCGCTACCAATTTATCCTACAATCGGCAGCGTGCAGCGGGGCGTTACGTAGCGGCGATCCGACGCTGGCTGACAGCAGAAGCTGAACCTTATCAGGACGATGAACTGAGTTGGCTCGATTCGGAGATCGTGCGCGATAAACTCCGCACCCTTTCGCAAGCGGATCAAAGCATTATTCGCCTGCGCTATTTTATGGAACTCTCTGAGCAGGAAACAGCCGATACTCTCGGTATCCCGTTAGGAACGGTCAAATCACGGTTGCATCGCGCATTGGGACGATTGCGCGCCAGTCTGGAAGGCGAACCTGCGTTCCGACGTGATGTGTTGATCGGCATTGTAGCGGTTATATTGTTCCTGCTGCTATTGCTCAGTGTACCAGAAGTACGCGCGGCAATTGCCCGATTTTTCCAGCTTGGCGCGGTCATTATTCAGGTTGAACCAACGACGCCTACCCCCACTGTTCCGAACGCGCCCACCCTTGCGCCGACGCCAACCCTCATCGCCAGTCTGCGCGACCTGAGCGGGCGTGTCACGCTGGAGGAAGCAACGGCAAAAGCAGGTTTCCCGGTTCGCCTGCCCCGCTACCCGGATGATCTGGGCCAGCCCGATAGCGTTTTTCTTCAATATGTTGACGGGCAATTGGTGGTATTGGTCTGGATGGATAAACAAAACCCGAATCGTATTCGGCTGAGTTTGCATATTTTAGGGAAGGGTGCGCGCGTATATAAGGAGCAGCCGAAAATCATAGAGAACACGACAGTGAACGGCACGTTGGCACTCTGGGTTGTGGGAGACCATCTGGTCAGCGTTCAGAGTGGCAAGCAATGGACAATGCGCCGCCTGATCACGGGTCGCGTCCTGATATGGGTAGACGGTGACGTTACCTATCGCCTGGAGAGCGATCTCCCGCTGGACGAAACACGGAAGATCGCTGAATCTATTCGCTAGTTATTTGGGTTCGTGGGCAACCAGATTCAACACGATTCGCATTTCGTTGTTGACGCGCAACGAACCGAAAAAGTTTGGTGGTGAAATATCAAAATCGGTGAGCAAAATGTCGGCATAGGCGCTGGCAACCAACATACCATCAGTCAGGGTGGCGGTGGCATGGAACGTTGTTTCGCGTGTCGATTTGCGGATCAAAAGATTGCCTTTGATCAGGAAATGCAAGGTTTCGCCGTTTTTATAGGGGCGATTCGGCAACCCGATAGCGGCTGCATCGGTGAGTTTTGCCAGCGGATAGCGGTTGGATTCCAGGAATTCCTGACGGATCGCCCCATCCCGTGAGCGTTCATCGGAGCGTAACTGGCTCAAATCCACAACGATTTGACCAATTTTGCTATTGGCGATGTTGGCACGGTCAATTGCAAATTCGCCGTTGACTGCATGTGTGATTCCCACCGCGAGTTTATAAAGGTTTTTTAGCTCAATGAAAACTTCACCAACCTGATAACAGGCTTCGGATTCCTCCGCAACGACACGCATCACGATGAAATCCGGCTCGGTTGCTGCTGATACCGTTGCTACCTGTGTTGGTTGCAGGGTTGGTGTGCTGGTTGGCAGCGGTGTACCACTCGGCGTTGGGGTCGCAGTGACATGCCGCTCTGCTGCACATGAAGTATAAGGAGATAAATATACATCCATACTCCGAATCAGGCGCGATTGTCCTTGCGGCGTTGCCGTTGGGGATTTAGCGCGTGTTTTGATCCCCTCGAATTGTGGCGTGATAGCGGGAACTCCCGTTCCGACAGGCTGTATCGTGCCGGGAATCACCACAAAGCGAACTGTTAGAACCAGAAACGTTCCCAGAACAAATGCCGCCATACCCATCAACAAATGTTTGCGTTTCATTGTGCATTCCTTTCTACAAGGGATACACCGTGCAAGGAATCAACGTTCCCGCTCCGTTTGATGTCAGGCAGGCGCGGGGTTTTTTATTTGTACTTGCGTTAAACTAGGACACAATTGCATATTAGAAAGGAACTATTGATGCGAACAAAAGCTCTCGCAGCAATTGCGATGCTGTTTATCATGAGCATGATGTTTTCGATGGGTGTTTCGGCTAGCAATGCTTATCAGGCTGCGCCAACATCGACCCCTGCCCCGGTACGTTTCGGGAACTATCCACCGGATACATTTGTCACGGCGCTGAACGATCTGGCAACCCGTGTGAAGAAACCAGGGCTGGCCTTAGCCGACTTTGATAACGCGACTTCGCAGTGGATGTGGATCAATCGTGAATTCACCGATTCGGCACTGAACTGTGCCGCGCCGGGTGAAGCCTTTGCGCCCAACCAGAAGATACTCGGTTATGAGTTCGTGTTTGTCTATCTTGGCAAAACCTACGATTATCGTGTTCCACAGGATGATCCGTCCAAACTGCGTTTCTGCCAGTTCCCGGATAAATTGCCAGTCTTGCCGACGCTTGTTCCGACATCCCAGGCAACTGCTGCTTTTAGCGCCACGACTGACCCGAACGCAACACCCGGCACAACCAGCAGCAACGAGACACCACAGGCAGTCTTTGACGCGCTCGCAGATTTGAATACGCGCCTGAAGACCAATCTGGCCTTGTCCGATTTTGAGGTTGGAATAAACTTTTGGCGTTGGGACGCACGTACCTATACCAATGATGCGCTGGAATGCCCCAAAACTGGCTACACGCCTATCGAAGGCACTTACAACGGTTTCATTATCACCTTCTTCTACAAGGGCATCACTTATCAGTACCGTGCTTCGGATACACCGAAACAGGTTTTCCTCTGCAAGCTGATCTAGCGTTGTATTTTGGGCGAACGCCTTTGTTCGCCCATTCTGAAAGTTATTAAAGACCTGGAAAAAATTCCTCTAGTCCGTTAATTTCCTGTATCAACCCGGTTGCATAAACTCCGAATTTGTCCTAAGCTAGCACTATCAGCTTTGAGATTCGGGGAAAATCCACACATGCGAAAAGTTAGATTATTTTGGTTGATGGCGCTGGTTGCGATTGCTATTGCAATGGTTGGCACAGGTAGCGGAATGCGCGTTGATGCAGCATCGGTAAAGGCGGCTATGGCTAGCCCTACCCCCAGCGTCGTGGATGGCGGTGTACTCAATCTGGATGAAGAAGTATCGGATAAATTCGGTACTGATCCAGTCATTTTCGGATACGTTTATGAAGGGAAAAAAGGTGAGAGTATCGTCGTTTCCCTCACAACTTCGCGTGGTCTCAAGGCACAACTTTCCGTACTAACCCCGACCAACACTTCAGTCAAATTTGATAATGGCAAAACCAGCAAAGCGATCAGCGTTGCCAGCGGCAAGACAGGCGAAGTCCCCGTTACGCTGCCATCGCAAGGGCGCTATCTGATTGGTGTCGGCGCTCTGGATGGAACAACCGGTTCATTCAAGCTAATCGTCAAGGAAGGCGAAGCAGCCGATCCGGGTGGTAACAACGGCGGCGAAAGCATCGACGATCCCGATTTCCCAACGAAAATCGATCCTACTGGCGCAGTCCGTACTGTCGTGAAGCGCCTGGCAGACGCAGATATTGTTCCGACTGGTGGCAAGCAACTCCTGACTATCCCTGATGCGTTCGGCACAACCAGCGATCCTGGCTTCCGTTATCTGCGGCTGGGGCGTGGTACAGCGATCCAGAATATGGTTTTCCAGTTCGAGATGGGCTGGTCACGCGCGGGCAAGAAGAGCGGTTGTGGTATGGCTTTCCGCGCGGTGGATAACAAGCTCGAAAACTTCTGGTATACGATGCTCACAACGGAAGGCAAATTCATCCTTGTCCACGTTGAAGGCAAGAGCAACACCGTGGAAGTCGTTCAGGATAGCGAAAACTTCGTCGGAGATCGCTATAACCGCGTCACAATCGTGGCAATTGATGATAAGGTTGCCGTTTATGTGAACGGTGTCCTTGAAGCGGTCAAGGTCACGAAGGGTGATGTAGACAAGGGCGTATTCGCACTTCAGGTCTATAACGACGAAGAATCCGAAAAGAAGGAAACCACCGACTGCCGCTATCAGAATATCTGGGCGTGGTCATACGACTGAGATTCGACCTGGATTAACCAAATCCAATAAGTAGACTCCCCGACCCGGTATGTGAATGTACCGGGTCGTTTTTATTTCTTTACACAGGTTTCTTCACCTCAACCTGATACCCCCTCCATACCCGGTTGTGTTATGCTTGATCGAATACCTAATGATGAGTAGTTAAATGTCTGCATCGGTTCGTACTATCGAAAAGGATAAGAATACAGCAGGTCCGTTATCTGCATTCAAATATCGTAATTTTCGCCTCTATTTTGGCGGTCAACTTGTCTCGACTTCCGGGACATGGATGCAATCTGTAGCGCAGGGTTGGCTCGTATTCAATCTGACCAAATCTGAATTATGGCTAGGGGTAGTTGCCTGTGCAGCAGGCTTGCCATCATTACTGCTTTCGCCGTTTGCGGGCGTATTTGTAGAACGAGTAGAGCGTCACAAAATAATCGCAGTCACGCAGGCAATCCAAATGCTATTGGCATTCATTCTGGCAGCGCTCACCTTTGCCGGGATGGTCCAGGTATGGCATATTGTCGCGCTCAGTTTTGCGCTTGGGATTGTAAATGCCGTAGATGCTCCGGCGCGTCAGGCGCTAGTGGTTGATCTGGTTGGGCGTGAAGACCTGCCAAGTGGAATTTCACTCAGCGCAACCATGTATAACGCTTCTCGCGTGTTTGGCCCGACAGCCGCCGGAATCGCATTGGTAGAGTTTGGCCCCGCGTGGTGTTTCCTGCTCAACGGGCTGTCATTTCTAGCCGTATTGATCAGCATTTTTATGTTTCGGATCGAGAAAAAAAAGCGGGAGATTGGTGCATTTGCGCCATTGGCTGATCTGCGTAATGGGCTGGCATTCTCGGCGCAACATCCGGTAATCGCACCGATCCTGCTCCTTGCGACTATTGGCGCAGTATTTGGCTTTAACGTCTGGACGTTGTTGCCCGCCTTCGCAGATACTGTTCTGCATTCCCCAAAAGAGGGATACGCTGCCCTGAGCGCTGCCAATGGGATCGGTGCTGTTCTGGCGGCACTGCTGGTAACCGGACTGGCAAAGCGCTATGGCAGAGGGCGTGTCCTGACTTCTATTGCGCTGTTTGCCCCCTTTGCATTGTTGGGGTTATCTGCCACCCAAAATCTGGCTGTAGCGCTCGTTTTGACGTGTATTGCCGGATTCAGCCTGATTCTGCAATTCGTTTCGATGAACACCAGCATTCAAACAGTAGTTGATGACCAATTCCGGGGGCGTGTGATGAGCCTCTATACGCTGACCTTCTTCGGGATTGCTCCTTTCGGCGCACTGGCATTGGGTGCGCTGGCAGAAAAAATCACAACAGAAGGCGCAATCGCTTTTTGTGGTGTGAGCAGTTTGATACTGAATGGCATCGTGATTCTGCGTGCGAAGGAATTGCGACAACTGCGCTAACCTCTCGCCGGGTACAGTTTGATTGTGTCAGCGATGCGAAGGCTGTAAAGGCACACGCGGTTTTTCGCATTGTGCTAGGATCGTGGCATCGCTACACAGGAACATCACCATGAGTACAGAAACAATCCTGCTGGTGGACGATGAACAGAATATCATCGACCTCGCGGCAATGTATCTTGAGCAAGAAGGTTTTCGCATCGTCAGTGCGCGTGATGGCGCTGCTGCGCTGGATAAAGTCAAAGCGGAACGCCCGGCATTGATGGTGCTGGATTTGATGCTGCCAAAGGTCGATGGCTGGCAGGTATGCCGCCGGGTACGCAGCGAGTCGGATTTGCCGATTATTATGCTCACCGCACGCGATGATGATGTCGATAAGATCGTCGGCCTCGAACTCGGCGCAGACGATTACCTGACCAAACCATTCAATCCGCGTGAACTGGTAGCGCGCGTGAAAGCCATCTTGCGGCGCACCACTCCGGCGCGACCTCTTCCGGCTGCACCGATCCATGTCGGAGACGTAACGATTGATCCTGCTCGCCGCACGGTAACAGCCGGAGAGCGCGCGATTGACCTGCGCACCAAAGAGTTTGATCTGCTCATGACGCTGGCAGAAAATCAGGGAATTGTGCTTTCCCGCGAAAAGCTGCTAGATATGGTCTGGGGCTTCGATTTTTACGGTCAAACGCGCACCGTTGATGTTCATGTTGCCCATGTCCGCGAAAAACTGAAAGGCAGCAGCACTTCCATCGAGACGGTGTGGGGTGTTGGCTACAAGCTGGAAGTGACAAAAACTTGAACATCCTGCGCTCGTTAACTCATCGCCCGTTTGCATTGATGTGGGGCGGTCAAACCATTTCGCGTCTCGGAGACAGTTTATATCGCATCGGCCTTTCGTGGTGGGTATTAGAAAGAACAGGATCAGCCACCGCAGCCGGAGCCGTACAATTTTTCACATTGATTCCCTTGCTTGTTTTTCTGTTGATCGGCGGTGTCGCGGCAGATCGTCTACCACGAATGCGCGTCATGTTTGTTGCGGATATTTTGCGTGGGGTACTGGTTGGCGGCGTGGCGCTTATAGCGGCACTTGGTACGCTTGAACTTTGGCATATCTATGTCGCCAGTGTGATGTTCGGCTTTGTAAATGCCTTCTTCCAGCCCGCCTATACTGCGCTTGTACCGGAAATTACCCCTGCCGAACTGCTTCCCAGCGCCAACTCTCTGACAAATCTGGGCGGTACGCTTGCCGGAATTGTAGGACCTGCAATCGGCGCAGTGATTATCAGCTTTGGTGGCACCCCACTGGCGTTCGGGCTGGATGCGCTATCCTTTTTGGGAGCAGGGTTATTGCTACTGCCTATTCTGAGCCTCAGCACATCTCCCAAAAAGAAAAAAGGAGATGAACCGCCGCGCAGTCCATTCGCCGATTTGCGTGAGGGAATTCGAGCAACTTTTTCCGAACCCTGGTTATGGATCACCATCGTATTCTTCGGGTTTGCGAATATCACGCTCTCTGGTCCAATGTCGATTGCGATGCCTTTCCGCATTCAGCGCGATTTGGGTGAAGGGGTTAGTGCGTTAGGACTTGTGGCCTCAATGAGTTCAATCGGCGCGGTGGTTGCTTCCATATGGCTCGGACGTTATAAAAAACTACGGCGGCGTGGATTGATTGCCTATGGAGCGGTACTGGTGACTGCCGCATCCGTTTTTGTGATCGGTTTACCAGTCGGAGTACCGGGAGTAGCCGCAGGCGCATTTGTATTCGGCGCATCTGTTGGCGTTTTCACGCTCGTCTGGGTGAATACCTTACAGGAAATGGTTCCGGGTGATTTGCTGGGGCGTGTTTCCAGTGTCGATCAGCTTGGCTCGTTTATCCTGCTGCCACTTGGCTATGCACTTACAGGCGTCCTCGCGGACAAAATTGGTCCTTCGCAGGTGTTTTTGCTTGGCGGTGCAATCAGTTTTGTAGCGGTACTCCTGATTTTGCTTGTTCCTTCAATACGGAATCTGGATTGAGCGCTGCACACTCATAAAAATCCCGTAAAGGTTGGTGTACTCCCCTTGCGTGGGTTTGAAAAAACAATTATCCTTAATAGCTATAATATATAGTCTTCAAGGATAATGTATCCAATGAATGAGAAACCTGTTTCACTTACGATGCCCAACCTGTTTCTACGGTTTGAGGGGGCGGCGTTGTTCATCGGAGCGATTGTTGCCTATGCGATGCAAGGCGCGAGCAGTCTGCTGTTTGTGGTGCTTCTCCTTGCTCCTGATCTCTCGATGTTGGCATACTCTATCAATACCCAAATCGGCGCAGTGATTTATAATGGGGCGCACCTGATCGCGTTTCCATTCCTGTTAATGGGGATAGGAACGGTAACAGGCACGCCAATTGCAATACAGGTTGGCCTCATCTGGATCGCCCATATCGGAATGGATCGTATCGCTGGTTATGGTTTCAAATATACCAGCGCATTTAAGGACACGCATATGCAGCGTGTATAGGGAGTAGAAACCCGGAATGCCGTTTCCCGCAAAGGTCAGTAGAGAAGCACTGGTTGAAGCCGCACGGCGCACGCTCGAATCCGACGGGCTGGATGCACTTTCGCTGAATAAACTCGCTGCCGAGTTCAATATCAAATCGGCATCACTCTACAATCACTTCGAGAATAAATCCGCCCTTCTGCGCGCGATTAATACGCAGACCAACCGTGAATTGGCGGCAGCGATGCAAAACGCGGTGCAGGGTTCGACAGGCAGCACATTCGAGAAACTGGAGCTTTTGGCGCACGCCTATCGGGACTATGGGCGTACTCATCCCGTTACCTATGGTCTACTATTTTCCAGCACTCATCCTGATCTCCTCCCCGACACTAAAGAATCGGAAAATCTTGCCCTGCCATTTCAAACAATCCTTGCCAATATCACAGGCGAGGATCATTCGCTGGCAGCGCTGCGAGGATTGTGGGCGCTCATACACGGCTTTGTGATGCTGGAATTAGCCGGACAGTTTCGGCGCGGTGGTTCGCTGGATGCGGTGTTTACCTCTACCATTCGCGCTTATTTGAAGGGTTGGGAGCGTTAAAATTCTCCAAAATCAAACGTTGAACCGTCGTATTTTTCGGGCGCTGGCTATCGTTGTCGGCCTGATATTTACTCTATATCTGGCGTTGGGTCATAGTGTTAGCGGCGGCGATTTCCTCATTATGCCGCTGGACGATACCTACATCCATTTTCAATATGCACGCATGACTGCCGAGGGGTTTCTCTTCCGATATAGTGCCGTAGACTCGGCAACCAGTGGCGCAACCAGCCTCATTTATCCCTTTTTGCTGGCGCTTGGCTACAAAATCGGGTTTCAGGGGACGGCGCTGGCGCTGTGGGCAATTGGAATCGGCTGGCTGGCGTGGCTCATTTCCGCGTGCCTGGTCTGGCATTTGCTGGTTTATATGAACCCGGAACGCCGTATACTGGCGTTTATCATCACGCTTGCGTTTGCCTTTTCTGGAGGGCTGGCATGGGCAGCACTTTCTGGTATGGAAACCGCGTTGATTGTTTGCCTCACTCTCTACGCACTGGATCGGGCAGTGCGGCAGGATTTCCGAGGTGTGATTTTGGGCGGGCTACTGTGTGCCGTTACTCGACCAGAGGGCGCGATCATTGCGTTGTGCGCTTTGGTATATGTATTATTGCCTTTAATCCCCCGGCTAAAGCCGAGGGCTAAACTCAAAGATGGTAATAATAATTTTGAGTTTAGCCCGGTGTTTCAGCGCCGGGTATTTGGGGTTACTCTGATCATATCTGCAATCGCCCTGCAACCCCTCTTGAATTTCCTGCTCACCGGAACATTTACCGCCAGCGGGATGCAGGCAAAATCCTATCTCTACAACATCCCTTTTGATCTCAAAACGGCAATTTCTGCTGTTCTGACTAATTTCTTGCGGATGTGGCTGGAACTGCTCACAGGTACAGATCGGGATGTTGTCCTGTATTTCATTCCGGTGCTTCTACTCCTTGGCTTAATTGGCTGTTTCTTTACGAAAATGCGGCGTCCTGCCCTTTTATTGTTCTTCGTAATTGCCGGAAATTTCGCGCTGCTCTCTATATTGGAAACTGCATTCTGGCAGTTCAAGCGCTATCAGCAACCCGTGATTGCATTGTGTTTTGTGGCGTTGGGCTGGTGGTTGTGTACGTTACGTCAGCGCCGTATTGCATCCGCTCTTGCTGGTTTGACGCTGCTTTTTTCACTGATAACGTGCGCTTTGTTCGCAATGTATTACCGTGACAACGTGCGCGAGGTTGCCAGTTTGCAGGTTCCAATGGCGCGTTATGTCAATTCAATCACAACGTCCAATGATCGGATTGCAGTCCATGACATCGGCGTCATGGCTTATATTGGAGATCGGCGCGTATACGATGTGGTTGGCCTGGCAACACGCGACGCAGCCCAGTCATGGCGTACCGGCCCCGGCGCGGTTTATGAAGCCATGCGAAACAGTACACAGCGCCCGGATTACGTCGCAATCTATGACGAACCACACGGTCTGAGCTATTTCAAAAATACGCCTGTTTTCAAAAATACGTTGCAATCATTTCCTTCAACCAATGCGCCGCATATCGTCGCATCGGCATCGGCAAATCAGATTGTGGCAAAGATTGACTGGTCGGGCGCAAATGCTGCTGATCAAATTTATCAATCAATATCAGATGGATTTACTCTGACAGATCAATTGAATGTCGCTGATTTAGAAAACGAACATCATCATAAATACCAATTCCAATCCGCTGATTTGACCGGATATGCCAGCGAGGTATTTGATCAATCTACACTGAATTCTGATGTGCATTTTATGGATGGCGGACGACGTTTAAATAGCGAAACATTCACCATTAAGTCTCAGCTGAATCAGGATTTACTTTGGAAAATTCGCGTACATCCGCGCAACACTGCCCATCTGACTTTGTACGTAGATGATCAGCGTGTCGGGCAACTGGTGCAACCGGGCGATCTCGGCGGGCGCTGGCTGGAAATAGCGACAATCATCCCGGCGAAGTTCATCAAAAACACTGAAACGCGATTGCATATTCAGGCTGAATCGGGCGAGATTTACCAACCCTATTATCACTGGTTCTATCAGAGCGAAACCCCTTACAATCCCGGAATTTCGCCACAATTGCCGCCGCAAAATGTCGAGTTTTCGCCGGGAGTGCGTTTGTTGGGTACACAGGCAACGCGCACAGGCAATCAACTAACTATTGAGACGGAATGGCAGACAATTCCCGATATTGCCCGTACAGATGGTAAAATTTTTGTGCATGTCTACGAGGACATCAACCAGCCGCCTGTTGCACAATATGACACGCGCGCGGGCAACGGGGCGCTTCCACCTGCGAACTGGCTGCCGGGTATCCTGCGCGAACGGTACGTATTGACACTTCCCGACGCAACAAAGGATTATAAACTGGCGATTGGGCTGTATAATCCAGAAAACAATACTCGCTATCCGATTATCAAAAATGGAGTAGTGAGTCAGGAAGATCGTCTTTTCATCGAGATAAAATGATCGAAAACCTTGCCGTATTCAAAGCGGCTGCCGAAGCACATGAGAAGAATCTGCCCGCTGCCCTCGCCACTGTGATCAAGGTCGATGGTTCTGTACCGCGCCATGTCGGAAGCAAAATGCTCATTTACGAAAGTGGCGAAATTGTTGGGACGGTTGGCGGCGGTGCAATGGAATCGCGCGTCGTAGGGGATGGCAAAGCAGCGATTCAGGATGGTCAGGCGCGTACCGTCTCCTACACACTAAACGATCTTCGGGATGGTGATCCGGGGATTTGTGGTGGAACAGTCACAATCTTTGTTGAACCGTTGCAAGTGCGCGTAACTTTGCTCGTGATCGGTTGCGGGCATGTTGGGAAATCATTGGCACAACTTGGCAAATGGGCAGGCTTTCGTGTTGTTGTGAGCGATGACCGGACAGATTATTGCAGTGCGGAAAACATCCCCGGCATGGATGAATACATTGTGTGCAAGCCGGGCGAAATCACGCAGCATATACAAATCAACCCCAAGACATATGTTGCAGCGGTCACACGCGGTTTGCCTGTCGATGAAAACCTGTTGCCTGCTTTATTGGAAACGAACGCAGCTTATCTCGGATTGATTGGAAGTCGGCGGCGCTGGGCATTGACGGCAAAGGCGCTCGCTGATAAAGGCATCACACAGGAGCAACTAGAACGAATCCACGCGCCGATTGGTCTGGAGTTACAGGCCGAAACGCCCGAAGAGATCGCCATCAGTATTCTGGCAGAAATCATCATGATTCGGCATGGCGGCGATGGCAGGCCAATGAAAGCAGGCGGGAATGAGAACGCCTAACGTAAAAACGCTCTTTTCAGACCCGCTGGACGTTAGGCATCCCGCAATGCTTCTTTGGGAGTTTTGCTGGCGTGGTGCTGCCCGCAGTTTTCATTTTGGAGCGGCAGGCGCTATCGCAGCTATTTTTATATTCCCTCAAACCATTCCTGCGTATGCCACACTCTCTCCGTTGCCTCATCTGATGTTATTTGCAATATTGATTTCATTTCTCTATGGTGGATTGCTGGGTGGGTTCATTGGAATTTTACTTGGTCTTATAACTTTATTTCTTAGTCGTCACAAATTCTATAAGTTGATCATGGTAGTTATTGGACTGTGTTCTGGCTTTGCTCTGAACTATCTTTGTTTTATCATCTTTTTTGAGACTTATTCTGTAAACCGACCTTTGCATTTGGCAGTTTCTCTGCACGGATCAATTGTTGCAAGCATGGCTGCGGGATATTTTGCGTATGAGGCTTCTGTGTGGAGAAAGAAAGCGAAAAAGAAGAGAACACCCGCAGATTTGGAGATCAATTCGGAAATAAAAAGTTTATCATGATACGAATTTCTCAATTTCAGCAAGATTCGGAATTTGTCAGGATTAACTGATGTATTCCTGACATTCATCTGACATTCTATAATTCACCCAAAAACCTTAACAAGATTTTAGAGATTCTACCGATGAAAATTTTGTGCGTTAGTGATAATGTATTACCGCAGATGGAGGATAGCAAACTCCTTCGGAAAAATTATGAGGGTGTAGACTTGTGTATCTCCTGTGGAGATATGCCGGCGCCATACCTTGAATATATCGTTGAAGTTCTTAATGTCCCGTTGTTTTATGTCCGGGGTAATCATGACCAGGATTACACGGTGGATCATCCGGGGGGCGAGAACTTGCACCGTCGCGTTGTAAAATATATGGGTCTGCGCTTCGCAGGCTTGGAAGGTTCTATCCGCTATAATAATGGTGATGTGCAATATACCGACTGGGAAATGTCCATGCTGGTATATCAGATGGCACCGGGAGTTCTCTTCCGGCGGTCACAGGGGAAGCACATTGATGTTTTTGTCGCCCATTCTCCGCCCTGGCAAATCCACGATATTCCTACCGATGCAGCGCATCGCGGCTTCCGTTCTTTCCGACGGATGATCGAATGGTATCAACCGCGCTATCTGCTGCATGGTCATGTGCATACCTGGGATAATCGTAAAACAACGGTCACGAAGTTTGGTAACTGTGAAGTGGTCAACATCAATCCCGTCAAAGTCCTGACCATAGAATAGAGGAGAACAAACCGATGGACCCTGAAAGCGCAATGGCACTGGCCGAATCGCAACGTAATTTTGCACGCGCCCGCGTGGGTGCGTTCTGGGAAGAAATTCGCGCGCTGATGACGGGCAAATCTATCGATCTGCTCCGTTTTGAGGAAGTGAAACACGCGCTCCGACTGCGGGATGAGCGCTATCTTGGGTTACAGGAAATCCCGCTGGATAAGATTGTGGGGAGCGTCGGGCGCTACCGGGACTTCACACGCTCGTTCCTGCCGCGTACCAACGCGATCCGTTCGCGCTGGCAGAAGCTGGATGCAATGGCACGCGGGCCGCAGGGCTTCCCGCCGATTGAAGTCTATAAGGTGGGAGAGGTCTATTTCGTCAGCGATGGCAACCACCGCGTATCGGTGGCACACCAGCTTGGTACGCCCACCATTGAGGCTTACGTCACGGAGCTACTGACCGCCGTCCAGATCGATGAAACCACGACGCCAGACGATCTCGCCAAGAAGCAGGGATTGGCAGAATTTCTGCAAAAGACCGATCTGAATCACCTGCGCCCGGATTCCAATATCGATCTCACCGAGCCGGGACGCTATCGGCAATTTCTGGAACACATTGATGTTCACCTCTATTTTCTCGGACTCATTCAGGCTCGCCCGGTGAC
>CAYSOC010000005.1:0-81431 GCA_964432445.1 uncultured Anaerolineaceae bacterium
TGCCCTTATCAATCTTCGCCATTTGTTTAATACCGAAAAGTTTCAATGAGTTCAAGGATAATTGTTCAAGGAAGATTTGCTGAATAGCCTTAGCGGTGCGGCTGGTAAATTTCTTCTTTTAGCGGCAGGTGCTTTTGCGATTGCAATTATTGCACTTTCTCCCAAAGGCGGCTGTAAACTTGAGATGGGTGGCAACTTTCCGTTTATTTCCATTGATTGCAAAGACAACCCGCCCACAAATACACCTGTGGTCGTACCCACAAATACGCCTATAATATTGATTGTTACTGCAACAACCTTGCCCCGCACATCTCTTCCAACGCCGACACCTGTTATAGTAATTATCACCGCCACCCAGATTCCTACCATAAAATTTGTAACAACTACGCCCAAATTAGAGTTACCAACTGTCGCTCCGCCAGACGCCACAAATGTCATACTCGCTGCTAGTTGCGACGAAGTAATTTCTGAGCAAGACATGCCGCTCGGAACAACCTTTAAACTGATTGTCGAGCCGGGTTCGTTTCATATGTGGACTGCAGGCCCGGTAACTCTAAATAAAGAGGAATTTGTTGGGGGGACAGATCGTGGCAATGTTCTCGTGTTTTTACCAAACGAAGATGGCACAACGGCAATCTACAATTTAACAGGGCTTAACCGACTATACAATTGGCATGGGAAGTATGTAGGCTGTAGTAACCAAGAACAATTAGAGACGATTAACGCAAGAATTGACGACCAATACAAATATTCTTGCGATGCTCCCACTAAATGCAGCAAGGTAGAATTAGGAATTTTTCAAGGTGCATCAGTAAAAAGGAAAATGCTTACGCGGGATACATATTGTCAGTTTATAAATATCAATTCCGATAAACCCATTATCGAAGAGCTTGTATGCTCTGATTAAAGGCAGCCAGTTAGTCCCGGCACGGATGCACCGGGATCGATTGTATCCAATTCTGCGAACGGCTAACCGTTCAGACCCTTCTGGATCAGCGAACGGGCTTCATCCAGCGCCGCGCCGACTTTGCGGGCATCCTTACCGCCCGCCTGCGCCATCGTTGGGCGTCCACCACCACCACCGCCCACAATTGGCGCGATGGCTTTGATCAGGTTGCCCGCCTGTACCTTTTTGGTCAGGTCATCGCTGACGGAGGCGATCAGTGTGGGCTTGCCCTCGTTGACCGTCGCCAGTACCACGACGCCGCTCTTGGCCTGATCGCGGAACCAGTCGGTCATTTCACGCAGCGTTTCGGCATTGACTTCTTCCACCTGTGCGATCAGGATCGATGAGCCGTTGACCGCCTCGCGTGTTTCATAGAGCCGACGGAATTCCAGCAGCGCCAACCGCCGACGTAGTGCGTTCGCCTCGTGCTTCAAACCCGCCACTTCATCCTTGAGCGCGTGAATGCGCGTCGGGACTTCATCCGGCGTGGTGGTCAGTTCGTTAGCGGCACTGCGGAGCGTTTGCATCTGTTGCGCGACAAACTGCGCCGCGCCGCTTCCAGTGAGCGCTTCGACACGGCGCACGCCCTGCGAGACGCTGCCTTCCGTCGTAAAGACGAACGATCCTATCGTGGCAGTAGAGCGAACGTGCGTCCCACCACACAACTCATAGCTCACCTTTTTGCCATGATCATCAATCACGACAGTGCGGACGCGATCCCCGTACTTTTCACCAAAGAGCGCCATTGCCCCCTCAGATTTCGCTGTCGCCTGATCTTTTTCCGAGATGACCACCGGATAATCCGCCATAATCTCGCCATTGATGTTTGCGGCGATTTGTTGCAACTGTTCCGCTGTGACGGGCGCGTCGTGGCTGAAGTCGAAGCGGAGACGATCCGGGGCGACCAGCGAACCGCGCTGCTGTACGTGCGTTCCCAGCAGGGCGCGCAGTTGCGCATGGAGCAAATGGGTTGCGGTGTGATTGCGCATGATGTCGTTACGACGCGCAACATCCACTGTCGCAATACCCGCTTCCCCAGCCTTGATTGTACCTTCCACAACTTCGCCGGAATGCACAATCAGACCACCGACAGGACGTCGTGTATCTTCCACATCGACTGTCCAGCCTTCCCCCGCGATTATTCCGGTATCGCTGACCTGTCCGCCGGATTCGACATAGAACACGGTCTTATCCAGCACGATCTCGACGCGATCCCCGACATTGGCGCTATCTACAGGTTTGCCATCGCGCAGAATACCCAGAATTTTCGTGTTTACAGAAAGTTCGCCATACGGGTTATAGCCTACACCGGAAGCCGAGAGCGCACCGTTGGCTTTAAACGCCGCAAGTGTCTCGTTATAGACTTCCTGCATGTCGATCTCGCCCATCGCCTGACCGCCACCGGACGCGATTTCGTGATCCTTCTGAGCCCGATTAAACCCGGCTTCGTCAACGGTGTAGCCGCGCTCTTGCGCCACATCGCGGACGACCTCGAAAGGCAGGCCAAGTGTCGCTTTGAGGAAGAACGCTCTATCACCGGAAAGCTGACCCTTATCAGGAAGTTGTGAGAGTAGATTATCGAGTTCGTCAAGGCCGCGTTCCAGCGTGCGCCCGAAACGGATTTCTTCCTGTGTGAGCGCCTTCTTGATCGCTTCCTGCCGCGTCTTGAGTTCGGAATATTGCGCCCCAAGCGATTCGATCAGCGTGTCGACAATATCCGCAAGGAACGGCTTGGTCAGGCCAATCTTCCTGCCGAAACGTGCCGCACGCCGGATCAGCATACGGCAGACATAGCCGCGATCCTTCGGCCCCGGTGTGACACCATCGGCAATCAGGAAGGACGCCGCGCGGATATGATCGGATATTACGCGATATGGAATTTCATCCCTCGCGCGTTCTTCGTCGGTTGTCCCGGCGAGGTGTTGGACGCGTGCCAGCAGTGGAACAAACAGATCGTTCTGGTAATTGACGCGCACTCCTTGCAGAACACTCACGATGCGCTCAAAACCCATGCCCGTATCGACACCAGGCGCGGGGAGCGGCTCGCGCTTGCCATCTGCATCCTGATTGAACTGCATGAAAACCAGATTCCAGAGTTCGAGGACGCGCCCGGTGCTATCTTCGAGTTCTTTTGCAACGCCCTCGCGCCCTAGTTCCGGCTCCCAGTCATAATGAATTTCGGCGGTGTAGCCGCACGGCCCAACATCTGCCATCTGCCAGAAATTGGTCTTGTCACCGAGACGGTACACCTTTTCTGGCGGAATGCCTAGCTCTTTCGTCCAGATGTCATACGCTTCGTCATCGTTATTATGGACGGTGAAATATAGCCGATCCAGCGGAATCGGATAGACTTTGGTCAGCACATCCAGCGCGAAGCGGCACGCATCACGCTTGAAATAATCGCCAAAGCTGAAATTGCCGAGCATCTCGAAAAAGGTATGATGCCGCGCTGACGGCCCGACATTTTCCAGATCATTATGCTTGCCAGAGATACGCAGGCACTTCTGCGCGGTGGTTGCACGTTTATAAGGGCGCTTATCCAGCCCCAGAAATACATCCTTGAACTGCACCATTCCGGCGTTGGTAAACAACAGCGTCGGGTCATTGCCCGGTACAAGCGACGAACTCGCTACCGCCGTATGATGGTGTTCCTCAAAATAATCGAGGAAACTCTGCCTGATTTCCGCACTGGTGAGGTGCTTCATACACATTCCCCTTTGAGCAAATTTTTCTGGGATGTAATGATACAGGAAAGCCGGGGAACGGTCTATCCCGCCGATTTGGAGTCGCGGCTCGAATT
Organism: uncultured Anaerolineaceae bacterium; assembly: GCA_964432445.1. Classification (GTDB taxonomy): domain Bacteria; phylum Chloroflexota; class Anaerolineae; order Aggregatilineales; family UBA2796; genus JBBRMW01. The sequence goes on from CAYSOC010000005.1 coordinate 3,747, forward strand.
GGCAAAAGGATTGCAGGATGAAAACGGGGTGATCAGTTCCAGATCGCCAATATCACATTGATGTGTCCATTTCGGTTGGACGCCCGGAGTCAGCGGCAGGTGATAAACATCGATCACACCGTGTTTATCCAGCCGAATCCAGACTGCGAACCCGGTGCGATCAGCCTGATCGAACAGAAAATTACCGAGGCTATAGCAAATCAGCGTATCTCGATAGACTGCGGTTGGCTGCACCACATGCGGATGATGGCCGATAACGAGTGACGCACCAGCGCGCGCCATCTTCTGCCCGATGCGCTGCTGCGTTTCGTGCTGAATCTCCTGATATTCATGTCCCCAGTGTGGCTGCACAATCAGAACGTCGCATTGCTCTCGCGCAGCGCTAATCTCGGCTTCCATCTGCGCTTCGTCGTCCAGCCAGGCGCGGCTGTAACTTTCTGCTTCGCGTTGATGATCTTCATCTGGCGGATCGCTGACTTGCGTGTAGGCAAGCCATCCGATTTTTATGCCTTTGATGATTGTGAAAACCGGACTTCGCGCGGCCTTGCCATTCGCGCCTGCGCCTACAGTTTTGATTCCAGCTTTGTCGAGCATCTCCAGAGTGGATCGCAATCCCTCACTCCCAAAATCCATTGTATGGTTATTCGACAGCGATACCATATCGAACCCGGCGCGTCTTAACGCTGTAGCCGCAGGGGGATCGGCGCGCAGGCGCAAACTGCCTTTGCGCGCAGTGTAATTATCCGTTGGTGTGATGGCAAATTCATGATTGCACACAGCCCAATCTGCGGCAGTAAGCAACTTTGACACCTGTGCGAGCGGATAGTCCCAGTTGTTCCCATTCTCTGCGATGGTATCGGTTATCCCGCGCGCGAATGAACAGTCGCCCGTCATGAGGATGGTTACAGGATCAGCTTCTGGCGCTGGCTTATCCCGGTAGTATAGAAGCAGTAAATCTTTTGAATAAGGGGGAATCGGAACAAGGGGCGGAAGGGCGGCCAAGGCGCCCATCGCTCCGATTGCTCCTAAAAATTGACGGCGATTCAAGGGGTCAAGGTAACTGGTTTGGTTGGGATGGCGGCTGCGGTTGGGTTGCCCCCCGGCGGAATTACTGGGGTAGAATTGCCTGTTGTTCCTGTCACGTCACGCGCACAGCGGAAACCCGTTGTAACGTCGGCGGCTGTCGGTGACTTGTCCTGACGGTGTACTGAACGCAGGAAAAATGGCGTCGTTGCCCAGCTTCCGCCGCGTACCACGCGGGTTGTACCGCTGGTTGGGCCTTTGGGCTTATCCCAGTTTTTGTTATCACGATAGTAGTTACGGCTGTAGTAGTCGTTCACCCACTCCGCAACATTGCCTGCCAGATTCAAAACTTCTTCAGCGCTCCCTCCAGCTACATAGGTGTTAACATCGGTAGCCGTGTTTTGCCCACCTTTGCTGGAATTTGCGAGTGTTGAATCCCATTGATTGCCCCAGGGATAGATTGAATAGTTGTTGTCTTCGGTCAGACGACGGGCAGAGCGTTCCCATTCGGCCTCTGTCGGGAGACGGCGACCCAGCGCCTTGCAGTAGGCATCCGCGCCGTACCACGTTACAAACACCATTGGCTTTTGCAATTGCAAATCGCTGATTGGTTTATAGACCGTCCCATCCAGCTTGATTGGACTGCTCTTGAAGGTCGCGTTGTCATATGGCGCAAAGCACACCTGATTGCTGCACGCAGTTTTATAGCTGCTATTTGTCGGGAGCGTATTCAGGAACAAAATATACTGCTCGACAGACACTTCGGTCTTTTCAATCTCGAAAGTGTTCAACACTACCGGATGAGGATAAGTGCTATCGTTGGCATCATCGAGCGTGCATTTGCCCTTATCACGTTCAACACATTCCTGTACAGCTTTGCGCGCTTCGTTCGCGTCTGTTCCGAGCGTTACCAAACCGCCATTAACAACCGCCAATGCGCTGGCGTTGTTGAGAAATTCGGTTAGCTCCTGCGACTGCGGAGCTTGTACGCTTGGCAATGGGTCAGCGTTGGTTGAACTACCCGGAGGTGTAATCGGTGGCAAGGTTGGGATAGGTGGTGCGGTTGTTGGCGTTACGCTGCCTACGATGGTTATTGAGTTGGTGGGTTGTGCGCCGGGTTGAGTTGGCAAATCTACACCAGATTGGCTATTTCCAGCCGAAGTTGGTGCTTTCGTACCCGGTACGCTCGTTTGAATCGTCACCGGGGGGACAGTCGGCGCTCCGACGGTATAGGTCGGCTGTGGCGTATAGGTCGGATAAGCTGTATAGGTTGGTGCAACCGTTGGTGTGGGCAGGCTGGCGACAGCAATTCCCGGAATATTGAATGAGACTGCCCCCAACACATAGGCGGCAAGACAGCCTACGGTTGCACAGCCAAGCCCGAATACCAGCCCGATGACGAACCATTGCCATGTCCCGTTGCGGGTACGAGTACGCAATGCGTTTTGATTTCTCGCGTTCAAGTTGCTTCCTTACCAATACAAAGATCGGCGGAAGAGTTTACCTTTGATTTTATAAATCGGTAGAGTGCGTGAGGGAAGCGCATGGCTATAATCTGATGAAAGATTGGAGAATGTTTCATCATGTCCCCAGTTCCATTGCCTATCCGCCCCGGTCAGGAATCTGTCTGGGATTATCCACGCCCGCCACGACTGGAAGAAACCCAAAAGCATATCCGTGTTGAATTTAACGGCATTGTGATTGCAGAGACACAACGCCCCATTCGCATTCTGGAAACCAGTCATCCACCCGTCTATTACATCCCACCAGAAGATTGCAAAATGGAACACTTCAGACCTGTCAGCCGTAACACGTTCTGCGAATTTAAAGGATCGGCGAATTATTATCTGATAGAGGTGGGTGATAAATCGGCTGGTGTGGCGGCCTGGTACTACCCAAATCCACGCCCCGGCTACGAGAAATTGCAAAATTACATTGCCATCTATGCCAGTCGTGTCGATGCATGTTATGTCAACGGGGAACGAGTGCGCGCCCAACCCGGCGATTTTTATGGCGGGTGGATCACAGCCGAAATTGTTGGGCCGTTTAAAGGCGATCCTGGCACAAGCAGCTGGTGAGGAGTTTCCTCTACGCTGGCCGACACGTACAGCGTAGAACGGCGAAAAATATAAGTTCCTCCATAGCCCACAGAGACGGGCATCTTCTGCTCGTCTTGTCAGGTATAGGTATTTCCTATGAATTCAGATCAACTTCATATTTTACAACGATAACTCCGGCGTCTAGGATATGCGCAACCAAACGCAAGGAATTTACATCCTATGAAAACGCCAACCGAGAAAACAACGCTAACTACTGCTTCCGGCTATCCTGTCAATGACGATCAGAATACGCTCACCGCTGGGGCGCGTGGCCCGGTTCTGCTACAGGATTTTCACCTGCTGGAAAAACTCGCCCATTTCAATCGGGAACGCATCCCTGAGCGCGTCGTACATGCCAAAGGCGCAGGTGCTTATGGAACGTTCAAGGTGACGAACGATATTCGCGCCTACTCGAAAGCCGCCGTATTTTCCGCTGTGGGGAAAGAAACTCCTATTTTCATCCGCTTTTCAACAGTTGGTGGCGAAAAGGGATCGGCAGACACTGCCCGTGATCCACGCGGTTTCGCAGTGAAATTCTATACCGAAGAGGGAAACTGGGATTTGACGGGGAATAATACCCCTGTATTCTTTATCCGCGATCCGCTCAAGTTCCCGGATTTCATCCACACACAGAAACGCGACCCGGAAACGAACCTCAGATCAGCAACCATGATGTGGGATTTCTGGTCGCTGTCGCCGGAATCGCTGCATCAGGTCACGATTTTGTTTAGTGATCGCGGTACGCCGGACGGATACCGTTATATGGATGGTTTCGGCAGCCATACGTTTAGCCTGATCAACGCTCAAAATGAGCGTGTATGGGTGAAGTTTCACCTCAAGACGCAACAAGGAATCCGTAACCTCGCGGCAGATACGGCAACAGAGTTGGCGGGTAGCGCACCGGATTACGCAACACAGGATTTGTTCTTCGCCATCGAACAAGGTGATTTCCCGCGCTGGAAACTCTCTATTCAGGTGATGACCGAAGAACAAGCGGCAACATTCCGCTACAATCCGTTTGACCTGACCAAAGTCTGGCCTCACGGTGAATTCCCGCTGATTGAAGTTGGCATCCTGGAGTTGAATCGTAACCCGCAAAACTACTTTGCCGAAACTGAACAATCGGCATTCTCACCGGGCAACATCGTGCCGGGAATCAGTTTCTCACCGGACAAAATGCTTCAGGCACGGATCATGTCCTATGGTGACGCTCACCGCTATCGCCTGGGCGCAAACTATGAAAACCTGCCCGTCAATCACCCACAAGCGGCTGTTCACAATTATCAGCGCGATGGATTCATGAGCTTCAACGGCAATGGGGGAGCATCGCCCAACTATGGCCCAAACAGCTTTGCTGGCCCGGTGCAAACTGGTCTTGAGGTAGAGCCGCCTTTCCCCGTCGATGGAAATGGCGCGCGTTACAATCATCGGGATGGAAACGACGATTACACACAGGCTGGCGATTTGTTCCGCCTGTTAACGCCTGATGCCCGTGAGCGCCTGCTTGATAACATTGCGGATCATATGCGCGGCGTCCCTGCCGAAATTCAGGCGCGTCAGATCGCTCATTTCTACAAAGCCGATCCTGCCTATGGCGAGGGTGTAGAGCAACGGCTTAACGTAACAGTCAAATCCTGATCGATCTGGCGCGGAATTAATCCCATAATCGGGCGAGACAGGTGATATGATAACCCCACCTGGTTTCGCCCGATTTTGAGGGTAGGCAGTATATATGGAATTTCATCAGATAGAGTATTTCGTTGCTGTTGTGGAAACTGGCGGATTTAGTCGAGCTGCCGAGCGCTGTAACGTTGCGCAACCCTCGCTCAGTCAGCAAATTATCAAACTGGAGCATGAGTTAGGGCAACAACTTTTCCAGCGGTTGCGCCATTCAACGATACCCACAGAAGCGGGCAAAGCCTTCTATCCCAGAGCTAAAGCCATCCTCTCCGAAATCCAGCAGGCAAAACATGCACTGACAGACGGATTTAACGCAGAGCGTGGACAGTTATCCATCGGGATCATTCCGACGCTCACGCCATTTATCCTTCATGGGGTCGTCAAGCGATTCAAAGAACGTTTTCCCGAAGCGCAGTTAACAATCTCTGAGGATGTGACTGAAAATCTTCAGGAACGCTTGATCAATGCAGAATTGGATGTGTGTTATCTAAGCAGTCCGGTAGCGAACAGGCAAATTGTCACCGAAGACATTTTTACCGAAAAACTGCTGATTGCCGTCAACAAAAATCACCCGTGTGCCGATATGCCTTCGGTGAAGCGTGAAGTCCTGAATCAATATCCGTTTGTGACGCTCCATGATCGCCACTGTCTGAGCCAGCAGATACGCTCATTTTGTTATATCCAGCAAATCAATCCCCCTGTAATTTATCAGACTTTCCAGCTTGCAACAGTGCTTGAATTTGTGCGGGCAGAACTCGGTATCGCCCTGATCCCGGAATGCGCCATCTTCAATTATCAGCAGGATGAAATTGTCTTCAACACGATTGAGGACAACGGGCCAGAACGCACCATCGTGGCAGCACGATATAACGGAAGATTCATCTCCAGACTGGACGCCTATTTCAGCCAATCTATCAGTATGGAATGGCAAACACTGTCTGCCACCGCCGGCAGTATTCACACCCCTCGATAGACCGATTTGGGTTTCGTTTCCTTTCAATTGATGGATATTCCTAAAATAGGTTTGTGACCTTTTTCACTTATAAAATACACATTTTTTCACCGCACATTTTCCTTTTGATCTATTGACGTTTTTCAGATTCACTATAGAATGATACAAAATGAAAGTGAATGAAAGTACACAACACTTTTTTCTGTGAAGTGAGCAACATTCTTATCTCTGAACTCAAAAGATTTACCGCAAAACAATTTTTAGAAAAGGCATTATGGCGATTCCGATACAGCCCGTTCTGGAAATGCGTGCTATCTCGAAGCGGTTTGATGCAACCCAGGCGTTGGATAATGCCTCGCTTGTGCTATATCCCGGCGAAGTTCACGCATTACTGGGCGAGAATGGCGCGGGCAAATCGACCCTGATCAAGATCATGACCGGAATGCACCAGCCCGATAGCGGTCAGATTCTATGGAATGGTCAGGCGGTACAGATCGAAAATGCGGCACAGGCGCAGCAACTTGGTATTGCCGCCATCTATCAGGAGCCGCGTATTTTCCCCGATCTCAACGTGGCAGAAAATATTTTTATCGCCCAAAGCGGGCGCGGCTCGGTTGTACGCTGGAATAAACTGTATGCAGACGCCGAAGCAGTCCTCGCGCGGATGGGGGTATCGCTGGATGTACGGCGTTCGGTACGCGGGCTATCTCTGGCGAACCAACAGACCATCGAGATCGCCAAAGCGTTAACAATCAATGCCAAAGTGCTGGTCATGGACGAACCAACAGCCTCCCTTTCGGCGCATGAAGTGGCACAGCTTTTTGCATTAGTCAAAGCACTACGCACACAAGGCGTTGCCATTCTTTTCATCAGTCATCGTATGGATGAAATTTTCGAGATAGCGGACCGTGTGACAATTTTCCGGGATGGTAAAACTATCTCGACTGCGCCGATTGCGGAAGTGACGCTTGAACGTGCAATCCGCGATATGGTTGGGCGCACGCTCGATACATTATTCCCGAAATCGGCTACACCAATCGAAACAGAGAAGCCGTTGCTGGTGGTCGAAGGACTATCAAAAGAAGGCGTCTTTACCAATGTTTCGTTCGACATTCGCCGAGGGGAAATTGTAGGATTTGCGGGCTTAGTCGGCGCACGACGTACTGACGTAGCGCTCGCACTTTTCGGTATTGCCCCGGCAGACAGCGGAACGATCACATTAGACGGAAAAGTTTGTCGAATCACAAGTTCCAGACAGGCAATGGCGTTGCGAATCGCCTACGTCCCCGAAGATCGGCATAAACAAGGACTTATCCTGCCGATGTCGATTTCGGCAAATATCTCGCTCCCTACATTGCGCCAATTCATCGCCCGTGCCGGCATCGTCAATCGCCAGCGCGAAACAGAAGTTGCAGAAGATTTCCGCAAACAACTCTCGATCCGAACGGCGTCTATCTCTCAACTGACGAATCAACTTTCTGGCGGCAATCAGCAAAAGGTAGTGCTTGCGAAATGGCTGCATTCAAAACCAATCCTGCTGATTCTGGATGAACCCACACGGGGCATTGATGTCGGTGCGAAGGCCGAAGTCCACCACATTATCAACGAACTTGCCAAACAGGGGCTTGGGATATTGCTGATTTCATCCGATATGCCCGAAGTGCTTGGAATGTCTGATCGGATTGTAGTGATGCGCGAAGGACACCAGATGGCAATATTTAGTCGCGCCGAAGCAACGCAGGAAAAAATACTCACCGCAGCGATGGGACAGCAGGAAGCCTTTACAGCGGCAGGAGGTGCGTAATGACCACCAACACTCCTGGGCGGATTCGCGTAGCCCGTCCCATCATCCGTATCGAACAACTCCGCGAATTTGGGTTACTGCTCATCATTACGGTGATGGTGCTGTTTTTCGCTAGCCAAGCCAACAATTTCCTTAGTCCAACCACCTTTCAACGCATCAGTGATAGCGTGATGATCATTCTGGTGGTCGCCGTCGGGCAAACGCTGGTTGTACTCACACGCAACATTGACCTTTCTGTTGGATCGGTTGTCGGATTAACGGCGTTCGTCGTTGGAAAGCAATTCGCAAACAACATCGGCCTCAATCCGCTGGTGGCTGTCGGGCTAGCATTGGCAATTGGAGCGGTAACCGGGACGATCAACGGACTGATCATCGCCTATGGGCGTGTTCCATCCATTGTTGCCACGCTCGGAACGCTGGCGGTCTATCGGGGTGTCCTCTTCCAATACGCAAATCAGAGCAACATTGCTACCCGGCAACTTCCACAGTGGCTGACAGACTTGCCGGGACAAACGTTATTCAGCATCGGATCGGTCAATATCAGCGTATTGGTTGCGCTGGCGTTGGTGGTTGTATTCATTTTCCAGTTGGCGCTGACGTACCTTCCGATAGGCAGACGTTTGTACGCTGTTGGTTCTGATCCCGACACCGCACGTTCCAGCGGGATTCCAGCACGACGGTTGATTCTGACTGCTTATGTATTATGCGGGATGCTGGCAGGGCTTGGCGGCTTTATGTATCTTGCCAAAATCGGCACGATTACCTCTGTATCGGGTCAGGGATTGGAATTACAAACTGTAGCAGCGGTGGTACTCGGCGGTGTCAATATTTTTGGCGGGTCCGGGCGCGTCTTTGGCACGTTGCTTGGCGCGGTTCTGGTCGGCACGCTGGAATACGGCCTGATTCGGATTCGCATCAGCGAATTTTGGAAACAGGCGGCGGAAGGCGGCGCAATCCTGCTTGCAATCGCCAGCGATGGCGTACTTCTGGCTCGTCTCCGTGATTCGATCACAAAGATGCAAAATCGCGCCAAACTGGATTCTGACCGCAGGAGCGCACCATGAAGCTATCCAGAATGTCATCCCGGTTGCGAAACCGCGAAGCGCTGTTATTGGTCATCTTTGTGGGCGTGGTGTTTGTCAATGTCCAGCTATCGCCATTCTTTTTAGGGGTAGATAACCTCGTCAATGTTTTTCAACTCTCCATCGAAAAGGCGATCATGGCGTTGGTCATGACGCTGATCATCATCAACGGAGAAATTGACCTCTCGATTGCGGCAGTGATGGGATTATGCGCAACATTGTTTGGCTGGTTCTATCGTGCTGGTGTCCCTTTGCCTGTTGCGGCGTTCTTCACACTGGGCGTCGGGGCGCTCTGCGGTGCGTTTAACGGAATGTGGATTGCCTATTTCGGCTTGCCATCTCTCGCTGTGACATTGGCAGGGTTGATTGGGTATCGCGGATTGGGATATGTCATTCTGGAAGAGAAATCGGTTACAAACTTCCCGGAATGGTTCAGCGCATTGGGACAATCCAATATCCCTGGTTTGCCTTTTCCGCTGACACTGGTTTTATTCGCTGTCTTATTCCTGTTTTTTCTGGTGCTGCTGCATTACACCGTGTTTGGGCGTTATATATTCGCTATAGGCAATAACAAGGAAGCAGCACTTTTTTCCGGTATTCACGTTCGCCGCAACAAACTCACGCTTTATGTGATGTCCGGGCTGATTGCGGCGCTGGCGGGACTAGTTTATGCTGCCAGAGTCGGCACAGTGCGCGCGAATGTCGCCGAAGGCTTCGAGTTGGATGTCATCACAATGGTTGTTCTTGGCGGCGTCAGTATTTTTGGCGGCTCCGGGACGCTCACGGGTGTTGGTTTATCGGTATTGATTGTACTTACCTTACGTAATGGGATGACGCTGGCAAACATTCATGGCACGATTCAAACAAGCGTCATCGGTGGATTGCTGATCCTGTCGTTACTACTCCCTAATCTGTTTCACGATGCCCGTGATTGGTGGCGTCGAGCGAGACCTGTGCCTGTTTCTCTCAAAAAAGAGGAGGTTAACACATCGCCTACCGTTGGTTCGACCAAGTGATATTTTGTAAAATGAGGAAAAATACTGTGCAGAAGAAGATTACTCTATTCGTTTGTGTGATTTTGCTGGTTGCGCTGACGACAGCTTCGACTGGCTCACCGCGCAATACCTATGCCCAGAATGCGACACCCGCAGCGGACGCTGTAACTGTCAAGCCGGGACAGAATGTCAACTTTACGCTGCTCCCCAAGAATGTCGGGAATCCCGTCTTCAAGGAAGCCGACTCCGGCGCACAGGAAGCCGCTGCCGAACTCAAGAGTGCTGGCAAATACCAGTTCGTCGGGCCAGATAAAGCCGACGTCCAACAGCAGATCGAGTTCATCAAAAGCGCCACAACCCAGGGCGTGAATGTGGTCGCCATCTCTGCCAATGATAAGGATGCCGTTGTCCCGGCGCTCAAGGATGCACGCGGCAAGAATATCAAGGTAGTTGGCTGGGATTCACCGCCAGCGCCCGATGGCCGTGATGTATTCATCGCACAAGTAGATTTCTCGACGGCTGGCGCAGTCATGGCAGATATGGCGCTCAACATTCTGGGGCCAAACGGCGGTAAGTTCGCGGTTCTTTCGGCAACTGCCGATGCTGCCAACCAGAACGCATGGATCGCCTCGCTAAAAGATACACTCAAGAAGGATGCGAAGTATGCCAAACTGAACCTCGTTGATGTGGTCTATGGCAATGATGATCCCGACAAGAGTTACACCGAAGCGCAGGGACTGGTTGACAAATATCCCGACCTGCAACTGATCATGGCTCCGACGACTGTTGGTATTGCTGCTGGTGCAAAAGCGCTGCAAGATGGCAAGCTATGTGATAAAGTTAAAATCAGCGGTTTGGGACTGCCGAGCGATATGGTCGCCTATACCAAGAATGGTTGCGCGCCAGAATTCGCCCTGTGGAGCTTCAAAGACCTCGGCTATCTGACCTATTACACCGGCTACGCGCTGGCGACTGGTGCAATCAAGGGTCAGGCGGGCGATAGCTTCGTTGCCGGACGGATGGGCAAATATACCATTCAGAAGGGCGATGACGGTGGCCTGTTTATCCTCATGGGGCCGTTCACGAAGTTCAACAAGGATAATATCGACAAACACGTTGCGCCACCTGCTGTAGCGACGATGGCAGCCACCGCCTCTAAATAAGGCTTGATCAGTGGAGCGCTCCCCTTATAACCAAAAGGCAGTCTGGCATGTCGAATATGCAGTTCGTCGAAGAACGCCGCAACGCGATTTTGAGCCGCCTCGAACAGGACGGGCGCGTATCTGTTAACACACTGAGCGAAGAGATGGGTGTGAGTACGGTCACTATCCGTCAGGATTTACGCGCGCTGGAACAGGCTGGACTGCTCAAACGAACCTATGGCGGCGCGATCCGACGCGGAAGCGTGCAGACTGTCCCGGAACTGTCATTTCATGTACGGCTGGCGCAAAATAGCCGGGAAAAAGACCTGATCGGAGCCGCCGCCGCGCAACTCGTCGAAAATGGATTCAGCATCGCGCTGGATGCCAGTACAACCGCAGCAGCGATTATCCCCTTCCTCAAGAATTTCACTGAACTAACCATCGTCACCAACAGCTTGTATATCGCCCAAAGTCTGCTGGATAGTCCACATATACAGGTGCTTATGCCCGGTGGACGCCTGCGCCGGGATGCTATCTCATTGGTAGGACGCCGCGAACTGCTCCCCACCATCAATTTGAATATTGGGTTTATCGGTGCGGTTGGCCTCTCCGAATTAAGCGGCGTCGGGGATGTTGATCCCGACGAAGTGATCATCAAGCAAGCGATGGTCGAGCGTTGTCTACAACGGGTGGTTGTGGCAGATAGCAGCAAGTGGGGAAGGCTTGCCCCTTACACCGTGATGGGGGCAGATGCGATTACCCGGATTATCACGACCAGCAAAGCGCCCCCCGAATTGGTTGCCCATTTCAGACGTGCCGGGGTGCAAGTCGATCTCCTCAAGAGTGAATAGCCTAACGCTATCGGATTTTCCCAAATCTAGTAAATTAGTTATTGTTACTATGTTATAGTGCGTTTTGCACAAGCCATGGATTCCCATTGTCACAAAATAGAGTGACCCTGATAATTGCCAACCTTGCGCATTTTCGTCTCACTCTGGTGAAAAATGAGTCTCAAAATAATCAAACGATATTGTGTTGTTTTCCTGCTTTTGCTCCTTTCTACTTCGATACAAAAAGCACAGGCACAAGAATCGGCAATTGCGGTAATCCCGAATTTCGTACCTGTGGTCAATCCCGGATCAAATCAGACCATTAGCCTTCCTCAAACAGTGCTGACCTTGAATGGTTCTGCTACCGACAGCGCCGGAACGATTGTCTCCTATCAATGGACACGGCGATATGGCTCGTCGTCTGTTGTGATGACGAATGCCAATACTCAAAATCTGAGCCTGAGCAACCTGATTATGGGGGGCTATGGCTTTCGCCTCACGGCAACCAATAACTCTGGCGCGACAGGATACGCGGATGTAAAAGTTACCGTCATGCCAAACCCGGCGGTTTCCTGCACCGAGGGTCAATACCTCAGCACATTTAACTACGATAACAGCACATTTCGGGCATGGCTGCACATTCCTACCGGCTTCTGCTCCAATAGCAGTCAATATCCGTTGGTTGTCTTCCATCACGGGGACGGTCAAAAGGGGACTGATCCGCATTTACTTTTGCAACCCGACGCCAATGGAACGCCTTCGCAATATTTCAATGATCGCGTGTTTGACCCGAATATGGTTGTCATATCGCCACAATTGGATTTTGTGCGTTCCGATGGCGACCCCTGGATCGCATGGAATATGGGCTGGAACGACAAAATTATTGAACACGTCCAGACCCTTTACCCAAATCGGATTGACGATAATAAAGTCCACATTACGGGGTTGAGTGGTGGCTCCGGGCGAACAATCCTCTATGCGAAGGTCAAAGCCTCTCGTCTGGCGACGTTCTCGACAGTAGCTTATGTGTGTGTAGGCACTATCGGGATTAGCAATGCAGATTACAACTATATGGGCAAAACCGCATCGTGGCTATTCCAGAATTTCAATGATGCAACCGGATGTTTCACGGGGTTACGCGATGGGTTACAGAACAACACCCCGATATATCCACCGCTCTACACTGTCTATAACGATAGTGGACATGGTGGATGGGCAAAAGCGTATAGCAACAATCTGACTTATAGCAACGTCCAATCAACTAATGCCAATTCTGCCACCTATCCAACTATCTGGGATTGGATGAAAAGCAAAACCCGGACAACTCTCGGCACGGCGACAGCAACCGCGACAGCTTCGCCTACCCCAACCCGGACGAATACCCCTGTTCCGATACGCACGGATACCATTGGCGTCTTCAAGGATGGGGTCTGGAGTTTGCGTAATTCCAATAATGCCGGAACTGCCGATATTACAGCGTCGTTTGGCGCGGTGGGCGATCTGCCTGTCGCTGGAGACTGGAATGGCGATAGTGTGGATACTATCGGCGTGTATCGCAGCAGCGCAGGCGTTTATTCCCTGAGCAATTCCAATACTTCCCCTTCTGTCGCCTATACGCTGACATTTGGCAACCCCGGCGATGCCCCCATTGCAGGGCGCTGGACGAGCGATATGAATCATGATGGCGTTGGTGTCTATCGTAATAGCAACGGGATTCTCTATCAGAAGAAAGACCTGACCACAGGATTCAGCGATTTTTTCGCTATCTTCGGCAATCCCGGCGATCAAGGGGTTAGCGGTGATTTTGATGGGAACGGATTCGATAGCATCGGCGTTTATCGTCCGAGCAACCAGACGTGGTTCCTCACGAATAACAGCCAACCGAATGGAATAACATTCGGCGATCTCAGTTTTGTCTGGTCAACCAGCAGTGGAACGCCCTTGTTTGGCGATTGGAACGGTGACGGGATAAGTACGCCGGGATACCTGAGTAACACTGGTTCATTTATGCTGCATTCAGCAAATGCGGCTGCGGGGACAGATATGGTCTTTGTATTTGGTCCTGCAAATGCGCTACCCATAGCAGGCAAGTGGATTACCCCTGTTCAACCAACAACTACTCTACTCAATGGGACTGGTGGTTTCAGCACTCAAACGAGTGAGAGAAATTCCGGTGACTGAGGCAAACAAGGTAAACAAAAAGGGCGGATCGTTCCGCCCTGTGCCAAATTTCTACTAGCCGATGTTGGCAGCAGTTTCCTTGATAGGCGCTTTCAAGAGGCTGTTGCCACCGGGGATCAAATCCAGATTGTGTCCGACTACTTCCAGCACTTCGAGCGCGCGATCCAGATGATGTCTCTGATGTGTAGCGGTGTAACTGGTGCGAAGCAGGCTCGATCCGCTTGGGACGCCAGGAGCAACCACAGGGTTGGTATAAACGCCGCCTTCGATCAGCGCACGCCACGCCAGCCCGGTACGCATATCATCCCCGATGATCAGCGGAATGATGGGTGTATTGGAGCGCCCAATGTTATATCCAAGCGTCTTTAGGCCAGCACGCATGTAGTTCGCATTGTCCCACAGCCGATCCACAATCTCTGGTTCTTTTTGCAGGATTTCCAGACACGCCAGGACGGTTGCGGCGTTGGCGGGGGGCAGGCTGGCGCTGAAAATGAGGGGGCGGGCATGGTGCTGAATGTAATCCAGCGTATCAGCCTTACCATAGATGAACCCACCTACAGATGCAAAACTCTTGCTGAATGTACCCATCACTACATCGACCTGATCTTCGACGCCAAAATGTGCCGCTGTACCCCGTCCGTGACCGAGTACGCCAACGCTATGGGCATCATCAACCATGATACGCGCGCCATACTTCTTGGCGATTGCGATCAAATCCGGCAGCGGGGCAATATCACCACCCATACTGTAGACGCCATCGACAACAACCAGCTTCCCGGCACTGTCCGGGATACGTGAAAGCACATTTTCGAGGCTGCTGTAATCGTTATGTGTAAAACGGCGCATTTCGCCATAGCACATCAGGCAACCATCAACAATACTGGCGTGGTCTTCCTTATCGCAAATGACGTAATCGCCTTTGCCAACCAGCGCGGAAATCGTTCCAACATTCGCCTGATAGCCTGTTGTAAATGTCAGCGACGCTTCTGCACGAAAATATTCTGCCAGCTTGCGTTCCAGTTCAATGTGGAGTTCGAGTGTGCCATTCAAAAAGCGGCTGCCTGTGCAGCTTGTGCCATAAACTTCGATAGCCTTGATCGCGGCTTCACGAACTTTGGGATGTGTGGTGAGGCCCAGATAGTTGTTCGAGCCGATCATAATCACTTCGCGCCCCTCGAACGTGGCGGTTGTACCTTCCGAATGTTGCAGCGCGCGGAAATACGGGTAAATCCCGGCCTCCCGTGCCTCTTCAACAATGGTAAAGGACTTGAATTTTTCAAATAGGTCTGCCATGCTGGGCGACTCCCTCGCTAAAATAATGCACGGACAGTATAACACTATTTAGGAATTTTCGATGCGCAAATATTGAAAAAACATGATCAAACATGGTAATATATGATCATGAAAATCTATTCACCACGCGAATTTGCAAAACTGGTTGGACGCACTACACAAACCTTGCGCCGTTGGGAGCGTGAAGGCATCCTGCACGCGCATCGGACACCCACCAATCGGCGCTACTATACCCAGCAGCAATATCATGAACTGATGGGAATTCCTCCGCCGGGACGCACTGTGATCGCCTATTGTCGCGTTTCCAGCGCGGGACAGGCACAGGAACTGAAAAGCCAGAAAGCCGCGCTGGAACAGTTTTGTATTGCCTCCGGGCGCATCGTCAGTGAGTGGATAGAAGATATTGGCAGTGGTCTGAATTTCAAGCGCAAGCAGTTTGTAAAGCTGATGAAGCGGGTCGAAAAAGGCGAAATCGGTGAAATCGTCGTCGCTCATAAGGATCGGCTGGTGCGCTTTGGCTATGACTGGTTTGAGCAGTTCTGCGAAGGGCATGGCACAGCGCTCACGGTGATTAATGCCGAAAGCCTTTCACCAGATGAAGAGATGACACAGGATTTACTGGCAATCATCCATAATTTTTCGGCGCGGTTGAATGGATTACGCAAACACGAAAAGACCATCAAGCAGATGGTCAAATCTGAAGATGACGAGTAGATTTTATTGATGCGCGGTAAAAATGGGAGTATGAACAGGCGCATCGGTTGATGTGCCTGTTTTGTTTGTCATACAGAGAGATATTCCCGAACGATGTTTTGATCAACTTCAGAAGCGGCTGAACTGGAGACGATATTACCCTTCTCGATCACGAAGCAGTGATCGGCAACCCCAAGCGCGAAATCCAGAAATTGTTCAACAAGAAGAATGCTCATCGAACGGCTTTCGCGGATAGACATGATCACATCTTCGATTTGCGTGACGATGGAAGGCTGGATACCTTCTGTCGGTTCGTCCAGCAGCAAGAGTTTCGGTCTGCGGATCAATGCCCGTGCAATCGCTAGCTGCTGCTGCTGACCACCACTCAACGTTCCGGCGACACGATTGCGCATGGTATGAATGATCGGGAAAAGAGCATACATTTCTGCGATCTCTTCCTGGTCAATCCGTTTGCGAGGTACTGCCTCAAACCCCATCAGCAGGTTTTCATATACAGTCAGATGCGGGAAGATACCGCGACCCTGCGGCACATATCCGATTCCGGCTTGCGCGCGAACATGGGGCGCTTCCTTTGTGATATTCTCGGCATTGAAGTAAATTTCGCCAGAGCGCGGCTTCAGCGTCCCCATGATCGTTTTGAGCAGAGTTGTCTTGCCGACGCCATTGCGCCCCATCAGACAGGCGATCTGTGCAGGCTTGATCTCTATACTGACATCGAACAGGATTTGGCTTGCGCCATAGTACACGTCAAGGTTATTCAGACTGAGCATGATCAGGCAACCCGCTGGTGTTTACGACCAAGATAGACTTCGATCACCTGTGGATCGGCCTGTACTTGTTCTACCGGGCCTTCGCAGAGCAATTTACCGGAATGCAGGACGCTCACCGTGCTGGCGAATTGACGCACGAACTGCATATCATGTTCAACAACGAGAATAGAGCGATCCTTGCCGATCTTGTGCAGGAGTTCGCCAGTCTTATCGCGTTCACGGCGTGTCATCCCCGCGACGGGTTCATCGAGCAGCATCAACTTCGGCTCTTGTACCAGCAGCATTCCGATTTCCAGCCACTGCTTCTGACCATGCGAGAGCAAACCCGCCGGGGAATATGCCTTTTCCTTCAATCCGATTGTATCCAGAATTGTTCCAATTCTTGATTCCTGAGCAGTATCTACCCGTTGCAGCAGGCGCGGCAGATGGGACTTGAAACCAATCGCAGCTTCGAGGTTCTCATAAACCGTCAGGCTGGAGAAAACAGCAGGCGTCTGGAATTTGCGTCCGATGCCCTGACGCACGCGCTTGTATTCGGCGTGGCGGTGTATATCCTGACTGCCATCGAAGAGGACGCGCCCGCTGGTTGGCTTGGTCTTGCCCGTGATAATATCCAGCAGCGTTGATTTGCCTGCGCCATTTGGCCCGATCAGGAAACGAATTTCGCCCCGATCAATTGAAAAATTCAGACCATCCAGCACTTTGAATCCGTCAAAACTTACGCGGACATCCTGTACATCGAGAATTTTCTCAGCCATGATCAACGCTCCTTTAAGTTAAATTTGGTGTAACAGACGGGGTTAGGGACTCTGGTTCAGATGTCTTTTTTTCTGAACCTTTGAAGAAAGAACCAAACCGATTGCGAATAAAGCCTGTGATGCCTGCGGGGAACAACAGCACAACGCCAACGAACAGCGCACCCATAATCAATTGCCAAATATCGGGATAGGCGGAACTGATACTGCTCTTGCCGAGGTTGACCAGCAAAGCGCCGATCACCGCGCCAATGAGCGATCCACGCCCACCGACAGCAACCCAGATCACAATTTCAATCGAAGGGACAATACCGAGCGCAGCAGGCGAGATAATCCCAACCTGTGGGACAAACAGCGCTCCTGCCAGCCCCGCCAGCCCCGCCGAAAGCGCAAACACCAATACTTTCAGCGTGACGGGGTTGTAGCCTGCGAACCGGACACGATTTTCATCATCTCGCAGGGCAACAAGCAATTTGCCGAAACGCGATTCGATCAGCCAGCGTGAACCGATAAACACGATACCCAGAATCACCGCCGTGATCAGATATAGCCCAAGCTGTGTATTGGGGTCTCTCAGCTTGAAACCAAAGATCGTATCGAGATCGGTCAGGCCGTTCGTGCCGTTGATCAATTGCTGTTGACCAATCAGGAGCAATCCGACGATGGCTGTCAGCGCCTGCGTGATGATCGAGAAATAAACATCCTGAATGCGGCTGCGAAAAACCATATAGCCGAGGACGGTTGCAATCAGTACCGGAACAAGAACCGCTGCCGCCAGCGCGAACACGGGCGAGTTGAACGGCTGCCAGAGCGCAGGCAATTCGCTCACACCGTACAGTTGCATAAATTCCGGCATCTTCCCGCCAGATTGTTCCAGTTTCAGGTACATGGCAAAACAATATGCACCCAACCCGAAGAACAACCCCTGACCGAGGCTCAACATTCCGGTATAGCCCCAGATCAAATCCAGTCCGATGGCAACTATCGCATAGGTTAGAAAGCGCCCGATCAGGTTCAACTGGAACCCGGAGAGTGTCTGTGGAAGGATGATCAGAAATACCACGCCGAACAACAGGATGATGCCCCATCGGGAGATGAAGCGGCGCGGGTCGAGGCTCATTGTTTTTGCCATAATAGTGAACTCCCTAATTCCGGCTGCGGATTGCCACAAGCCCGGACGGTTTCCATTGCAGGAAAAGGATGATCATCGCAAATACAATCACCTTTGCGAGTGTGGCTGTTGTTTGAAATTCAATAGTTGTATTCAAAATTCCGATTGAAAGCGCGGCGATGATAACCCCTGGCAAACTTCCGACACCGCCAAGTACCACAACCATAAATGAATCGACAATATAGTTTGTGCCAAGCGTCGGCCCGATCTGCCCGATCAAGGTCAGGGCAGCGCCCGCAACACCTGCGAGTCCCGTTCCAAGCGCGAAGGTATAAGCGTCCACACGGCGCGTTGCTACACCGAGGCTGGAGGCCATCTCGCGGTTCTGCATCACCGCGCGGATACGGCGTCCGTTGGAAGTGCGATACAGATAGAAATAAATGCCAATGACGCAAAATATCACCAGCCCGATAATAAATAGACGCTTATAGGGGAGCGAAATATCTTCGGTGAGGTCGAACGCACCACTGAGCCATACCGGGGATGTTACCGGGACGTTCGGCGCACCGAACAAACTACGCGCCAGTTGCTGCAACATCAACCCGACGCCCCATGTCGCCAGCAGTGTATCCAGCGGACGCCCATAGAGGTGTCGTATCACGAATCGTTCCAGCAAAATGCCGAGGAACGCTGTCACGACGAAAGCCGCCGCAATCGAGAGGATAAAAATAATGCCCTCTTTTGGTCCATTTGGGCCGCGCAAAGCCACAGCAACATATTTCTGGAACAGGAAAGTGACATATGCGCCGATCATGATGAATTCACCATGTGCCATGTTGATCACTTTCATCAATCCAAACGAAAACGCCAGCCCTAGCGCAGCCAGCAAAAGAATCGATCCCAGACTAAAACCATTGAAGGCTTGCGTAAAAAGGCTTGAAAATGTCACTGTGTTGCCCTCCGTATAATGACAGCGAACAGACACGCTTCTGTTTATGCGAAGCGTGTCCGCCGAATTCGCGCTAATTCAGATCAGCGCACTACTTTGTTGCCGTTGCCGCTGGCGTCGCTGCCACTGGACAACCGCCCGTTGGCTTGGGCAATGTACCTGCCCATGCGTAGGTGCAGAGATATGGATCAGGCTTGACGGGTGCATCAGTAGCGAACACTTCATCAATAAGACCGTCGGCGCGAATCTTGCCGATACGAACTGTCTTGTAAACGTGCTGCCATTCACCGTCGATTGTGACCTTGCCACCGGGGGAATCGAACGAGATGCCCGGAGCAGCCTTCTTGACCGCTGCTACATCCGTTGCGCCAGCCTTCGCAACCGCTGCCGCCCACAGATAGACGCCGAAATAACCAGCTTCCATTGGGTCGCTCGTGACGCGGTTCGCGCCGAACTTGCCCTTGAATGCCTTCACAAACTTGTCGTTTGCATCGGTTTTGGTTGTCTGATAGTAGTTCCACGCAACAAGATGGCCTTCGATGTTTTCGACACCGATACCGCCGACTTCTTCTTCTGCGATACTGACCGACATCGTTTGAACCTTCAGACCAGCATCCTTCGCCTGTTTGAAGAAAGCAACGTTGCTATCACCGTTGAGCGTATTGAAGATGACATCGGGCTTGGCTGCCTTGATCTTTTCGATGATGGTGCTGAATTCCGTACCACCCAGCGGTACATATTCTTCACCAGCGGTCACACCACCAGCAGCCTTGAGTTGTTCCTTGATGATCGTGTTGGAGGTACGTGGGAATACGTAGTCCGAACCGAGGAGGAACATCTTCTTCATGTTGTTCTTCAGCAGATATTCCACCGCTGGAACGATTTGCTGATTGGTGGTCGCGCCCGTATAGAAGATATTCGGGGAGTTTTCCAGACCTTCATACTGTACCGGGTAGAACAGCAGACCATTCAATTGCTCGAAAACGGGCTTTACTGCCTTGCGGCTGGCGCTTGTCCAACATCCGAAAACAACTACAACCTTATCTTCCTGAATCAGTTTCTTTGCTTTTTCAGCGAAGGTCGGCCAATCGCTCGCCCCATCTTCAATAACTGGTTCGATCTTCTTGCCGAGGACGCCGCCCGCTGCATTGATTTCCTCAATCGCCATCAGGGTTGCGTCCTTGACGGTGACTTCACTGATCGACATTGTGCCGCTCAATGAGTGGAGGATGCCGACCTTGATGGTTCCGGCCTGGGCTTGTGCGGTACGTGGGAGCATGGTCGCCAGGAATGCCAGCACAATAGCGGCAGTCAGGAGACGCATAAAACGGCGGGCAGAATTGCCCAGTGAGCGTGAATTCATTTTTCATCCCCCAGGATTGAAAAAAGTGAATAATGTGAATGAATATAGATGGCTTTTATAAGTGGATACACATACAAAGTAACAGAATTTGTGATGCAATTTTTCGGCAAATTACCGGGCTAATTTGTGCATTATAGATAAGGCGATCAGGTCTCCGTGCAACATTGCCGAAACTGTAGGCTTGTTTACCCTTGCACTATGCACAAACGATTTGCGGGAGGGTACTTTCGTGAGTTTATCCAGTTGGCATAAACCCCATTTTTGGTTAGGCTCATTTTCGCTGATGAGGATAACTGTTTGTGATCGATAATCTGCCACTTCTGCGCCTGTTGCACCTTGCCGATAGCGCTCTGCCGATTGGTGCAACCCCACATTCCTTCGGTCTGGAGACGCTCGCCTTTGATGGCGATATTTCCCCGCCTCGCCTGTTCGCCTTTTTTCGTGACTATTTGCACGAAGCGGGGAGGCTGGAAGCCATATTTTGCCGAGCCGGATACCGAAGCGTTAACCAGGCAGATTTTGAACTGCAATGGCTCTCGATCAACGAACAATATGCCGCCTTCAAACCTGCACGCGAAAGTCGAATCGCCAGCCAGACATTGGGTCGGCGCTTTCTGGAATTGGTGCTGGCAATGCACAGCGAATTTCCGATCATCCGGCAGGCACTGACACTTTCGAGTTCATACGGCGTTTTTCATAGCCCTGCGTTCGGATTAGCCGGGC
Source organism: uncultured Anaerolineaceae bacterium (assembly GCA_964432445.1). Lineage (GTDB taxonomy): Bacteria > Chloroflexota > Anaerolineae > Aggregatilineales > UBA2796 > JBBRMW01. Next base: position 25,213 of record CAYSOC010000005.1, read on the forward strand.
AGGTCTTTGATATTGACGAAGATGCAACCGTGCTGGCGTTTTTGCATCAAATGCTGGCCGGGTTACATTCTGCCTGTCAGCGCTTGATGCCTTTTGGTCAGAAGCAAGCCAGCCAGATGCTATGGGAACTCAAACCTGCTCTGATCGAAGTGGTGCAGACCAGCAAGGAAAGCTCCCTTGAAGAGGTATGCAGCTTTACACCCCTGATCGATCTGGCATCCATGAGGCATCCGATGCTCACAACCCGCCTATTTATAAGTTAAACCCGATGGCATCCGTTCACGGCAAACTCGATCTCACTTTTACACGCACAGCACAGCGTACTGTTATGCACGTCAATCAGCAACGACCTCCTTTGCAGGTAGTGCGTGCCTTTGACTTGCCCGATGCGGCCTCGCTGGTACATTTGCATACCGTTTCAGGCGGCGTCCTCGGTGCGGATCGACTGGAACTAGCGCTGGAATCTGGACCAGAAGCGCGCGTACAGATAACAACCACCAGCGCCACGCGCATCTATCGCAGCCGGGAAAATGTATCGCCAGCAATACAGACAAATACTATCCACTTACACGAGGGAAGTTTCCTCGAATATCTACCAGATATGTTGATCCCGTTCGCTGGATCACAATATCAACAGCACACAAAAATTACCCTTGAGAAGGATGCAGGTCTGTTCTGGTGGGAAGTCGTTGCACCGGGGCGAGAGGCGCGTGGTGAGTTGTTTGCCTATGATCTGCTGGAATTGCACACCGATATTATCGCGGAAAATCGGCTGATTCTACGCGAACGAGCGCACATCGAACCCAAACAACATTCACTTGATTCTAATACCCGACTTGGCAAATATCGCTATATGGCGACCTTTTATATTTGTCATGCCGGTAGAGATTCCAGTCAATGGATGGCACTGGAATCTCAATTGCAACAGCAGGCTGTAGAACGGAAACAGGCAGGCGTAATATTGTGGGGAGTGAGCAGCCTGCCCGCGCATGGTCTGGTTGTTCGGGCGCTGAGTATGCGTGGGCGTGATATTTATTCGGGATTGTTTGCGTTCTGGCAAATGGCAAAACGAACCCTTTTCGGGCGCGAAGCCATTTTGCCACGTAAAATCTATTGAGGCATCGGGAGCAGATCAGGCTCCATCCAGGCCGAACGCCCCATCGCCAATGTCGCCGGGCTGTAGTGGCGCATCAGAAGTGATTTATCCAGCAAGTGGGCATGTTGCTCGATGAACATCTCGAAATCGTTGATGGTGGACGATTGACCTATCGCATAGCTTACCAATTTTGCCCAGAACAGGGTAATCGTCTCATGGTATTTATCCGGCATATGATGCGCGATAGCCAGATGTTGTAGGCCTTTTCGTATTTTCCCGATGCCTGCTTCATCTCCAGACTGGCGCAGATATAGCCACCCCATGCGAATGTGATCCTTGTGCGTGAATGACGTTAGCGCTGTGTGTTCAAATGCCTGTAGAAACTCGTGATCGTTCATGACGCTCTCCCATCTAAAACAAAAAGCCGCCTCCACAAGGAGACAGCTTTCGTCGGGTATAAAAAACTGCGCGCCACATACTTGTGTTGGCGCGCAGTCGATAAGACTATCTTTGATCAGGTCGGCGTAGCTGTCAAGACTGAAGTGAAAGAATCACAGAGCAACGCCTTCTTCAACCCGATTTAATCAGCCGACGCGGAACGAACCTGTGATCGTCGAGTTTGGAACATTCTCAAGGCTGATCTCAACGTAGTAGTTCCCCGGCAGCAATCCATACTGATAATCATAGACGGAAGCGTATACCGTACCGCTACCGGTACGATACCACCCTTCACGGCGGGTTAACCACAGGACGCCATTCCGATACCAGCGACGCACCAGTATCGAACCATACGGAGCATTCACGTAACTCCAGCGTGCGAAGATTTCGCGTGTATAGGCGTAGAAGTAGCTATAGGCGGGGCCGTTCACGCTGGTGCTGAAGGTCAGGTTGCTAAAGTAGTTGCCTGTCGGGACACCCGCCTGAATTGTAAAGGCGGCTTCGGCGCGCACTGACGGGAAGTAGGGCAACGAGACGACAACCCGATAGTTGCCAGACGCCAGCCCATAGGTGTAGTCATACAGCGAAATGTGCGTCAGACGTCCATTGCTTCCCCAATAGCTGCTCCAGACATCTTGTGCCGAGCGGAAAAGCTGTCCATCCTTGTACCATTCGCGGCGCAGAATGGTTCCAATCGGGATGTTCGCATAGTTGAAGCGAATATAGACGGCGCGCGTCCCCGCCGGGAAGTAGCTCATTGCCGCGCCTGCCGAACTGGTGCTGGTCGTCAGGTTATAGAAATAGGCATTGGTTGGAACCGGATTTGGGGTAGACGTTGGATAGACTACGCCGCCAGCAACCGCAAAACTCCCGGAAATATACACATTCGTACCAGTCAAAAAGATGGTGACGCTATATGAGCCACTCGGCAGCATTCCGTTATAGTCGTAAATCGAAATGTGTGTCAGGCGTCCATTCGTACCCCAGGCTGGATTCCACGCTTCGGAGCGCGTAATATAGGGCTGTCCGTTCAGATACCACTGGCGCGTGAGCGTCCCTCCGGGCTGAATGTTGGCAAAATCGAAGCGCGCAAAAACCGCTTGCGTTCCCGCCGGAAAGTTCACAATCGCAGGTCCATCCGAGGCGGTACTGAACGATAGATTCGAGAACACACCATTTGGAGAGGGGACTACTCCACCACCACCAATAGGAGGAGGGGTTGGCTGATACGCCGGGTTGATTGCGCCGGGTGTGCGGCTCCCCTGACTGGGCGCTTGCGCGCTGACAGGTTGAATTGATCCGAAGGGCAGCGTCAACAATGCGACAACGATAAGCAGCCCGAACATTGCAAATATACGTGTGTACTTCATGATTCCATTCCTGCGAACTCAGAAAGTCCGATAGCGCCAAACTCCGCCTGTCATCGTACCAACGACGGAGGCATTCAATATCTGATCGGAAGGAATGGTGTACAAATCGTGATCGATGATGGTCAGGTCGGCCAGAAAACCGGGCTTGATCATGCCCAGTCGGTCTTCCATCCCGGCTGCATACGCTGCACCTTGCGTATATCCCCGGAGCGTTTCATCGAGTGTCAAGCGTGCGCCGGGATACCAGCCCTCTATACCGGGCGAACCATCGGCACGGCGACGTGTCACAGCCGCATGGATACCCTTGAGTGGCTCGAACGGCTCTACCGGGCTATCACTCCCAAACGCAACCCTTGCGCCGCTATCGATCTGGAGGCGTGGGTTGTACCCATATTCGCTGCGTGCGCCCCAGTAACGGTCTGCCATTGGATAATCGGAAGTGGCATGAATGGGTTGCATAGAGGCGATTATGTCCAGTTCGGCAAGCCGCCATACATCTTTCGGATGGATGAGTTGTACATGCTCGATGCGATGGCGACGTGCGCCGCGTGGAATGCCCTGATCAGCTTCCTGTGCGCGCGCAACTTCGAAAACATCCAGAACATCGTGTACAGCCCGATCTCCGATAGCATGGATAGTCGATGGTAATCCGGCGCGTGACGCTTTTCCCACGAGCGCCACCATTTCTTCCTTCTCGATCACCACGATACCATGATTCTCAGGCTCCCCACTGTACGGCTCGATCATGCTTGCTGTACGGCTACCTAACGCGCCGTCCGCAAAGAGTTTGAATGCTCCAACGCGAAGCCAATCATTTCCAAACCCGAAGCGTAAACGGAAGCCTTGGGCATAGTCGATGAATGCCCGATTGATGTTTTTCAGAACGCGCAATCCGAGTTGGCCGCGTTCCTGCAAAAGTTCCAATGCCTCGAAGCAAGTCTGATCATCGTAATCATGAATCCCGGTCAGGCCGGAACGCCACGCCAGTTCCTGTGCATCCAGCATCATCGCCGCCAGTTCTTCGGCGGTAGGTTGCGGCACTAGATCGGCAACCAGACCAATCGCTGTTTCAAACAAAATCCCTGTCGGTTGACCCTGTTCATCGCGCTGAATTTGTCCGCCTTCGGGATCAGGCGTGTTTGCATCCAGATTGGCGGCACGCATTGCAACGGTATTCACCCATGCAGCATGACCACTACGCGCCGGAAGGAATACCGGATTGTTCGGTGTGACAACATCTAAATGGGCAGCAGTCGGGAATTTGCCATCAGGCCATATAGATTGCGCCCAACCGCGTCCAGTCAACCATGTACCGGTTTTGGCTTGTTTCGCGGCGATAGCGACTTTTTCAACAGCGGCTTCCCGGTTTGGAATGTCCAGCAGATCGATGGCTTTCAGGGCGCGTGCCGTCCCTTCCCAGTGAATATGAGCGTCAGTCAGACCGGGAATAACCGTCGCACCGCCAAGATCGGTGATCTCGACGCCGGGCGCGGTGAATGAGCGTATTTCATGCCCACCCACCGCAACGATTCGACCATTTGCGATTGCCACCGTATCAACCTGGGGATGATTCGGATCAAGCGTGTAAATGCGTCCGTTGACAAGCAAATGATCGATTGATTGCATGGGTATCTATTGAGCCGCCCCTGTGTAAACGATGCGATAGATATTACCGTTTTGATCGTCGCTGACAAAGAGTTCGCCCTTTGCGCCGACAGCAACCCCTGCCGGACGCCCCCACGCATTCCCACAATTTCCGTTTTGGTCACGGAAACCGGTCAGGAAGGGGACACTTGAGGTCGGCATACCATCGGTAACGACAATCATCTGAACACGGCAGTCACGCGGGACACTGCTATTCCACGAGCCATGATAGGCAACAAAGAGATTGCCCGTGAATCCAGCCGGGAACGCATTCTCACCCTTGTAACTGTAGAGGGTCATGCCAAGCGGAGCATAGTGTGCCAGATCGGTGAACAGCGCGGGCGTGGATTCGGAACAGTCTTTCAGCTTATCGGTGAAAGGAATGCGCTCATCATGCACATCTTTCGTTCCCGGCGGGATTTTACCCAGTGGCGCAGTGTAGCAATAAGGCCAACCGTAGTGTTTGCCCTTTTCGATTTGGATAACGATCTCTTCCGATGGTTGATCATCGCTGATTTCATCGCTGCCGTTATGATCTGCCCATAGACGACCATCGGGCATAAACAGGAAATCTACGGCATTGCGCAGCCCTTCGGCATAGAGCGTTCGGCGCAATGGATCGGCATCTTTGGCATAAGGATTATCATCGGGAATGCTGCCATCCGGGTTGAAGCGCATGATCGCCGCGCGACGCGGATCGCTTTCTGGTCCGATATTGGTGCTGCTTCCCGCCGTTACATAAAGTTTCTTGTCTGGCCCAAAGTGCAATGTACGCGATGTATGGCGTTGCGGCGCAGGTAGCTCCACTACTTTTTCGCGCATTTCATACTTCCCATCACCATCGGCATCCTTCAGGCGTGTGACCTGGGAATCTTCGGCGGCATAGAGCCAGCCGTCGAACCACTCCATATTATGAACACCTTTTAGTTTATCGGCGGCAACAGTGGCAGGTTCGGCAATCCCATCCCCATTTTTATCTTCCAGTCGCGTGATTTGTGCAGCCTCGCGTTCGGCAACGTATAATGCGCCATCTGATCGGGTAATCATCAGGCGCGGGGCGCTCAATCCTTTGGCATACAGGCGCACAGCGAACCCCTGTGGCACTTTCAAACGAGCGCTGGCTTCATCTTCCGGTGGGAGCGCTGGCGCAGCCCGCCCCGGTATCAAAGGAAGCGCGGCCAGCAACATCACAAGCGCAAGAACAGCTAATCGTTTTCGCATCGTTACATCTCCATTCACTAGAATACCCGGAACTGGTTTCGCTGGATTTATCAGGATTGAGAAGCCAAAACGGTGAAAAGTCGATAGCAGGAGGAACGGAATTGAGTGTATGGCGAATTGCCATGAAATGCGTATCCAGGATTCCCAAAAGCCTGATTTCACCCGATGGAAGATTGTTTCATTGCAACAAATACCTCCATCAGTACCAGATATTGTCGTCAAGATAGTTCTGTGAGCCAAATTTGAGAGGCAGTGGAACAAGCAAAAAACGAGGCAACCAATGGACGATTCGCCCCAACATCGAGAAAAAAATAGAGCCATTTTAGAGGAAGTTGGAAATTCTCTTATCAAAATTCGCATTTTGGAATCTGACGCTATCAAACGTAACGATAGCGTCAGAAGTTTTTAGCGTCAGGTTTGGATGGGAATCCAGATTCGCATGGCATTTTCGCCGCGATTAGACCAGGTGTAATAGGGAACTGCCGTGAGGGTTATCGGGTCGGATGAAGATTGATCGCGTTCGCGCAGGCGTCGATATAAATGAGACTGCCAGTTTTTTGCATTCAGAACAGACCCGGATGCTTTGATTCCAACAGTACCACTATCGGTTTCAAAAGTCTGTAAAGCAGATGCAGGGTCAATCTGAACGTCCATCAGGTTAACGTGCGGATGGTCATGCGCTTCTACGCAGTAGATAAGCGGGCCATACTGGATGGCGACACTGTTGCGCACAGCGTCCACACGCGGATTCGCCTCAATCAGTTCCGGGGTCATTTGCAGCGTGAGTTCGATACCGTCTCCCGCCTGCCATGCACGCTCCAAAGCAAGATAACCAGATGAAATTACAGGATTATCGACACGTTTGCCATTGATGCTAACGTCCAGATCAATAGTCCATTCAGGTACGCGCAGAAGAAGTTGCCAATCTGAGCCATCTGTATCTTCAATCCTGAGTTTCACATTCCCATGCCAGGGATAATGGGATTGCATGGTCAGCTTTACCGGATTCCCGGAAGGGAGGGGTGCGTGAATGACCGCATTGTCGTACTGATGAACCTGCACCCCGGCGTTGCTGTGCGTAGCGAAATATTGCCCCAGAGAAGCCAGCAGACGCATCAGATTGGGTGGACAACACGCACAATCCAGCCAGCGCTTGCGTTCATACCCGCCGCGACTAAGAAGCGGATTCATGTAGTAGAAATGCTCGCCATCGTTTCCCATACCGCTCAGAATGCTATTGTAGAGAGTGTGTTCCATGAGGCTTGCAAAGCGCCCTTCGCCAGTGGCGAGGAGCATTCGCCAGTTCCACATAAAACTACCAATAGCAGCGCACGTTTCACAATAGCAGCGATCCGAAGGAAGTTCATAGGAGTCCCCGAAGGCCTCGCCCTCGTAGCGCGCCCCCAGCCCGCCTGTCACAAATATTTTCGTGGTGACCATATCCTGCCATTGATCATTCATGACATCCAGCAGGGTTTGTTCGCCCGTTTCCAGATAAATATCCGTCACACCCGCATTCAGGTACATCGCGCGAACAGCATGACCTTCAATGGTGTGTGCCTGTCGTACCGGAACCCGATCCTGATGATATTCGGATTTCATCCAGCCAAGCCCGCGCATGACGCCTTTGCCGCGCTGATCAACGAGGAATTGCGCTAATACAAGATAGCTTTCCTTCCCGGTGACGCGATAGAGTTCTACCAGCGCCATTTCGATTTCCGGGTGTCCGCAGGTAGCCTCTTTTTTATTTATTCCAAAAGTATTTACCAGTAAATCTGCAAAACGTGTGGAAATTTCAAGAAGTCTGGTGCTTTGTGTTCCCCGATAATAAGCAACAGCGCCCTGAAATAAATGACCAGCGCAATAAAGTTCATGCCCAAAATCCATGTCCGACCAGCGGCCTTGCGGGTTCACCACCTGAATATAGGAATTAATGTAACCATCGTCCGCCTGAGCAGCAGCAATCAGATCGATAACCTCGTCCGCCTGTTTGCGAAGCGCGGCGTTGGGATGAGTATGGAGTTCATAGCCGACGGCTTCGAGCCATTTATAAATATCCGAATCCTGGAATACAAAGCCTCGAAATTTCTTATCTTTGATTAGTCCAGCCGCCAACCGCAAATTATCAAAATTACCCGCTTCTTCGAGCATTTTGTAACCATGCTGTAGACTTTTGGTGCGGTTCAGTTCCTGCCAGCCTGACCAAAACCCGTCGGTCAGAGAAGTCGCTTCCAGAGGGATAGTATTCCATCGCGCATGGGAATAATATGCACCGGGTGTAAAAGTTTTCATTTTATTTAATCTCCGTTTCAGGATCAGCTATCCGGGTCTTTATGGAGCAGGGTGCGACGCGCCGCAGTTGCATTGTTCGGAACATCTTGAGTACGCTGCGACGCGCTTGCGCCGCAGGTTTCCCGTATGAAAAGTTGACCTTTTATTTTGATTTCATCAATATTCTGTACGCCAGACATGATTTGATTGAGCAAAAGCTCCGCTGCTGCGCGCCCCATTTCATAGACAGGCATACTGACCGTTGTGATTTTCGGACGCACAATACTGGCAAAATCCCGATTATCGTAGCCGACAACGGCTATATCCTCCGGGACGCGCAAGCCAGCATCCTGAATTGCACCGATAGCACCAAACGCCATCAGATCATTGGCGGCAAATATGGCCGTTGGTCGTTGGTCAAACATCAGAAGATTTTTCGCAGCCTCATAGCCGCTCTCATATTCCCAATCACCGGGCTGCACCAGACTCGCGTCAGGTTTCAGTTTGTTTGCAATCAATGTATCCTGATAACCAGCAAGTCGTTGTTGAGCAACATGCCAGTTCTTCGGCCCATTGATATAGGCGATACGCTCATGACCCAACGAAAGCAAATGGCCTACAGCCAGCGTTGCCCCAAAATAATCATCGGGCGTCACTGAATTTTTGACTGTTGCCCCAAAGAGACGATGTACGAAGATATAGGGCTTTTGCGAATTCTGAAGCGCCTGATTATTGGCGACGTGCGAATATTCGACAAAGATGATCCCGTCTACCGGGCGGCTCACGAAGGTATTAATCGCGTCTCGCTCAATATTAGGGTCCCAGTCGGAATTGACAATCAGGCTTAGATAGTCAAACTGTTTCAGATAATCCTGAATTCCCCTGACGATAGGCGGCACAAACGGACTCAACAGGTCGTCTACAATGATCCCGATAGTATTTGTCTGATCAGTGCGTAAACTGCGAGCCGCAAGATTCGGTTTGTATCCCAGTTCCGCGACCACCTCAAGAATGCGCTTGCGAGTAGCGTCACTCACCGGATAGCCGTCATTGGTAATTACTCGTGAAACAGTGGCGATTGAGAATCCCGACGCTTTGGCGATCTGCGCTATTGTTACTGCCATACCACAATTCCGTTTCATAGAAAATATCAGAAAACGTTTTCTGTGTCAAGGAACTCATCTCTGGTTGCCATGACTTCCTTTATCTTCTCACAATTACGCTCAATTTCAAAATACAGATCCGTTTATTGCTAGCAAGATTGGTCTTGTTGACATAGAGAACGTTTTCTGTTTAAATAGTAAACGTTTTCTATCTGAGCGAGATTTTTACTAAAAATACCACTCGCCAGATTTTTGAGGAGAAAATTATGCCGAATAATCAAGTTAATGGAAAACTCAGTCGCCGCGATTTTCTCAAAGGGGCAGCCGCAGCCGCCGTTGTAATCCCTAATATCCCTCTTGCTGCATCAACTGTATTCGCCGCACCAAACTTGCAAAAAGGCGCTAAAGTTCGCGTTGCGGTTGGTAACTGGGCGCAGCAAAACATGACTGATTTGCTGGCAAAGACCGAGTTTACCAAAAAGACCGGGATCGAAGTCGAAATCGTTTTGCGGGCTGATACGAAAGAAACAGAACTGACGAAGATCGCCAGTGCTGTTCAGGCAGGAACCAGCCCCTATGATGTAATTGACTTTGAAGACGAACTGACCACAACACTCTCCCAGGCTGGCTATATGTCTGGACTGGACGACATCATCAGCAAGGAAGTCTGGGATGATTTCTCGCCGGAAATGTTGGCCTATAGCAAGACATGGAGTTCCTATAAAGGCGAAACCTTCCGCCTCATTCATAACTGGGAAATGCCCTATTGGTGGTATCGCAAGGACTGGTTTGATTCAAAAGGTGTCCCGGTTCCCAAAACATGGGAAGATGTCAAAGGGCTGGGCAAGGTCTTCACAGACGAAGGCAAGGGCGTCTGGGCAACCGAAGACGGGCTGATCAAAGGGGCGTTCCTGAACGTTTATCTTGCGTGGGCAACCTTGCAGGCTGGCGGCAACCCGTTTGAAGTTGGTGATGCCTATAAGCAGGCGCTTCAATATACCTACGATTTGATGTATACCAACAAAACCATGAATCCCGCCTCTCTGCAAAAAGACTACAATCAGCAAAATGGGGATTATATTGCTGATAAAGTTGCGTTCATGCGGCAGTGGCCTTTCTTCGGGGATGTAGTACGCGGCAAGGATAACGAAAAATGGTGGAAGGAAGACAAGGCTGTTGTTGCGCTTCCACCCACCGGGCCAGCGGGTAAGGTCGGTAGCACATATACCGCAGCATGGGGATTCGGCATCATCAAGACATCACCCAATCTTGCCCAGGCAAAGGAACTGGTGAAGTTCCTTGCTGACAACACTGTCGCAGTTGAAGCAATGAAAGTCGGGTTCTGGTTCCTGAATGCGCGTAAATCAGTTCTGGCAGCAGCACCACAGGATAACTGGCTGGTCAAGCAGTTGAAGATGTACAGTGATGCAGGTGTTATCGGGGTTCGTCCGTTCCACCCGAAATTCCTGGAGGCGTTGACCATCCTGGAAGATACTGCATCGGCATATCTCACAAAGCAACTCAGCCTTGATGAATCCATGAAGCAAGCCAAAGATCAAATCGCGGGTCTGAAGTAAAAATATCCTCAAGCCGGGGCAATCGGAATGCTCCGGCTCAACCGGGACAACCCATGCGAAAAATGTCATCAGAAACGACTCTAGCCATTGATAGGCCGGGATTGTCTGGATTTACCCTTTCCAGATACCAGCGACGACGCTACCTCCTGTTTGTGATTCTGGTTGCTCCGGCGTTTTTGCTTCGTTTTCTCACTGCGGCCTATCCAATCACCCAAACTGTGTTGCTGAGTTTTACAAACCTCAATCTGCGGAATGGAACCAATGATTATGTTGGTTTGCAAAATTACATCGACATGGCGAAGGATTACAGCGTACAGGGCGCGTTGAGCTTTACGCTGATTTATGTGATTGGCTCAACTGTACTTGAGCTAGGCGTCGGGTTATTGATAGCGCTTCTGCTGAATGCCACTTTTAGGGGACGATGGTTTGCCCGCACAATCAATTTGATTCCCTGGGCGATCCCCACTATCGTAGCTGGCTATGTTTTTCGCTGGCTTCTGGATGACCAGTTTGGGTTGATCCCCTATTGGTATCACTTGCTGACGGGAAACCAGATGATCGTCTTTATCGAACCAATGGCGGCGCGTCTGGCTGTGATCTTGGCGCACGTCTGGAAAGATGGGCCATTTATGGGGATTGTGTTCCTTGCAGGGATGCAAGGAATCGGTATGGATTTATACGAGGCGGCTAAGGTGGATGGTGCAAATGGCTGGCAGCGCTTCCGAAAGATCACTCTACCCCTTGTGATGCCGCTGGTGATTACGATGGCGTTGTTTCGGATTGTATGGTCACTATCGGGATTTGACCTGATCTATGGCCTGACTTCCGGTGGGCCGGGTGTAGCTACCTCTGTCCTGTCACTACAGGTATTTCGGCAGGGCATATTGTTCTTCAAGTTCGGTTTTTCGTCTGCAATCAGCGTTGTATTGTTGATTCTGGTGGCGGTTATCGGCATTGTTGCGTTGCGGCTCTATCGTCGCGTTGATGTAAGCTACTGATGGGACAGATAAATATGGCTAAAATCTGGAAACAATCGGGCGTCTATGGTGCGTTTTTCCTGTTTAGCTTGATCGTATTGATTCCGATCTACTGGATGCTGCGTTCATCGTTTGCCAATGGAGCAGACATTCATACCGTTCCATTGAATTACCTGCCCTCTCTGACCTTTCAAAATTTCCAGACGCTGTTTGTCCAGATACCATTCTTTGATTATCTGCGAAATTCGATTGTTTTTTCTGTTTCCACGACGTTGTTGACTCTATTGGTGAGCTATCTGGCTGCCTACGGTTTCGCGCGGATTCAGTTTCCGGGGAGCGGCATTATTCTATGGGTATTGGTGCTGTCGATGGCTCTGCCGGAAGTCGGGACGATTGTCCCCCTGTATCGCATCCTTTCCAGCCTTCGCCTGCTCGATACGATTACAGGCTTGACGCTTGTGTTGGGGAGTACATTAACGCCATTCACAGTTTGGGTGCTGGTATCTTTTATAAAGCAGGTTCCCTATGAAATTGAAGAAGCTGCCCGTATTGATGGCGCATCATTCGGGCAAATTATTTTCCGTATTCTGCTACCCGTAACTGCGCCGGGGCTGGTAACGATGGGATTGATCAATTTCATCAATGCCTGGAATAACCTGTTATATCCTCTTGCGTTTTCTGTAACCCCTGCATCCAAAACCCTGAGCGTATCGATCACCGAAGTTTTTTCTGGCGCGTCCCCCTGGGGTAAACCCTGGGAACTGATCATGGCAGTGGGGGTAACAATGGTTATTCCGGTAGTTATTCTGATTATGTTCGCACAGAAATCTATTGTTCGGGGATTGACAGGCGGCAGTATCAAGTGACCCTGTGCGACTTGACTCTATCTTTTGATTGCTGGAAGTAATTGTAGAATCCCATTCTCAAGCATGTAGATACGATTTGCGTGCTGAACCGTACTCAGGCGATGTGCGACGATCACCTGTGTGATTTTCATTCGGCGCAGGTTTTCAATGATTTTTGTCTGATGTCGTTCATCCAGAGCGCTGGTCGCCTCATCAAAAAAGATGATAGGTGGTTTTGTTACTAGCGCTCTGGCAATCAGGAGCCGCTGTATCTGCCCACCGGAAAGCGTATATTGAGCCTCGTTGAGTATAGTATTCATACCCATTGGCATTTGCTGAATATCATCATCAATAGCCGCCAAACGTGCAGCGTTCCAGGCTGCGTCGATGGTCAGCGCTCTTGAGCCGGTAATGTTAGTCAGGATGTCGCCAGCCGTGAGCATTCCGTTTTGCAATACCACCCCTAGCTGGCTACGTAGCCCTTCTACGTTCAGGGTAGAAAGCGGCTGTCCATCATAGTAAATCTCGCCGTGTTCGGGTTGCTCGAATCCTAATAACAGGCGAAGCAGCGTCGATTTGCCGCTCCCGGAAGCCCCTATCAAGGCAACAGTTTCACCTGGCGCTATCGAAAGCGACAGATTGTGAAAAAGCCAGCCGTCTCCATAGCGGAACGAAACATTTTTGAGTTCAATTTGCCCCTGTAACGGTTTGGGCATAATGTGTTGCCCGGTGACTTCCGGGAGCGTTTGTAAAATCGGGTTCAGCCGTTCCAGAGCAGGCAATACCAATTGACCCCGAAGAAACGCTTCCCCGAACTGCGCTGCTGCGCCGACGAGTTGCAGGAATGCAGCGTTGAACATCAGAAATTGTCCGATAGAAAGCCGTTGCTGTGTCGCCGCTATATAGAGCAAAAACATCAAAGCAAGAACTGGATAACTTCCCCGGATCGCGGCAGCGTTGCCTTGCACGATGCGCGCGCCTGCTGCAAACTGTTGTTGCTGCTGGAAACGTTCGATCCACAGCTTTAAGGCGCGTTGTTCTGCGCCTGCGACACGCAACTTACTAATCCCATTCAGGATTTGAAGCGCAAAATTGCGTTGTTCGCCTTCTGCCTGCAATGTTTGTTTCTGGAAAACACGCTGGCGTTGACCCAACATAATCAACACAAATAAATAGATTATAGTCATGCCAACCAGCAGTGTGGTCAGCGTGCTATCAATCAGAGTCATGATTGCCACATTCACGATGGCTACCAATATGGCAATCATCAGAAACGCACTCACATCTGCAAACGCAGAGCGAATTTGCTTGATGCCCGCCGTGCGCTGTGCGAGGTCTGCCACCCCATAACGCCGAAAAAAGGAGGCTGGTAGGCGCAACAACCGATCCCAAAGCATAGATCGCAAGGCGCTATCTATTCGGCCTTCGATGCGTAAGGCCGTCAGCCCGCCCATGAAGTTGAGCAAAGTTGATAGCCCTGCACCGACCAGCAACCCACCGCCCAAAATGAGAAGTCGACTGCGATTTCTAGCAGGGATAATCTGGTCAAATACGAGTCCGGTTCCGAGAGGGAGCAGGATATTAAAAAGCGCCAAAATAGCAATCAGAAGGAATAGGGTGACCAATTCACGCCGGATCGCATTCATTCCAGTGAACACGAAATCACACACACTCAACAGTTTTGCCGGGAGCGCTTTATCTCTGTAGGCTATAGGCTGTGGACTGTCTATTTTCCCCGTTTCAAGCGTTACGTCGGTTGATGCAGCGTTCCTGTCCGGTATCGGCGTTATGATATTCTGCGCTGCGAGATATTGCTCAGGCGTACCACGCCATACAATCTCGCACCTCTCCAAACTGATAACTTCATCACAGCGCTGAATGGCGCTCAGGCGATGTGCAATCACCAGACATGCACAACCGCGCGCTCTTATATTCGCCAGGACGAGCGTTTCGGTGGCTTCGTCCAGGGCGCTCGTTGCCTCGTCCAGAATCAGGAGTTTAGGGTTATGTACCAGCGCGCGTGCCAGTTCGAGGCGTTGCCGCTCCCCACCACTGAAATTTGCAGCTGTTGCATCAACCAGACTGTGATAACCGTCGGGACGCTGCATAATCACATCGTGAATGCAGGCATCTTTGGCGGCAGCGATCACTTCTTCCATCGGGATCGTGTCGTCCCATAGCGTCAGATTATCCAGAATTGTGCCGCTGAACAGCGCGATTTCCTGATTGATCATCGCAATAGAGGCCGCAAACACGCTTTCCGATAACCGGGCGCGGGGAATGCCATCAAAAAGAATATCCCCTAACCACTCCCGATATAGACCAGCGACCAGTTTGGCGATGGTGGATTTACCGCTGCCAGATTCACCAACCAGCGCGATCTGCTTTCCCGGTGCGATGCTAAAGCTGATTTCTTTTATCAAAGGGGAAGTGTTGGGATTGTAGCCAAACGTCACCTGGCTCAAGGTCAGTTCGCCAGAAAGCTGGATAGGTATTTGTACTTCGGACAATTGGCGGTTTTTTGCGACTGTTGGAGCCTGTAGTACATCGTCAAGCCGATTCAGGCTACCTTCAACTTCCTGCACCTGACCGCCTAATTGTGTGAGTTGGCTGATCGGTTGCATAAAACTTGCTGCCAAACTCTGGAAGGCAACCAATGCCCCCGCGCTGAGATTTCCGGCGAGGATACGATCTGCACCCAACGTCAAGGTGATAGTCGCATTGGTCAGCCCGATCAGATAAGGGGCAGCGCCAGCCAGATGGGACAGGAATCCAAGCGCCTGCTCCGCATTGACGACTCTGGCGTGCAGGCCTGCCCACCGAGCAAAGAAGCTGGATTCCATCCCTGCTGCCTTGATGCTTTCAATCGCCGCCAGCCCATTCACCGAAGTTCCATCCAGTCTGGCGGTTTCCTGTAGGAGACGGGCATTTAATGCTCGACGCCGCGCAGATATAACTTGCAAAACACCAAAGTTGAGTACCGCGAACCCGATACAGATGACAGTCAAGAGAATGTCATACTGGAACATGAGGATCGCATAAAACAGCATCAGAAAGATGCCAAGTACCGCAGTGGCAATCTCGCCAGAAAGCAATTGCGCTACCTGATGATTCAACTGAACCCGCGATACCAGATCACCACTCAAACGTTGCGCGAAAAATGAAAGCGGCAGCTTTAGCAGGTGATCGAAAAATGCAACTGCGCCATTGTACGCCAGCGCCATTTCCAACCGCAGCAGAAAACGCTGTTGCAAAATAGTAAGCACAACCCGTGCCAGTAAAACGCACGCCATGCCCGCCAGGAGCATACCAATAAAATCAATGCGCTTTCCCAGGATTTCATCTACAAAGAAACGCAGCAGCAGAGGCAGCACAAAACCGGGGATAAACAATAGCAGGCTGATCCCGATAATCTCCAGCAAACGACGCTCTGCGCCGTGTAACCGTTCGCGCAGTGATTGAGTTACGTTGAACGGTTTACCGCGTGTCTGAAAGCCCGTGCCGGGTTGAAAGACCAGAACCATCCCGGTGAAGGCGCGTTTGAATTCTTCGTGTGTGATGGTAGTCGGGCCGACTTTTGGATCGTTGATATAAACACGATTGGCATCTGCCCCCTCGAACACAACAAAATGATTGCGATTCCAATGCAGGATGGTAGGTTGCGGGAAGGCTTGTAATTTGTCCAGACTATCATGGCGTACCCCGAACGCTTCCATCCCATAACTGCGCGCGGCTTTGATGATATTGAGCGCATTACTGCCGTCGCGTGTCACACCACAGGCAACCCTTAACTCTTCCAGCGAAATGTAACAATGATGAAATCCCAGGACGATACATAACGCCGCCGCACCACATTCGGCATTTTCATATTGGATGACGGTTTCGGTTCGGACACGCCCGGTCATAGAGAAGGTTGATTATGTTCCGCTGATTGCCCAGAGTATGGCAAATATAGCCAATAAAACCAGTCCCAACCCTAACGCGGCAAACATCCACGCCTTGAAGGTGATAAGTTGTACAAGCGTAGCGTACTCATCCCTTATTTGTTGTTCCTGGCGTACATCTGCATCAGAAGGGGATTTTTGATCGGTCAAACCGGAACGAGCCTTTGTTTAATAAAAAACCCGGCATCAACCGGGTTCATCAAAAAGTGCTAAAGAAAAAGTAGTGTTGGAAGCAGTCGGTCAACCACCACCGAAGTAGAACGAATGGTGATCACTATGGCCTGGTCCATTTCCGCCATTCCCCGTTCCGGGGTTGTTTGGGCCACCGTTGCCACCGCCATTGCCGTTCCCGTTGCCACCGCCATTGTTGCCATCGCCGCCCCCAACGACATTAAGCAACTCTTCCTCGGTCAACAACTCTTCCGGTTGAATCTTGATAATTTCTTTCCTGGTGTCCATGTTTTGTCCTATGTGTCCTTTCGGCGAAATGATCAAACAAGCCTATAATAGAAATGTTCCAGATCGAAGTCAAGTAGCCTCGGCGCGTTTTATGGGAACGCTCCCAATTCCATTACAAAATCATAACAATTAAACGTTTCACAATACTGAAATTTCACAGATAACAAATATTTACAAAATTTATATTTGGCTGTAGGGTTGTTGATTTGTGATCAGGGTTTGCCAATGGATCGCAAAAGAAAACCCCGGCGTTAACCGGGTTCATCAAAAAAGTGCTTATGAGAACTATGATGCAAATGGATCAACCACCACCGAAGTAGAAGGAATTGCCACCAACCCATCCGCCACCGTGTCCACCACCGCCATGTCCGTTGCCGCCGTGTCCGCCACCATTGCCGCCGCCACCGCCGTTACCACCGCAGCCGCCAACAACGTTTTGCAACTCTTCTTCGGTCAACAACTCTTCTGGCTGAATCTTGACGATTTCCTGCTTGGCATCCATGATTATTCATGTATCCTTTCGGGAAAGAATTAATAAGATGAGTGTAATAGTACGGAGTTCCCACCGTGAATTCAACAAGACCTCGGTACTATACGCGGGCAAATTATAAAAATCTTGACAAAACCTTGACAATTAAACGTTTCATATTTTGAGATTGATCAGGTAACAAACATTTGCCATCGTGGTGTGTAACTATAAAAACATCGGTTTGGGGTTAAGATCATTCTCCGCAATTGGGCTTGCCAGCCAACCAAGCCGTACCGGAATATTATAGAGGCGACCCGGCGCAAAACGTGACCAGAAATGTCGAACACCGGGCATCATAACGCGCACAGTAGGCAGCCCAATATCGGGGCGCGTCTGGTTCAATACTAATAGCTCAAGGCCGAGTCTTTTGGAACGTTCCAGACAAAATTTTGCTTGTTCAAGAACATCACCAGAAGCAGGTGCAGAAAAAGCTGCGGCAGTGGTGATCGGAATTGCAGAATCTGGCGATAGGTACGGATCAGTTTCGAGGGTGGCCGTCTGCCACCATGTTAGTTCAAACCCGAAATCCGAAGGACAGGTTGCGTCTATCTCTAATATGGGTACGACGGATTGATTGAGTTCCGTCAACGCGCGCAGCACCGCCGTCTCGAAGGACAAATGCGCACCGAAACCCAACACAATATCTTCAGTAGGTTTATCAATGCGACGACTAACCGCACACATCGCCGGAATCTGGAAATCTGTCGTGAGATCAAGTAACCAAAGTTCACGTTGTTTAAGCGCATAATAACGCTTCATTTGTTCATAATAAGGATGCGAAAATGTGACTGCTGGACGCCTGATCTTGTTATACCACCAGAGTGCTATCGCATCCCGTTCGACCAGTTCCAAAAATCCGTGTAATATCGCATCTTCCAGCGAACGTCCCGCCGCGCAGCCGTTAGAATCCGCGTAACAAAACATTTCCTCTTCTGGTTGAACGTAGCCGTAGTAGCAATATGCGGTGGGAATCCAAACTGTACGCTCGTTGGAAAGCGACCAGACAGGCGTCCAGTCAATTTCCTGATCAGGATCAAATCGGTTTGGGATTTTCAGGTGTGGCGGATTTTGTTCATTCAGCGGGACACGATTTTCATACTGAGCATCGCTGTAGAGTAACAGTCGTTCGGGATGAATCGCCTCGTCTGCAATCGCACGATAGGTCGCACGCCGTTTGGGTTCGCTTCCTTCATATTGCCCGGAATAACGTTCCAACGCTTCGCACAGTGCGCTTACCTTCGCCTGTGCCTCGCTGACACCCTTTCCAACATTCAGACTACGCAGGCTACGCCGCATATTGTCCCACGATTTCAAGGGGCGCGATGTGTTATTCCCCGCCGTATAGGTATAAATCACTTCATTGGATAGGGTAGGTTGCAATGCCGGGACTATTCCGGTGATTGGGTCAATATGGTGTTTATAGGCGGCTAGAGTCTGTTGCGCGGCAGCTTCTCTGGAATAATTCTTGTCTGGTTGACTATTGAGCTTTATAGGTGGGAGTGTATCGACCTTGCCACAAACAGGACACTGCGGACGCTTTGTAACAGGGTGGCGCTCACTTTGCAGGGTTTGTGTGTCTAGTGTGAAGAGTGTATTTGATAAACCGGATGATTGACCTGCCAGCCAGCGACTTGCCGCTGTCGCCGCCAACCCAAGCGCAGTTTGGATAGTGGAGGGGAGTGCAGCACGCGAAAGCGCAATCGGCTCGGTATAGTTCAGGGCTTGCTCAATAAACCCTTCGATGCGGCGGTTATATCGAATACGTTGGGCGAGACACTGCCAACAGGCTGTGTATCCCGGCTCAAACAGCGGCCCTATCCAGACTATTGAACCGACAGGTTTTGCCAGCAACCAGCGCTGACCTGATGCAAGCATGGTGCGGTTGACCTGTTCCAGCATTGATGAAAGGTAATCGCGAACCAGAACGATTGACAGGTCTGGCTGTTCGCCTGATAGATTGATACCGAGTGGCTCTATCATCCCGCGCAGAGAGGTTTCCAGACTCGACGGGATGTCGTCCAACCCATAACAATGCAACGCGATCCGTTTGCCGTTGAGAGCCTGAGCGTTGCTTTGTCCCTCAAAGTACGCATCCTGCGCCGAGGGTATGCGATCAGTGACAATCGTTTCTACGTACCCGCGTTCCTGTAAACGAATCAGGGCGTTATAGACAGCGGCCTCTTCTGCCTGCTCAGAGAGTGCAGCAGCGATTTGTTCCTTCGCCGCTCCATCGTTTAGATATGGCGCGATCAATACATATAACCGCCCGCGAAGAGTCGCATAGGTATATTCCGACAGCAGAAACACCAGATCGGGCTGGACAATCTCGACGTGTAGATTAGCGCGAAAGCGAAGCATAGCGCTCACGGTTTGAACGCGAGGGCTTCGGCAACGACTTCGCTCAATTCGCGTTTTTGTCCCTTTTCGACGGCAGCCTTGAACGCTTCGGCTGGCAATTCCTTCTCCAGCGTTTCATAGACCGGACGGCCTTCCTTTTCGATCTCATCGTCCGATTTCTGCGCCGGATGATTCAGCACGAAAGCCAATAGTTCAGCCGCCTCAGTACGACGCCCGGAGCCATTCCAGACGCGCGCCATACCCACCAGCCCGCTGAGGATCACCGCTGCTGCGTTGATTTTGCTGCTCAACTGGAGAGATGTTTGCAGAAGCGGCAACGCCTCTATACCCTTATTATGCGCCAGCTTGATAACAGCGAGATGGTTGAATGTCTGCGCTTCGCCAAAGACATTGCCCAGATCGTGAAAGAGTGTCTGCGCGTTGGTGAAATGTTGTTCCGCTTCGGCGTACATCTTTTGAATATACATCAGATGGCCGAGGTTGCCTTCGACATTGGCCTGTAGGGACTTGTATCCGATGCGTCCGGCGATAGCGCTGGATTCTCCGAGCAATTGTTTGGCTTTGTCGAAATTTCCGAGGCGTTCTTCAATCGCGCCATAGGCGTTGAGAATATCCGCTTCATTGCGAGTATCCTGCGCCAACCGCACAGTTGGCAATGCCTGTTCCACCAGCTTATGTGCCTGGTCGAATTCACCTTTTACAAAGTGCGTGATAGCGTTGAGGTATTGCGCGCGTGCCATTCCTTGTAAACTGTTACTTTCAGTGGCGATAGTCACCGCGTCAGCACTATGTTTGTTGGCCTGATCCGGGTTTCCCTGCCGCATGGCTATCCATCCGAGGCGGAGCAATGCGGTAATTCGTTGTTCCGGGTTATTGGTCTGTTGGGCGAGTGTCAGGGCTATTTCAAAATGCTGTTTTGACTGGTCAAAGGAGGCGAGATTTTCATATACACGCCCCAGATCGATATTGAGATCAGCGATTTGGGCGAGATGGGATGCACGGTCTTCCTGCTCCACAAGTTCCAGCGCACGGGTGAGCAAGCGTTTTGCATCGGGGTACGCATCCAGTTGGAGCGACTTGCGTCCGGCTAGCTGGCTGTAATGAAGTTCCTTGTCCTGATGCTCGGTTTGCGCCCACAGATAGGCGAGTGTATGCAGATGTTGATCCAAAGTAGCTGCATATTCGGCCTCAATCGTTTCGGCAACCTGTTTATAGAGATTGAGGCGGCGCTCCGAAGAAAGGCTCGAAAGGATATGCTCCCTCAATTTATCGTGTGCAAACCGCCATCGCTCTTCCCGAAATTCCAGAAGCAGGGCATTGGTACACGCGGTAAGCCAGTCTTCAATATCCGCAATGCCCTCTTCTGTCGCCAAACGCTTGATCACCCCTATATCCAGTTGCCGCCCGGCAACTGCCGCCGCCTCCAGCAATGGACGATATTTCGGAGTCAGGTGTTCCAGACGGCGCTCCAGAACCTTTTGAATACCACTCGCAAAGACATAGGCCGGCAACGTGATCTGACTGATCTGATCCAGTCGTCCTGCTTCTTCTGCAAGCGTGCGCACGACTTCGATCATAAAGAAGATATTGCCTTCGGTTTCCCGTTGCAGGAAGTCGATGATATGCGGTTCACGCCCGCCGACGCCGAGCATGGCGGCACTCAATTGTGCCGTCTGGTCTTTATCCAGCCGTTGCAGCGTGATCTCGTTAGAACCCGGCAATTTCTGCGGAAGGGTGGGGTCTTCATCTATACGATATGTGCCGACAATCATGATACGTTGCCTGGCTAGTGTCGGCAGAAGCGTTTTGAGCAGATCGAGGTCTTTTCCTGCCCATTGCAAATCTTCCAGCAGGATTACAAGACCATCGGGAGATTGATTGGCGGCTTGCAGGAGGAGATCACGGATTTCCAGTTGCAGACGTTGTTGCGCGGCAGCCCCGTCCAGCGGCGCAGGCGCATTTACAGGACGGCCAAGCAGGAAACTAATATTTGGAATGATGGGTTGGAGGACACTTGCAGTGGAATTGCCGACATCTGTGCTGATTAACAGTCGTTGCAGCGTTTCCTGCCAGAGTTGGTACGGCGCACCGCCCTCTGCAACTGCCTGACCGCGCACCACCAATGCCCCTTGCACCATAGCGCGAGTGCGCACTTCATCCATCAATCGTGATTTTCCGACGCCGCTTTCCCCGCCGATCAGCCACAGGCTACCACGTCTGTTGCGGAGTTCAGAGAGCGAAACCATGAGTTTATCAAGTTCCGTGTCGCGCCCAACGAATTTAGCCGCTTGTAGAAAACTTTCCCGCACAGCATCGGATTCAACATGATCAGCTTCTCCGATAATTGCGCGCAAATCCCGGATCGCCTGACGACCATCGCTATAGCGATCAAGCGGATTTTTTGCCAACAACCTGAAAATGATTTTGCTCAGTTGCGAGGTGAGGTCGGTTGGTTGCTCTTGATCAGACGGGGTTTGTTGTGGTTGTGCGTTCGGCTCAACAGGCGTGGAATCAACAAGTCGTTCATTCGTTTTAGGGAGTATGCGAGTCTGCGCGGAGATGTGCGGAAGTGTTTCATCAGCCTGTGTCCTATTCGGATTTGTTGCCTCCGTCTTTGGCACGGTAATTGTCGTAATGCGCGACATATCTGGCAAAGTCGTCAGAAGGCGTTGAATATAATCCTTCAATGAATCATCTTTGAAAAATGGATGTGTCCCGGCAAACAGTTCATAGGCGATCACGCCCACCGCAAACAAATCAGAGGCGGCGGTAGGGGTGTCTCCCCGCCAGACTTCTGGCGCAATATAGGCGGGTGTGCCGACAAAGTTATCGGTGTCTTCCTGTGGCTGGGTCAGCGCGACCCCAAAATCCAGCACTTTGAGTTGTCCGGCAACATTGACCAGCACATTATCCGGTTTCAAATCCCGATGGAGGATACCCTGATGATGAACATACGTAAGTGCCTGGAGGATTTCAATCAGAAAACGGATTTTCTCAACTGCTGACGCATCGAGACTTGCGCCCAGAACCGATTTTGGATTTTCCAGAAGCGTCATTGTAAAAAAAGGTTGACGCCTTTCATCGAACCCATAATCCAGAACGCCAATAACATTGGGGTGTCGCAAACCCGCCAGCGTCTGAAATTCATGGCTGAGTGAGATTCGATACGCAGTTTCATCATAGTCGGGATCATTGATCAGAGAGGTATTGGCTTGCAACCGTTTCAGCGCGACAGTGTGTCCCGTCAGGCGATCTGTTGCACGATAAACAGTTCCCATTGCGCCAGCGCCGATTGTTGCTTCCAGAACATATCGCTTGCCGACTCTTGCCTTGTCTGCCAGTTGCATCGCCAGTCCTTATCATGTATTGAGCAATTTTTCTGATGCAAGGAATCAGCTTGTTATGAAAACCTGCGAGACTCTCTACGAGACAAAATATGAGAATAAGTTCAGCCAAGCAATTCCTATAACCCCAATAATTATAACCTTCAACGGGGGGTATTCCAGAAATAGGACTTAAGTAGTGTTTGAAGCAAAACAACGGTAAAAAAGATATGACAATCGGGAGACCGTCGATTCGGCTACGCTCGTACAAAATTTGCCCTTGTCGCGTAGGTATGCCTGTGCTACACTATCCCATAATTCGCCACCTTAGCTCAACGGCAGAGCAACCGCTTCGTAAGCGGTAGGTTTTGGGTTCAAATCCCAAAGGTGGCTCAGACAGCCCGCGATATTGCGTCGTGGGCTGTTTTGTTGTATTTTCTCTGCATCTGAGAGGATGAGCGAGTGAGCGAAACACGCCCCCGCCCCGTCACCATTGGTATAGCGGGCGGCACAGGCTCTGGTAAAACAACCGTCTCCCGCGAACTGCGCGCCCGCGTCGGTACTGATATTGCTTTCCTTGCCCATGATAATTACTACAAAGACTGGGACGAACTGACGCTGGTAGACAATTGGCCGAATTTCGATCACCCGGATTCGCTTGATACCCCTCTGATGATTGAACACATCGAACGTTTGCAGGCGGGCGAATCCGTAAACATCCCCGTTTACGATTTTTCACATCATCGCCGTTCGGAAGAAGTGCGCCGGATGGACCCGAAGCCAATTATTCTGGTCGAAGGCATTTTGATATTTGCAGAGCCAAAACTGCGCGATCTCTTCGACATGCGGATTTTTGTCGATGCAGATGCAGATATTCGCTTCATTCGTCGCTTGCAGCGCGATATTGAGGAACGCGGGCGCACTGCGGAAACAGTGATTAATCAATATCTATCGACAGTGCGCCCCATGCATCTGGAATTTGTCGAACCAAGCAAGCGCTACGCACACATCATCATCCCGCGTGGCGGGCGCAATCTGGTCGCTATCGAAATGGTGGTAGATCGGATCAGGTCGATTGTAGCAGCGCACGCTTCAAAAGTACGCACACCTTCCAGTTCCACCTGATTCGACTAATACTCTCTCTTTTACAGGCGTGGTGGTCCTTGACGGATACGTTCCCGAACCTGTTTCATTCCCGCTTCGTCCAATGACGCATCCCACATCGTTTCGTTCCACCATGTTGCACCCGCATCTGTCCACTCCTTCACAATCAATGATCCTTTTGCGGGGTCAATACCGGGCGTCTTGCCCTCGACAACAACCTCAAATGGAGTATCCGGGGGGCGATTTTTCCTGATAAATTCAACCATCGTTTGTAATTCGGCGGGAGTTGCCTGTCGTGCATGGTTCGTTGGGACGGCTGGAAACGCATTCACCTTATCGATCACTTGCGGAAGTAGCCCATCGTAACGCGCCACACGCGACATGGATTTATCGCTAGGCCATGCGCCGACTACCCAAATCGGGATGCGTGGTTGCTGTACAGGTGGCGCAGGAACAATCGGAAATGGGGATGGCTTGACTTTATAGTGCTTCCCTTCGTAGCTGAATGGTTGCCCTTTCCAAAGCCCGGTAATGATGTCCAGCGCCTCATCCACCAATTCGGCGCGAATTTTACGATCTGTAACTTCACCAAATTCAGCAAACCCGGTATCTGTCGCGCCGAGGCCAACCGCCAGAATCACGCGCCCGCCAGAGAGATTATCGAGCGTTGCGGTTTCGCTGGCGAGCTTCCAGGGGCGCATCCGCGAAGGCGGAGTGAGCATCGTCCCCAGTTTGATCCGTTCGGTACGCATCGCTGCCGCTGTCAGGGCGACCCACGCATCTACACCCCAGATTGGCTCCCAGACGAAAAAACCATCCCAGCCCGCTTTTTCCGCTTCCCATGCCATATCCGCTGCGGTGCGTGCGTCTCCACCTGGTAACACAAAGCCGTATCGCATTGTTGCTCTCCGATTGTATAAACAAACGTTCGAGAACATTCTATTTTACGACAAAACGGGTTGATTATCAAAGCGGATTCGGTAAAGCCGCAACACAAATATTATTTTCCGCAGAGACGTATCAAGCACGCGGCGCGAGCGAAATAACTCTATAATCTTCTTGAAGGCAAGTGCAACTGACAAGCGTCGCAAACGCATCCTTTTCTATCCATGTTGCGCGTCGCAAAGCCCTTTTCAGAAAGACAGGTCTGTAAATTGCTTCAAGTGTGTTATGTGGCATATCTTCGGGACGGTTCGCATATAGTCACATTGAACAGTGACGAAAACAATGACTATCTGGTCATATGGGATGTAGAAAGTGGTCGTAAGAAACAATCATTTACACTTAATGGAGAAGGCGTAGTCAGTTTGATCTGTTCGTTGGATGGTCAATATATAATTTGCGCCGATAGAGGCAGTATTCTCGACGTGTGGACTATAAAAGAGGGGGTAGCTGTTCAGCAAAATGAAATCAAATTTGATGATTCGATGAATTGACTGGAGCAGAAATCTCGCCGGATTCCCGTCTTGTATCAGTTGTATTTGAAAATGAAATTCAAATATGGCAACTATCGAATCTCTCAAAAATTCATTCTTTCTCAGGTTATATTGTTCCTGTAGTTACGTTTAGTGCTAACAATCAGGCTCTTGCGATTGCAGATTGTGGAAGATTTCAGTTAAGAGACGTTGCGACAGGGAATATTGTTCAGGAAACGAAAGCCCTTTCCAGCGACAATTGCTTCAAGGTTCTTCAATCTCGAAATACTGATCTCTACTATATCTGGGATGAATTCGGGATTTATCAATGGGATATTGTGAACAGCAAAATCGCATCGTTGCATGATAGAACCTCTGAAGACGGCTGTACTCCCGGAGATATTTCTCATGATGGTCGCACTCTGGTGACAATATTTGGAAATCAGGTCGTTACGCTCGATAGCAATACGGGGCAAATTCTGCAACGCTACGAAGGTCATACCCAACAGGTAATTAGCGTTGTATTTTCACCCGATGGTAATCAAATATTGACGGGGAGTTGGGATGGAACAGTCAGGCGGTGGGATACCAAAACAGGTAAAGAGATACAACGATTTTCATTGTGATTTATGAGGAGAATGTTCTGCCACCCCACAGCGCAGTGGCAGAACATGAAAGCATTTAGCGTGTCTCTGGCGAGACATCCCGTAGCTGAAAATTATCGAAGCGTGCGGTGCTGTTCTCGGTCACGCCGAGCGCCACTGTTCCGCCCAGAATGGAGATGTTTTCCTGTGCAACGACGAAACGCCCGTTGACAAAGAAAGCCACCTTATCCTGATAGGTCACAATGAGCAGAGAGTTGTATTCAGCCTCGTCACCCGCACCGGGCAACACACCATTATAATATTCCGTGCGACTGCCGGTACTATCCACCTCTGCCGCCACAACAGTATATGAACCATCCCCGTGACGGGTGAGTGCCAGTTGGTAGCCACTCAATGTGCCACCCCCTACTGTTTTGTTGGTGCGCACCTGAATATATGCCGTACCTGTACCTTCGATGCGTGTATTGACGCGCAGATATACATCAGTCGCATCGAAGAAACGTGTCTTATCTGACCCTGAGCCAAACAGGAGAAATTCGCCGGGAACGGAACGGAATACACGGAACGATTCACCAGCCTTATACGAGAGTTGCAGATATTGTTGGTGATCACGCCCGACAGTCTTATCGAACATTGGCTTGCCGGGAGCGCTTGCGCCGCCTTCCCACCAGTCCTTCTTGGCATACTGATCAATGAAATAATCGTAATACTCGGTGAGCAACTGGGCAGGCGTGCGTCCTTCGACAGTGGCGATTTTGTCGAACGCCCATGCAGCGGACTCGCTGGCAGAACGCGCCGTTTCCGCAACGAGGAAATCGGTGATACGAACGCCATCTTTGGGGCGATTGATTGCGAAGCGGATTGTCCCGATTTTCGGCCCATCCTTGATGACCTGCGACCAGTTGGTACGCCCGCTGATGATGGTTACACGATCTCCGACGAACTCGAAAGTATATTCCTGAAAAAATCCCCGGTTATAGAAGTTCTGGAAGACGTTGATCGGGCGCTCTTTGCCATCCTTATCGACGTTATAGAGCGTCATGTTGCCACTCTCAAAGCGGGCAAGGTAATACCCACTCTCGCTTTCGCGGAGCCGAATATCGAACCCGCCTTCCTGGTTGTACAAGCGTGTGGTCATCAGGAAATCGGTCAATGGGCCAGTCTTTGGAATAACATAACCGGCTATGACTTCAGCATACTTCGGATCAGTTCCACCAAGCGTTGCGTCTGTGGTGTTGGAACGATCCCATGTTGCAGGCCAATTGGCAAGCGCGAAATGCTGGCTTGGCACTGATGGACGTTGCACTTTGACGTTATCGAAGGACACCCCAAAATTTGCACCTGCATTGCGTGTCAGGAAGAGGATATTGCCGCCGGGGAGCAAATCGGAAGATTGGTCACGCGCCTGCAACACCAGCTTGTTTTCCAGATAGACGTAAACGCGGTTGTCGTCTGCCCAGATAAGGAACGTGTTGAATTCTCTGGAACGTATCGAAAGTCCGGTAACACGTCCATTCTGAAGGGCTTTTTCTGTTCCGGTAGCTACAACTGCCCCTGATCCACGTGAGGCGTTCAGGACGCCGGGGCTGATTTCAAGCGCATAATACCCCTTATCGCTGTGGCGGATGATAATGCGTGCGATACTTGCATCACCCAGCAAATTGACACTGACGGTCATGAGCAGATTGCGGTTATCGGCATCGCGCCAATCCGGGTTGCCTTTGCCTAGCACAACCAGCGGCTTTTGCTGTCCACCTGTCCCGACCAGCGCTGTATTGCCCGAATCGGGGAGCAATTTCCACGCTGTCGCATCGTAATCATACAGCTTGATCGAATCGGGCGATTCGTAATCCACCACATAGGGCAATGCACCGGGTGCTAGCACGGCTACTGCGGTTGGAACGGGGGCTTGTGTCGGCATAACTGGCGCTATTTGCGTTGGTTCCACAGGGGCAGGCGTATTGGTGATTACGATCACAATAGGCGTCGGTGTCGGTGGAATTGGTGTAAAGGTAAAAGTTGCCGTTGGCAGTGGCGTATTTGTGAATGTTGGCGTGATGGTCGGCGTCGCTGTCGGCAATGGCGTATTCGTGTGCGTTGCTGTCTTTGTCGGGGGTAATGGTGTGTTGGTTGGCAACGGGGTATGCGAAGGCGTTGCCGACGGGAACAATGTATAGGTTGGCAGCGGTGTATATGTTGGCAGTGGCGTAAACGTCGGTACAGGCGTATTGGTTGGTACAGGCGTCCAAGTCAGAGTTGGTTTGTCCGGCAGATTGGTTGCTTTAGCAGTGGCTGGCGTGGCCTGAGCTTCTTTTGTTTGTAGATTGCGTGCCTCTTGAGTGCTTGTCGAATGAATGGCAATTTGAGTTTGGGTATTCGGAATTGCAGCATTCGCCAATGCAGTGCTGCTCGCATTGAACGCAACAAGCGTCGAATTTTCATTTGCTACCGCTGTATTGGTGGCGTTCGAGTTATTGGAATTAACGACTTGCAGCCCCAAAAATGCGCCTAACCCGACCAGCACAACCAGTGCAATCACGACGCCCGCACCCATTGCCGCGCCTTTGGCGACCTGTCCGGTTTGCGTGCCGCTGGTGATAGGTGTAGATGGTGGCCCACCTGCGCCGGGAGCCGTCGGCCCGCCGGATTTTCCACCTGTTTGCCCCGTCGCCGCCGCTGCACGTGCAGCCTGCAACTCTAAAATGGTCTTGGCGGCGACTTCCTGCAATTTGCTCGGTGCGATAGCTTCATTTGCACCCAACGCGGATTGGAACGCACGCGCAAATTCCCCCGCTGTTGGATAACGATCCTGCGCATTTTTCGCCATCGCCCGCTGTATCACTGCACCAACAGCAGCGGGCAGATTGGGATTGGCTTCAATAATATTTGGTGCTGGTTCGCTGATATGCTTGAGGATCACTGCCATCGGCGTTTCGCCGCTAAATGGCATTTGCCCGGTGAGCATTTCGTAGACCATCACACCGAGAGCATATACATCGGCACGGGCATCAATCGCGTTGCCCATGCCCTGTTCGGGAGCCATATAGCCCGGTGTTCCGACGGTGATCCCGGTGGCAGTCAGTCCTTGCGACCCTTCCACCATGCGCGCGATGCCGAAATCGGTCAGGAAGGCATTGCCTTCGCCATCGATCATGATGTTCGATGGCTTAATATCCCGGTGTACAATCCCTTTTTTATGGGCGTAATCCAGCGCAGAGGCAATCTGGCCGAGCAGAAATGAAACCTCAGGTGCGGGAAGCTGGTCGCGCAGCATGACATCGCGCAGCGTTCCTGTCGGCAGATAGCGCATGACGATGTAAGGTGGGTCATTTTCCCCGTTGTAGTCGTATACGGGCAAAATATGGGGATGTTCAAGCTGTGCAACGACTTCGGCTTCACGCTTGAAGCGATCCAGCGCTTTTGAATCGGCTGCAATCGAGCGAAAAATGACTTTGACCGCGACGAAGCGATTCATATTTTTCTGGCGTGCGCGATAGACCGCTGCCATCCCGCCGCGCCCGACTTCTTCAATGAGTTCGTATTGACCGAGAGTTTGACCGATCATAATCGGGCGCTATTCCTCTTCGCCTTCCTGTACTTTGATGCGCGCTCTCATGAGAGGATGCTGCGCACGTCCGCCATTACCGTCATCGAGTTCGATAAAGCCCTGTTCGCGCTCCACGAAGTTATAGAAAGATTGTACACCTTCATTGAATCGCGCGCTCAGGAGTTCCAATAATCCGGGGCCATGTCCCAAATCGGTAATCACGACATATTCGGTATCGGAGCGCTGACCAATGAAATCGTCCGGCGTGCCTGCCGCGTGTACGCAATCAAACAGAACGCTTGCCGTGAAGTTAATCACTTCCTGCCCGGTCATAAACCCATAGGCTTCCTTGAACGACCCGAAATTCTCGATTTCGAGATCGATCTTGTACCAGCCAAAATCGTCTGCAAGTTCGCGGATGCGCTCCTGCAACAGTTTCCCGGTAGGCAATCCTGTTTGCGGGTTATTGAGTCCTTCGCGCATGGCACGTTGTACGTTGTTGCGAATCCGCAGACCGAGAATATCAATGTCGAAGGGTTTGGTAATGAAATCATCTGCCCCGGATTGCAACACTTCGTTCTGCCGTGCGGCGTGATGGCGCGAACCAAGTACGATTACCGGGATATGCGCAGTGCGCGTCCGGGAGCGAAGGATTTTCAGGGCTTCCAGACCGTCACCATCCGATAAATCCAGCGCCAGAAGGATCAGGGTCGGGGTACGTTCCCACGCGGCATTTAAGCCTTCTTCGCCGCTGGAAGTCGCCTGCAAACTCAGGTTGAACTCCTTCATTGGCGGTTCGAGCAGGATCGCCGAGGAGGGATCGGAATCGATCAACAGCACGCGAGACATAATACACCCCTTTAAAATTTATTCGGTGTCCAGCACAGCATCAACGCGGAACTGACCTTCGATAGCATCCGGCGCGTTGAGGGTGACTTTATCCTTTGGCAACGATGGGCGTATTTCGTCCTCACGCATGACGCTGGAAAGCGGCAAAACGGAGGCTGTCGGCGGGATGTTTTCGGTATCGATCTTTTGAAGAGCGCTGGCATAATCCAGAACTGCCGAAAGCTGTTGGGTATAACGATTCAATTCCGCTTCGGTAAGTTCCAGCTTCGCCAACTCTGCGATATATTCCACTTGTTCGCGCGTGAGGCTCATATGCACCTGATTATGAATTTGAAAAGCGATTGACGCGCTTATTATATCCAAAAACCTCCGTGTGCGTTGGGTTCTTCACAATTACGTCGAAGGTGCTGTCGGTGTGACAAAACCGACAGCCTGAATCCGGCTAGTCGATTTTTACCGGACGATTCTCACGCAGACTTTGCAGAGCAGCGCGGGCGATCACTACCGGAGCGCGTCCATCTGCGCCGCTGACAGGCGATGGCAAATCCTCATTAATGGATCGAATGAAGGCAGCGATCTCGCCGCGATAGGATTCAATATAGCGATCCATGAAAAAGTGCATGGGTTTATCGCGGTACAGGTTCTTTTCGTTGCCAATTGTGACTGCATTCTGAAAGAAGTTATCGGAACGCGCCATGCCCTTGCTGCCGAAGATTTCCAGACGCTGATCGTAACCATAGACCGCACGGCGGCTATTTTCGATCACACCCGTTGCGCCAGACTTAAACTTCAAAACAATGGTAGCGGTATCAATATCGCCAGCCTTGCCGATTTCGGGATCAACCAAAACACCTCCGGTAGCATAGACCTCGCTCACATCCCCGAACAGAAAACGCGCCATATCGAAATCGTGAATGGTCATATCGAGGAACATCCCGCCGGAGACCTTGATGTATTCAATCGGGGGTGGCGCGGGATCGCGGCTGATGATATGAAGTTGGTGCGGCGTGCCAATCTCGCCGGATGTAATCACCTCTTTGAGGCGCGCATGATTTGGATCAAAGCGCCGATTAAATCCAATCATCAGGCGTACTTTGGCATCGTCGGCGGCTTTCAGCGCGGTGTCAATCCGATTTAAGTCTGGATCAATGGGTTTTTCGCAAAAAATATGTTTACCAGCTTTGGCTGCTTTAATGATGTAATCTGCGTGTGTATCGGTGCTGGAACAAATCAAAACAGCTTTGATGGAACTATCTGCAAGGAGCGCATCAAAATCTGGCGCAACTGAAGGAACTCCATACCGTGCGGCGGCTTCTTCCGCAGATTGAAGATTTACATCTGTGACTGTATGCAGTTCAGCAGTGGGGATGAACTGTGTGATGGTTTGCAGGTGAACGCGCCCGATGCGGCCTGTCCCGACGAGACCAACTCGTAGTCTGGAAATCATAATGATATTTTATCCTCTCGATCCTCTTGAAAAAGTTTGTCACAAACCAAACTGAAACGCCACATTGCCGGATGTGCAATTCGGGTTTACACTTGGCGCAATAGTTTGAAAAAATGCACCTGTACGCTCAACCGGGAGCTTTTGCTGATGAATGTCTGGCCTTTGCCGCGTATTACTTTCCGTCAACTCAGCACCGTCCGCGAGGATCGCCCGACGGCGCTAATTACCGAAACTTCGGCGTGGTCGAATATCAAGAGCCAGATTGACCTGCCAGTCGCTATTCAGGCCGAACCCACAAAGGTAGATCGCGGGTTTCTGGAATCGCTCGGACAGAGTTTGCCTTCCCAGATTGAAGCTGTTTATGCCATCGGCGACGATGCGGTGATTGACGCCGCCAAGATGATTGCCTATATCGGTAGACGCCCATTGGTGATTATTCCGACTTCGTTCTCCAGCGATGTCCCATTCACCTGGACAGCTTCAGTACGTGGCGATAAAGGCATGGAAGATGTGGCAACAGGCGCAGCCGAAGAAGTGATCATCAACTGGACGACGATCACCGACGCTAACATCTATGAACGTGGCGCGGGTATTGTCGAAATCATTTCCAGTGTTACCGCGTTGCTCGATTGGCGTCTGGCAGCGCAAAAAAACCAGACCACGCCGGAGACACGCCTGAACGCCTGGGCAATGCAGGTTGCCGCTGCGCTCAGTATGCAGGCGACCAAACTTGCGCCACAGATCGGACAAGGGTCGGCGGAAGCCCTGCGTGGGTTGCTGGATTTGATGTGCATGTCGATTCAAATGGATAGCGTTCTGGGACATCGGCGGGCGTCGCGCGGAACGGAACACTGGTTTGCCGATGTGGTCAAAGCCGAGCCGCACGTCACCCATGCGGAAAAAGTTGCAGCGGGTATTTTGTTTGCACTGGCACTGCACGGGCAGGAAGTTGCACAGTTCAAGGTTGCGCTTGAACAAGCCGGACTGCGCTTGAACCAAATCGCCGGGGCAGAGGCGCGCAACGCTGCTAACAAACTTCCTCAATATGTGAAGGATCGCGGTTTGCCTTATAGTATCCTGAATGAAACGAACAGTGATGCCATTGCCAAAGCACTGGAAAAAAGCACGCTGTTGACGAGTGGAAGCTGAACTATTTCGTAATTATTTGAGCCGTGCGCTGAAGAGAGGCGACCATGCCGATTCCACTCCCGAATATCTGGCAGATGCAAACATCCGGCGATGTCGAAAGCCTCGCAACCGCGTTGCGCCATCCTGATCCCGGCGTGCGGCAGCGCGCGGCGGCTGCGTTGCGTACATTGGGAGCGTGGCATGTCGTCCCTGCGCTGGAAAACGCGCTGGCTATCGAGAATGACTGGAAGGCACACGCCGCTATCAGCGCCGCCATTGCCTATCTTGGGCGTGATGTTCATATCGAGCAGATGATCAAAAACAAGGACGTGAAAGGGTTGGCGAAGATGCTCACCAGCCCACGTCTGGAAGATGTGATTACCGCCGCTGATGCGCTCGGCAGCATTGGAGATCGTACCGCTACCGAATCCCTGATCATTGTATTCCGCAATCCATTTGCGCCGGGGAAGGCACGTCTGGCAGCAGCGGAAGCGCTGCTCAAACTGGAAAGTGCACCAGCCGTCGTAACGCTATTGCGCGCCCTCCGCCGGGAAGATTGGGCGGTACGCCGTAACGCCGCAGCAGTATTGGGGCAGTTGCAGGCAACCTGGGCTGTAGAGCCGCTGATTGAAGCCCTCAAAGACCCTGTTCCAATTGTACGGAAAACCGCCGAAGCAGCCCTGCGCCGTATGGATATTCCAGAGGCAGCGGAAGCAATCAAGCGCTATGAGGAAGATAGCAAGAAGGGCAGCACCAAGCCACTGCCAGAACTCCCGCCGGAAAAGCGCGATATAGGCAGCGCCCCGACGCGCCCGATTCCGACCCCGCCGATCCAGACTTCATCGGGTTCATTTAATTTGAATAACCCACCGCCTCCCCCACCACCAGGCGGCGAAATACGTCCGGGGCAAACCAAGCCACTACCCCCGGAACAATAATTGCGTAGAATGATCATATAACGATCATTTGATCACAGAAAGGAACGGCGTGATGAGACGCCTGTCGTTGCTTTTTGTTGGGCTATTAATAACCTGCGTTTTTCTCCTGCCAACTCCTGCACAGGCTGCGGAAGATAAACGTTTGTTGGTCTGGGAAGAATACAACGTCGCGGTATCGAATCTGGATACGACAAATAATCGTTTCCATGTTCAGGAAACGCACAAACTACGCATCATTCGAGGGCCGTTCAACGGCGGAGATCGCAAAATCCCGCTGAGTCGTGCCACCGGAATTGAAAACATTACCGTAACAGACGGTGGACGCGAACTGGATTCGCGGAACGAATTTTCCTCAAGATGTGGCACTGCGAAGGGAATTGTATGCCTGAGCGTTGAAGGCGGAAATCAGGTTATCTACTATAACTTCTTTTCCACTGCCTTTGATGGAAATCGGCGCACCATCGTCTATGATTATGATGTGGTGGGCGGGCTGCGTTCCTATGCTGATGGCGACTGGTTCGACTGGAAGATGATGGCAACTCATCGTCCATTTGGCGTAGAGAGTGCAACGATTACGCTTGATTTGCCACCGGATTTGAAAATCAGCAACTTTGCAACCTACCCCTCTGACTGGATACGGAGCAAGAGCAGCAATACGGTGGTTTATCAGTCTCCGGGTGGGACGGGTTCAGGTTTTGAGGTGGAATTTAAATATCCACACAACGCCGCGATGCCGCCCCCGCCCTGGCAAGCTGGTTATGATCGCGGTTACGCCATTGCACCGATTGCAAACCTGATTTTGCTGGCTCTTGGTGGCCTGATCGCTATTCTTGGCCCGTTCTGGGTATTCACAAGATACGCGAAGCACAAGCGCGGCATTGGTCCGATTGTCGTCCCGGAATATCTGACTGAACCGCCATCGGATATGCCTGCAAGTATTGTGGGTACGTTGATCGATGGCAGCGCGGATACCAAAGATGTGATGTCCTCACTCGTTGATCTGGCACGGCGCGGTTATATCGTCATCGAACAGCGCGAAGAACCCGGCTTGCTCGGAATCGGCAAGACGCAGCATTTCTCGTTTCATCGCACCGACAAACCAACAGATGGTTTACGGTTCTACGAGCGGACGATGATCAACGGCCTGTTCCGGGGTACGAAGGACGACACCGATTTGAGTGAACTCAAAAACGTGTTCTATACCACCGTGAACAGCATCAAATCGCAGTTGTATGATGAAGTGGTACGGGCAGGCTACTATCGCCAGTCGCCCACCAAAATACGCGGTGGCTGGATTGGCGCTGGCAGCGTCCTGATCATCCTTGCGATAGCAGCATCAGTATTCTATTTCGCTCAGGATGAAATTCCACCGTACCTGTCGCTGGCGTTGTTACCATTTGCCGGGATAGCTTTCACCGGAACAATCATGGCGCTTGTGTCCGGCGCGATGGCAAGCCGTACCGCACTGGGAGCGCAGGAAGCCGCCAAGTGGAAAGCCTTCCGGCAGTATCTCCGCAACATCAAAAAATATACAACGCTGGAAGAAGCCGCCAGCAGGTTTGAGCAATATCTGCCCTATGCTGTCACATTTGGGCTGGATAAGGAATACATTGCAGAATTTTCGCGCGTGCTGACTTCGTTCCCGACCTGGTACTATTACGGCCCAAACTATGGCCCCTGGTCTGGTCACTATAGCAGAGGGTTCAGCACTGGACGCGGCGGGAGTTGGGCAGATTTTTCCGGCGGTTCGGGCGGTGGTGGTCTGAACCAGATGAGCAGCAATATGAGCAGTGGCCTTGTCGCCATGAGCGGTGGCCTGACGACACTGCTGAATACTGCTAGCAGCGTCATGACCAGCCAGCCGAGCAGTTCCGGCGGTGGACATGGCGGCGGTGGTGGTGGCGGTGGCGGCAGCGCTGGTTTCCATTGAAAATCACGGGTAAAACAAGATGAATCGTACAGCAGGAATCATCATGATTGTGGTCGGGGCAGTGTTGGCGTTGGTTGCAGCAGCGTGGCTGTTCACGAATCCCGACCTGACCGGACCGGCACGCATCCTCGGCTTTGGGCTAGCGCTGCTTGTCATCGTAGCACCATTGGTTGGTGGCGGTGTCTATCTGACCATTCAAGGCGCAGGCGATGCCAAAATTCAGATCGAAGCTGGTCAGCAGCGCAAACTTCTGAACATCGTGCAAAGTCGCGGACAGGTTGGGCTGGATGACGCCGCGCTGGAAATGCAAGTCCCGCGCGACAAAATCAAGGATATGATTCACAGCCTCGTCGGGCTTGGCGTTTTCAGCGGCTATGTGAATTGGGAAAAAGGAGTGCTGTACTCGCAGGAAGCCAGTAAACTCCGCGAACTGACCAAATGCCCGAACTGTGGTGGTGAGATTACGCTCGGCGGCAAGGGTGTCGCCCACTGCCGCTTCTGTGGGACGGAATTCTTCCTATCCTGATCCATCTGCCCGGTGCGCCATTACTCCTGATCAACAAGGATTCAAACCGCACCGGGTTCAGACAAACGACCCAACCTAGAATTTCTTTGGCTGCTCAGGATTCGCCAGAATCGCATGAACATCCTGATTCGCTTTGTTCAGGAGCGCTTGTATCGCCTCTACCTGCTCTGGCGTACCGTAACGTGCGGCCTGCATCACGCTTTCAAACAGGGCTGCCGAGGATTGCCGCAAAGCCATCAATTCCGGGATGCGCTGCTGCCATTTGCCACGCCCGCCCCACTGATGACGCGGATCGCCGAAATGTTGCCCGCGTTGCTGCATAAACTCTGCGTCCCGTTGTTCCAGTAGCTTACGCCCGGCATCAGTAATGGTGTATATCTTCTTGCCTTCGACTTCTTTGCTGGTCAGGTTGCCTTCTTCTTCCAGAAGCTGGAGCGAGGGATAGACGACGCCCGCGCTTGGGCGATAGAACCCACCGGAACGATCTTCCAGCGTTTTGATCAATTCATAACCATGTCTTGGTTGCTCATTGATCAATTCCAGCAAAATGAACTTGATGTCGCCGCGTGGTTGGCGCTTGCGCTCACCATCGTCATCCCAACCCCCGCCAAACGGTCCACGACGCCCGAATCCTCTTCCGAAATGTCCATGCGGTCTGTGGAATGGTGGAAAATGTGTGAAACCCATCTCATATCTCCTGTAGCGATATATCGTGATATGGTTATGATATAGTGATAACGATATATCGTCAAGTATATCGGTAGAAATTTATATGGATTTCTAATGCTGGAAATTTGTTTGTTTTTGCTATCGGAGAATATGGTTGAGAGCGTGAGAATTCAGGGGGTATCCAGGCGGCGAATCGAAGCTATCAGTTCAGGTGGTGCTTTGTGTCGGGCAAGCGAGTTTAGCCATAGGGTGTTTCCGCTGGGTTGCCGCAACACAACTCCACTTAACTGACCGAAGTGTTTGAGGAAGTCAGTGGCATTTTGAAAGCCGCGCCGTGTAAAAAAATCTTCGGCTTTGCGCTCTGCCAGTTGGCGTAATATATTCACCGCTTGGTTCAGGTCAGATTCGGCAACATCACACGGGGTAATCAGCCAGAGCAGGTTGATAATACTCGGTGGCATTTGTCCGGCCTTATCGCACAGCACCGCCATCAATTTGGTTATCGTGGCTTCGGCATCTGCATCGTCCAATTCCATGCTGCGGATACGGCGAACTTCGACATTGAAGGGGGTATGGGCCTTGAATATGACCGTGAAATCTGGACCACGCTGTTTGGAAGCGGCATATTTTTCGTATTCGAGGGTGAACCGTTCTTCACGCAAGAGTAGTGCAGCAGTTTCGAGTTCGGCACGTAAATCTTTCATGCCGCCTTCATCCCGAATATTCTTCAGCTTCGAGCGTATTTTGCCACGATAACTGGTAGCGAATGCCTTGAATCGACGCGACCCGCGTACCCACGCTTCAAAGTCAGAATAGAATAGAGGTTTTCTACCATCAAAGATTTCGTTGAGGAGTTCATCGAGGGCGGACATTTCTGTATACCTTACGCTGTGTTTCCTGTCCGGTGAGATAGAAGCACCGAACAGGAATAACCACTGGCTAACCGTTTTGTAGCGAGGCTTCCCACTCCGAACGGAGTAGTCCCATCGTCAATTCATCAACGCGATCTCCGTCACGATAGGCGGCAGAACGTTGGCGAACTTCGTGCTTGAAACCTGCCTTTTCGTAGGCACGGATTGCACGATAATTGTTGCCCCAGACGCCAAGCTGAATACGCCACAGTCCCAGTTCCAGAAATCCATAGCGGCAAATCAGACGGACGGCGTCCGTACCATAACCTTTGCTGCGATAGTCTGGCTCGCCGATCCCGATCCCCATCCAGGCATTCTGGTGATTCCAAGCGACCTCAAGGCCAATATCGCCAATCAGCTTATCATCTTCGAGCGTCCGAATCGCAAACTCGAACTCGTTGCCGTTGTCTTTGTCCTTGTTCTTTTCCATCCGGCGCTGAATACGCGCCGCGCTGGTCGGAAACACATGCCACACATTGGCATTGCGCATGAAGTCTGCATCATTTGACCAGCGTGCCTGCGCTTCAGCATATTCGGGGTTGGTCGGAGCAGCCAGCCTGACCAGTGACCCGATAAATAGATTTCCAAATTCCATATGTGTTATTTCCCCGGCTGTTCCCACTCGGAGCGCAGAACACCCATAATTACATCATCAATACGGTTGCCATCGCGGTAAGTCATTGCGCGCTGACGAACTTCCAGCTTGAATCCCACTTTTTCATAGGCACGGATAGCGCGGGCATTATCTCCGACAGCGGCAAGCTGAACTTTCCACATTCCCAATTCATTGAACGCATAATTGAGGAGCAGTTGGAGCGCATCACCACCATAACCCTTGCTGCGATATTCCGGTTCACCGATCCCGATGCCAAGCCACGCGACCTGATCTGCCCATTTCATCCAGAGCAGACAGTAGCCGATCAGTTTGTCATCTTCCAGCGTGCGGATGGAAAACCATACGCTGCCGGGATCATCTTTTTCCTTTTTACGCTCATAGTACGCTGCGCTGCGCGGAATTGCGGGATTGACTTCCTGAAAGCGCATAAACTCCGCGTCGTGCGTCCAGCGTGAATGTGCCTCTGCCATTTCTTTGGGAGAATATGCGCCGAGTCGCACCAGTTTCCCGGTGAACAAATTGCCGAACTCCATGCCCCTCTCAGCCTTCCTGCTGCGCTTCCCATTCGCGGCGGAGCAACCCCATCACGAACCCATCGAAGCGTTGTCCATCACGATAAAGGCTGGAACGCATTATGGCTTCGTGAACAAAGCCAACTCTCTCGTAGCAATGGATAGCGCGGGTATTGCCACCAAAAACATTCAGGACAATACGATGCTGACCGAGTTCACGGAAGGCATAGGCGCACAGTACACGCATTGCATCCGTGCCATAACCTTTGCCGCGATAATCTGCCTCGCCGATCCCGATGGCAAGCCACGAGGATTGATGATTCCACTGCGGTTCGAGAGAGCATTCCCCAATCAGTTTGTCATCTTCCAGCGTGCGGATCGTGAATTTGAACTCGTTTTCCTTTTCCATTTCCTTCTTGTCCATGCGGTCAAAGAAGGCAGGAGAACGGGGAACAACGTGTCCAAAGTTATAGTTACGCATGAATTCTGCGTCATTGCTCCAGCGCGCGCGGGCTTCGCTAAATTCCGGTGTTGCGCCCCATGCGCCGAGACGAACCAGCTTCCCGGTGAATAGATTGCCAAATTCTTCCATTAGCGTACCGCTTCCTTATTTGCTTCCTGTTCGGCCAGAATCATGGCTTCCCATTCCGGGCGGAGGATGCCCATCGCGTGCATATCCCAACGCTTGCCTTCACGATAGAGAGCTTCGCGCTGTGTACCTTCGTGTGTGAAGCCAGCCTTTTCATAGGCGCGCATGGCACGGGTGTTATAGCCAAAAACATTGAGGGTGACACGGAACATACCGAGTTCACGGAAAGCATAGCCGATCATCAGTTTGGTGGTGTCTGTGCCATAGCCCTTGCCGCGATAATCGGCTTCACCAATCCCGATCCAGAACCAGGCATTCTGGTGGTTCCAGTTCGCCCAGAGTCCGGTCATGCCGATGAGTTTGTCATCTTCCAGCAGGCGTATCCCGAAGATAACGCCGCGATGATTCTCGTCGTTCTTCTTTTCCTGCTCTTCAAAGTAAGCGGCGGGACGTGGCACAGCCGGGTCAAAATTCAACATTCGCAAGTATTCGGAGTCATTCGACCAGCGTGCCAGAGTATCCTTGTCATCCGGCTTTACAGCACCGAGACGAACCAATTGGCCTGTATAGAGGCTGCCAATGGATAAATTTAACATGGAGGGGGCTTCCTTCTCTCAATCTATGAGCTATAGTAAACCATTTGTAACTTTACAGAGTTTTTCTAGCCCTGTCAAGATACCAAACTGAACAAATATTCGATCTTCAGCTTCTAACGTTTGTGCTATAATAGATACGTTTCACAAAGCAAAAGCACTCAAACTTCCCTGTACAATTTATGACTGTAAACTTCTGGGCTATCGCAGACACGCATCTCTCGTTTGCCAAACCGCGCGATATGGCACGTTTCGGCGAGAAATGGATAAATCATGAGGATACAATTGCGGCCAACTGGCGTGAACGTGTCGCGTCGGATGATGTGATCATCATACCCGGCGATGTCTCGTGGGCGAGCGCGCCGAATAAGGTCATCCCTGATCTGGCGTGGCTGCATCCACTGCCCGGAAAGAAAATCCTCTTGCGGGGAAATCATGACCACTGGTGGGGTAGCATCGAGAAAGCACGTAAGATTGCCGAACCAATGGGCTTTCAACTATTAGAAGGGGATAGTATCACAGTGTCGGGCGTGGTTCTGTGTGGCGCGATGGGACACATCGCACCCGAAGACCCATACTACAAACCTGATCCGCCGAAAAACCGTTATGAACGGGAACTGGTACGGCTGGAAAAAGCGCTTAAACACGGCGCAGAACACCGTAAACCGGGACAACCAATGATCCTCGTCATGCACTATCCACCATTCACCAGCGAGGGTAAACCAACAGCTTACAGTCAGTTAATCGCGCAGTATAAACCGACAGTTTGCCTCTATGGACACCTGCACCGTTCGCGGGAATGGGCAATTGCCATACAGGGAGATTATGAAGGAACTCATTATCAGTTGGTCGCTGCCGATTATATTGAAATGAAACCTCAGTTGATTTGGAAAAGTGAGGGGTAACGATGGGAATGGCATTTTTCCGTGTCGCGCCGGAGCAATATTATCGGTTGCGTCCGTTAATTGAAAAGCACGAATCCGAACCGGTTGGGCCGCGTGCGCGTGGCTTCTGGATGGATCGCCCGGACGATTACGATTATGCCCAGGTGCAGGCCGATGCACAGGAACTCTATCAGCAAGCCCGTCAACATGCTGTCGCAGAGATCGAATTGACCGAAAATGAAGCGCACAGTCTTTCGTTGCTGGAAATGGAAATGCCCGGAGATGGTCTGGAATATCCACCTTCGGTTTTCATGGCAAGCGCAACGCCGGAAACAATCAAGCGCTTTCTACGGGTAGCGCAGCGCAAACTTGGCTTCTCGCCAGAAGTTGCCGCTTCGCGCATTGATGCCGAATCCAATGATCCCCGCTACGCCGCCTATCTCCAGAAACAGGTGCGCCATCTGCGCGAAGCCTTGCCGAAAGTCTGGCACTTCTACGCCGACGCCGAAAAATCCGGGCAGGCCGTCGTGGTGGTCGATCTCCGCGCCCGTGATCTGGAAATTCCCGACGCTGTGGAAATTGCCTATTAAGGATGGGTAATACCGACAGGGTACGGGTACTCGTCGCCGCCGACGATTTGCTCTCGCGGACAGGGCTGGCGACGATCCTCTCCGAACGCTCCGATCAGGATATTGTTGGACAGTTGAACAGTGCGGATTTGGCGACGAGTGTCACGACGTTCAGCCCGGATGTGATCCTGTGGGATATGGGTTGGGAAA
Source organism: uncultured Anaerolineaceae bacterium (assembly GCA_964432445.1). Classification (GTDB taxonomy): domain Bacteria; phylum Chloroflexota; class Anaerolineae; order Aggregatilineales; family UBA2796; genus JBBRMW01. The sequence goes on from CAYSOC010000005.1 coordinate 67,410, forward strand.
GCGGGAGCAGCATCGAGCGTTTGAACGATTGGGAAGACCCGCCTGTACCGATCATTGTGATGATTCAGGATGTGGCGCAGGCTGTCGAGGCATGGAGCGCAGGCGCAAAGGGATTGTTTCTGCGTGCGACGCGCATTGACGATGTGATCAATGCACTCTATCCCGTCGCACGCGGTCTGATTGTGATTGATCCGGCGCTAACAGATCGGTTGCTTGCACCGCGCGAAATCCGCACGCCTGTTCCCCCGATTGATGCACTCACCGCCCGCGAAATGGAAGTGCTGCAATATGTGGCGCAGGGATTGCCGAACAAAATCATCGCCCGACGTTTGAATATCACCGAAAGCACTGTGAAATTTCACGTCAATGCCATTCTGGGAAAACTCGGCGCACAGAGCCGCACCGATGCAGTGGTTCGTGCAACCCGTATGGGCTTAGTTATGTTGTAATCAAGCAACTACCTTACTAAAGTCCCATTTTTTGAACATAAACAGCATACTTCTTGTACAATATTGCGTTCAATAGATGTACTTTCCTCGATAGGAGACACCGTATGATTCGATATTCAAAGGCTGCCTTACTCCTGTGCCTTTGTTTGCTAATCGTCAATTTTTCCCCAAAACAAGTTAATGCCATATCAAATACCATAAAAGCCGCTGATGTTCCGAATATTCGACCTTCGGATTTACCCACAACCCAACAGGCAAAGCTAAGGCCGAACCCGGACGGCACACCATCTGACTGGTTTGGTGGATCGGTTGCTCTCTCTTCAGATGGAAATACGGCTCTCGTCAGCGCTGTGTGGGATGATATTGTTCCGGGCGAGGATAATGGTTCTGCCTACGTTTTTGTGCGCTCTGGAATAAATTGGTCACGACAGGCTAAATTACAGGCATCCGATTCCGCTTCTAATGATAATTTTGGTGAGTCTGTAGCGCTTTCCGCAGATGGAAACACAGCCTATATCGGCGCGCCGAACGCGGATACCAATCCAACTGTCGATAGTGGCGCAGTGTATATCTTCACGCGATCTGGCACAACGTGGACACAGCAGGATCGAATTTCGGTTGCAGATCGGGCAAATTGGGACTATTTTGGCATTTCCGTAAGTCTGTCAACGGACAACAGCACGCTCGTTGTTGGCGCTTATGGAGAGGATACCAGCCCGACAACGAATAATGGCGCGCTCTATGTATTCACCCGTTCGGGATCAACGTGGGTGCAGCAGGCCAAAATATTGCCCCCAACGGTTGAAGCCAGTGGATATTTTGGGCAATCCATAGACATTTCTACCGATGGGAATATGATAGTAGTTGGTCAAACCTCGGACAGTGTTAGTCCACATGCGCAAAATGGCGCTGTATACGTTTTTGCGCGCGCCGGGGGAGTATGGTCATTCCAGTCAAAAATCACATTGGCAGTACTGACAGATTTTGATCATTTTGGCGATTCGCCCTCGCTCTCTGCGGACGGTAACACACTTCTGGTTGGCGCTTCCGGTGTAGATGATGGAATAGAGGATAGCGGTGCGGCTTATGTATTTACGCGCTCCGGGTCTGTATGGACACAGCAAAGCAAACTGCTCGTCTCTGGTCGAAGTCCCTTTGAATATAGTGCAGAGGCAGTGATGCTTTCTTCAGACGGAAATATGGCCTTGGTAAGTTCGACCAAAGAGGATAGTAGCGGCAAGACAGACAATGGTGCAGTCTATATGTTCACTCGTTCGGGAAGCATATGGACACAGCAGAATATATTATTTGCTACCGATCCCAAAAATTTTGTTGGCTTTGGCGCGGCATTAGCACTCTCTACCGACGGTGAGACTGCTCTGATTGGCGCACCATTCGACGATCCTACGGCAGCATACATTTTCGCGCCATTCTCAAACCTTCCTACTGCTACACCTACTTCGACTCCAGAAGGTACGCCGACCAGTACAAACACACCTGTGCCGCCCAGACCAGATACAGTTGGGGTCTATAAAGATGGCTTGTGGTATCTGCGCCTTGCCAACGCGCCGGGGGAGACGGATATTAATGTAGCCTTCGGCGGTGATCCATCCGATTTGCCGGTGGCAGGCGATTGGAACGGTGACGGGATGGATACCATTGGCCTCTACCGCAGCGGTGAGGGGGTATTTTACCTGAGCGACTCAAACACCACCCCGACATTGACATATAATTTTGCCTTCGGCAATCCGGGCGATTCGCCATTTGCCGGACGCTGGGCAGTTAGTCCCGTACATGATGGCGTTGGCGTCTATCGTAATAGCAACGGCATTCTTTATGAGAAGAAAGACGTGACTGGAGGTTTCAGCGACTTCTTTGCGGTATTCGGCAATCCGGGCGATCAAGGCATTGCTGGCGACTGGGATGGCAATGGATTTGACAGTATCGGCATTTACCGGAATGCTGAAACTGCCTGGTATTTCACGAATAACAGCCAGCCGGGAGGGATCACTTTCTCAACCTTAAGCAGCGACTGGGGGATTGGGGCAGGTATCCCTGTGGTGGGGGATTGGAACGGAGATGGCACAACAACAATAGGGTATTTGTCGCCCTCGGTTGTATTTGTACTACACTCCAGTCTCTTATCCAGTGGCTCTGATCTAACATTTGCGTTTGGGCCGCCTGGTTCCAGACCTATTGCTGGCAAATGGACAATGCCGAGTCAACCGCCTCTGGGCAGTGTAGTCAATGCGAATCCGTCTAATTCTGTTAATGCAGGTGAAGGTGGTGCAGACTAGGATAAGGTCGAACCACTCAAGAGGCACATTCTATGGAGATGTGCCTCCACGACTCAGTTTCTCACGCAAATATTGCCCGATACGGTCAATCGCCTGTTGACCTTCGGGCAGGGTTGCCGCCCATCCCTGCCAGACATGCCACATTTCAGGCCAAACTTCCAAAACCATATCCACCCCAGCGCCTTTTGCTTTGTCTGCCAGCCGGGTCGCATCACTCAACAACACTTCATGATCACCAATTTGTATGAAGATGGGCGGAAAATCGTGCAAGTCTGCGTAAACTGGCGAGATGAACGGATCAGTTGAGGCTTGATTCCCGATATAGTGATGCACGGCACTTTGCAATGCTTTATGCGAAACCAGCGGATCGAGTTTTGCCCGCGCCTGCATACTTTCGCCTGTCATGCCCAAATCCAGCCAGGGGGATAGCAAGACAACTGCCGCAGGGAGCGGCTCACTCGCTACACGCAAACGCAGTAGCGTTGATAGAACCATTTGCGCACCTGCGGAATCGCCACCTATTGCCATCTGCTCCGGTTGCACTCCACCATGCAAGAGAGAGCGATATACCTGTAGTGCATCTTCAATACCTGCTGGATATGGATGCTCAGGCGCAAGGCGGTAATCGACCAGCAAAACCGGGATGCCCGAAGCCAGAGAAAACCGTGCGGCAAGTTCACGGTGCGTTTTGCATGATCCGGTTGTGAACCCACCGCCATGTATATAAATCAATTGCTTGTTTTGAACGGCGTCTGGTTGATTAACCTGTTCACAATAGATTCCACCGAGGGTAACAGGAGTGATGGTTGTGCCTACTGGCAATTGCGCCTGCAATGCCGAATTTTCCCAATCCTGTCGCATTACTTCCAGAGATAATTCTGGCGCGTCATCATCGCTGATCAGTGTTGCACGAATGCGCTTGCCTTCTTCGCTCGGCATGAACTTTCTTTCTCCATAAAAAGGTTGGGATGAACTCTCAAATTTTATCAAAATGAATACAGGCTTGAGCAAGCGAATTTTGCCGAAATTTTCTCGCACGTTGGGGATTTACTTTCTCACTCAAATATTATATAAACATACCGCCCAATTTTTCTGCCCTACGGTTATTGCATTTCGTTTTCAACCTCGGAATCTGACCGCAAAAATGCAGGAGTTTTAGTCGTATGTCACGTTCACTCAAAAAGGGGCCGTTCATCGAGCCGCGCCTTCTCAAGAAGGTCGATACGATGAATGAGCGCAACGAAAAGCGAGTGATCAAGACCTGGAGCCGGGCTAGTACCGTGTTCCCGCAGATGGTAGGTCATACTATCGCGGTACACGATGGTCGCCGTCATGTTCCGATTTACATCACGGAAAACATGGTCGGTCACAAGCTCGGCGAATTCGCGCCTACACGCACGTTCAAAGGCCACCTTGCCGAAAAGAAGGTGAAATAATGGCCGAAGTACGTGCAGAGGTGCGTGGTCTCCCGATCAGCGCCCAGAAGATTCGCCTCGTCATCGACGAGGTACGCGGTAAGGATGCAGACCAGGCGCTGGACATCCTTAATTTCATGCCCAAAAAGGGCGCACGGTTCGTCAGCAAGCTGATCGCCAGCGCGATTGCCAACGCTGAGAACAATGAAGAACTGAATCGCCGTGATCTCTACGTGAAGACCATCTTCGCCGGGGAAGGCACACAGATGAAGCGCATGAAGGCTGGTTCGCGTGGTCGTTACAAGCCACGTATCAAGCGTTCATCGCATGTGACCGTTATCCTCGCCGAACACGCGCTGGATTAAGGAACAGGAGAAACAAATGGGACGTAAAGTACATCCAATTGGCTTTCGCCTGGGCATCAATCGCGGTTGGGATGCGCGTTGGTTTGCTGAAGGCACACGATACAAGGAACTGCTGCACGAAGACTTCAAACTTCGCCAGTGGATTATGAAGGGTAGCTTCCTGCCCGATGACAAGAACGACGCCAAGCGCAAGGCTGTTCCCAAGAGCGAAGGGCCGCGTACCTCGATCAGCAAGATCGAGATCGAGCGCTATCCCAATCTCGTCGTCGTCACGATTTTCACCAGCAAGCCGGGTATTCTGATCGGGCGTAAGGGCGACACCGTAAAGAAACTCCGCAGTGGCCTCAAAGACCTCGTTGGCAAAGACGTTAAGGTCGAAGTGCAGGAAATCACCAAGCCAGACCTCGATTCCAAACTGATCGCGGAAAATATCGCAACACAGCTTGAACGGCGTATCGGCCATAGCCGCGCCATGAAGCGCGCGATTTCGCAGGCCATGCGTCAGGGCGCGCTGGGCGTGCGTATTCAGGTCAGCGGGCGTTTGGGTGGCGCGGAAATGAGCCGTCGTGAATGGCAGGTTGAAGGCCGTGTACCGCGTTCGACACTCCGTAGCCAGATCGATTATGCGACAGCCGAAGCGCTGACGACCTATGGGCGTCTGGGCGTGAAGGTATGGGTTTACACGGGCATGAAGCTCCGCGAAGACCTGCCTGCCGCACCTGGCGAAGCCTACGTGACGCAGTAGAGGATAGAGGATAAGTATTATGTTGATGCCAAAGCGGGTTAAATACCGCAAGCAGCAGCGTGGCCGTATGCGCGGTATGGCGCGCGGGGCAACCACCGTACAATTCGGTGAATTTGGCCTGCAAGCGCTCGAACCAGCGTGGGTCACACAACGCCAGATCGAAGCCGCCCGTCGCGCGATTGTTCGTTTCATCAAGCGTCGTGGTCGCGTGTGGATTCGCATTTTCCCGGATAAACCTGTCACTGCCAAGCCCGCTGAAACACGCATGGGTTCTGGTAAGGGCGCTGTTGACCATTGGGTCGCCGTTGTCAAGCCGGGTCGTGTTATGTTCGAGATGGGTGGTATTGATGAAGTGACCGCGCGCGAAGCGCTGCGTCTCGCTGGATTCAAGATGCCGATCAAGACCAAGTTTGTCAAGCGCACCGATCCAATTTCGGGCGAGGAGACGGTCTAATTATGAAGGCCAGCGAAATTCGTGAGAAGGACAACGCCACGCTGCTTTCCGATATTGAAAACGCACGCAAGGAAATTTTCAACCTGAAGCTGGGCTATCGTACCGGCTCGGTAGATAACCCTTACGTGATCAAGGTAAAGCAGAAAGACCTGGCGCGTATGCTGACGATTCTCCGTGAGCGCGAAATCGCTTCGGACATTGCAGCGGAAGAAGGGAAGTAGAAATGGCTAACGAACGCCGCCGCCTGGTTGGGCGCGTAGTCAGCGACAAGATGGACAAGACGCGCGTTATCGCCGTCGATGTGGCAAAGCGTCACCGCCTGTATGACAAGGTTGTACGTCTGACCCGCAAGTATTATGCACATGATGAATTGAACGCTTCTCACCTGGGCGATGTCGTCCAGATTGTAGAAAGCCGCCCTCTCAGCCGTACCAAGCGCTGGGCGCTCGAAACAATCATCGAGAAGAAGCAGTAAGTCCGGAGTAGATCAACCATGATTCAGCAGGAAAGCCGTCTGAAGGTTGCCGATAACACTGGCGCGCGTGAATTGCTCGTCATCCGCGTAATGGGTGGCAGCCGTCGGCGCTATGGCAGCATCGGTGATGTGGTGGTCTGCGCGGTAAAGAACGCCACGCCACAGGGCATCGTGAAGAAAAGCGAAGTCGTAAAGGCCGTGATCGTTCGTGTGGCGAAGGAATATCGCCGCGACGATGGCAGCTATATCCGTTTCGATGATAACGCCGCCGTAATTCTGGGCGATGACGAAGGCAACCCCAAAGGGACGCGCGTCTTCGGGCCAGTGGCGCGTGAATTGCGCGAAAAGGGCTATCTGAAGATCGTCTCGCTAGCGCCCGAAGTGCTGTAGAGATTACACAGCGTAAAGCTAGAGGAAAGAGATGCAGAGAATAAAGAAGGACGACACCGTAGAGGTGATCGCCGGAAAAGACAAAGGGACACGCGGCAAGGTTTTGCGCGTCGTGACGAACAATAACAAGGTTGTTGTCGAGAAGGTGAATATCGCCAAGAAGCACCAGAAGCGTCAACAGCAACAGCGCGAAGGTCAGCAGTCGGGCGGCATTCTCGAATTTGAAGCGCCTCTGGACGCCTCGAATGTGATGCTCGTTTGTACCCAGTGCGACAAGCGCACGCGCGTTGGTTTCCGTATCACCGATGAAGGTCGCAAGGTGCGCGTTTGCAAGCACTGCGGCAAGGATATTGACTGATGCCACTTACCCTTAAAGAAAAATACCAGAAGGAAGTCGTCCCGGCATTGATGCAGGAGTTCAAGTATACGAACGTCATGCAAGTGCCGAAGATCGTCAAGGTTTCCATCAATATCGGCGTCGGCGAAGCGGTAGACAATGCCAAAGCGCTCGATGGTGCGGTTGAAGACCTGACCAAGATCGCCGGACAGAAGCCTGTTGTCACCAAAGCCAAGAAGAGCGTCGCCAACTTCAAACTGCGCGAAGGCCGTGCTATCGGCGTGAAGGTCACGCTGCGTCAGGGCCATATGTGGGCGCTGCTGGATCGGCTGATCAACATTGCGTTGCCTCGTACACGCGACTTTCGCGGGATCGATGGTGATCACTTCGACGGGCGCGGCAATTATACGCTCGGCCTGCGCGAACAACTGATCTTCCCCGAAATCGAGTATGACAAAATCGACAAGGTGCGCGGGATGGAGATCACAATCGTGACCACTGCCAAGACAGACGAAGAAGGTCGTCGCCTGTTGAAGCTGATGGGAATGCCCTTCCAGGAGAGCTAGAGGAAACTATGGCAAAGCGTTCTGTTGTTGCCCGTGAAGGGCGTCGCAAGTATAAGGTTCGCGTTCGCAATCGCTGCCAATTCATAGACGCAAGCAGCGGCAAGATTTGTGGACGTCCGCGCGGCTATATTCGCCGTTTCGGTCTGTGCCGCATCCACTTCCGCGAACTCGCGCTGGCTGGCAAACTGCCGGGCGTGAAGAAAGCAAGCTGGTAGGAGTCGAAGATGGTTTCTGATCCAATTGGGGATATGCTCACGCGGATGCGTAACGCAATGGCTGTTGGTCATGCGTCCATCAGTGTTCCGCGCTCGAACCTGAAAGTCGCCATCGCGCGCATCTTGCAGGAAGAAGGCTATATTGACGGGTTTGCCGAAGGTGGCGATCCTGAAAAGCCATCGCTGACTATTGACCTCCGTTATTACGGCAAGCGCCGCGTGCGTCGCCCCGTTATTACCGAAGTCAAGCGTATCAGCAAGCCAGGTCGTCGCGTTTATGTTGCCAAAGATGATATTCCCTGGGTTCTCAGCGGAATGGGCATCGCCATCCTCAGCACGCCACAGGGCGTTATGACGGGTGCACAGGCGCGTCGCAAAGGTATCGGCGGCGAAGTCATCGCCACAGTTTATTAGTATCCTGCGCCCGGAATGAAGCGTCTTGACCAGGAACCAGGGTGTGGTTGCTGCTCAGGGAATTTCAGGATGCACTCCCCGAAAATCCTTTATGGTGGGGAATAGCATAGGCCGGGCGAAGGTTCTATCACACGAAACAGCGTGGAGAACTAGAAGAAATGTCACGTATCGGAAAAATGCCGGTGACGATTCCGGCCAAAGTACAGGTGACACTGAACGAGCGCGAAATCAAGGTGAAGGGGCCGAAAGGCGAACTTTCCTGGATTGCGCCGGAAGGTGTTTCTCTCGAACAGGCAGATGGCAAAGTCAATGTTAAGCGCGATGGTGAGGAACGTCATCACCGCGAATTGCACGGCCTTTCGCGCGCCCTGATCAACAACATGGTGACAGGCGTCAGCACAGGCTTCAAGAAGACACTCATCATCGAAGGCGTTGGTTATCGCGCTGAACTCAAGGGCAAGGATTTGGTGATGTATCTGGGTTATTCCCACACCATCGAAATCAAGCCCGAAGCGAATATCAGCTTCAGCGTTGGCGAAAAAGGCCAGAGCGTCATCATTGATGGTATCGACAGAGCGCAGGTTGGGCAGGTCGCTGCCGATTTGCGCGCACTGCGTCCACCGGAACCCTATAAGGGCAAGGGCATTCGCTACGAAGGTGAAGTTATCCGCCGCAAGGCTGGTAAGACCGGGAAGGGCAAATAAATCATGGGCAACAAGCAACATATCGCACGGCTGCGCCGCCATGATCGCGTCCGCAAGAAGGTGGATGGTACGCCGGAGCGCCCGCGTCTGAACGTCTTCCGCAGCGTGGAGCATATCTATGCGCAGGTGATTGACGATGTAGGGGGACATACCCTCGCCAGCGCCAGCACCATCGACACCGAACTACGCAAACTGGTCGAAGGCAAGACCAAGACCGAAGCCGCAAAGCTGGTCGGTCAGGCTGTCGCAGACCGCGCCAAAAAAGCCGGGGTCACACAGGTTGTGTTTGATCGCGGTGGTTTCAAATATCATGGACGGATCAAAGCACTCGCTGATGGCGCGCGCGAAAATGGTCTGGACTTCTAGGAAAAGGATCACCGCAAATGGCTAAACGTGAAGGTCGTGAATCGCGTGAACCGCGTCGTCAGGATGATGACCGCGAAGAGTTGGATGAACGTGTAATCGACATCACCCGCGTGGCGAAGGTGGTCAGAGGAGGCCGCCGCTTTGCCTTCCGCACAGTGGTGATCGTTGGTGATAACAAGGGGCGCATCGGCATTGGCATCGGCAAGTCGCGCGGTGTCCCGGAATCGATCCGTAAGGGATCAGATGGCGCTCGCAAACGTATGAAGAAAGTTACCCTCAGCGGAACGACAATCCCGCACGAGGTTACAGCCAAGCACGGCGGCGCTGTCGTAATGCTGCGTCCAGCTTCGCCGGGTACAGGCGTTATTGCGGGTGGTTCGGTGCGTGCTGTGCTGGAAGCAGCAGGCGTGCGCGACATCCTCAGCAAGAGCAAGGGATCGAGCAACATGCTCAACGTTGCTGTCGCCACCATGAAGGCGCTGCAAATGTTGAAGACTGGCGAAGAACTTGCGCAGATGCGCCAGAAGAACGCCGAAGACCTCGTTCCCTTCTGGGTAAAGCGGGATCAGCCGCTGGAAGGTACGGATCAAAATGGCTGAGAAGAAGCTGAAAATCACGCTGGTACGCAGCCCGATTGGTAGCCAGGTGCGCGCCAAGCGGACGGTTAAGGCGCTTGGATTCAGCAAGCTGGGCGATACGGTGGTACACCCGGATAGTGGCGCAATTCGCGGGATGATCTACGTGGTCAGCCACCTCGTCAATGTGGCAGAGTTCACGGAGTAGAGATCATGAAACTTAGCGATTTGAAGCCCGCCAAGGGCGCAACCAAACGCCACCGCCGCATTGGTCGCGGTGTCAGCGCCGGGCAGGGCAAGAGCGCCGGACGCGGTAACAAAGGCCAGCACGCACGTCAGGGCGGCACGAAAGCGCCGTACTTTGAAGGCGGTCAGCTTCCATTCGTGCGCCGTCTGCCGTTCAAGCGCGGCTTTACGAACATCTTCAAGATTACTTATACGCCTGTGAATCTTTCGGTTCTCGCCGAAAACTTCAAGACAGGTGTTGAAATTACGCCGGAACTGCTCGTTGAGAAGGGGTTCCTCCGTGATGCCAGCGTACCGTATGTCATTCTTGGGAATGGCGAACTGCGCGGCGCGATGACGGTGCAAGCCTATCGTTTCTCGAAGGGCGCGAAGGCAAAGATCGAAGACAAGGGCGGTAAGTGTGTAACACTGCGTCTGCTCGTTGTCGGTGCGCGCGCAACGGTTAAGAAACTCCGCAAGGAACAACTCGAAGCGCTCAAGGCAAAGCAAGGATAAATTCCGTTCCCCCTTTCCGGGTATATGCAGTGTGGGGTCAATAGAAGCGCGTTTTTCTCTATTGATCCCGACAAAGCGCGTTATACTCGGTGAGGGGGTTTCTGTATGGTTAGAGGTTTAATCCCATGAATCTGCTTGATGCCGCACGGAATGCGCTCCGACTGCCCGACGTGCGCCAGAAATTAACATTTACGCTGTTTATCCTGCTGATCTATCAGTTCGCTGCACACGTTGCCGTGCCGGGCGTGGATAAGGCACAACTTGCCGCGCTCTCCAATAACGGCGCGAGTGCAGGTTTGCTGAACATCCTGAACCTGCTCTCCGGCGGTTCGGTGAGCAACTTCAGCGTTTTGGCGCTCGGTGTATATCCATACATCACGGCGCAACTTATTCTGCAACTCCTGATCGGCGTGATCCCCCGTCTGGAACAAATCAGTAAGGAACCGGGTGGACAGGACAAGCTGAATCAGTACACCTATTTCCTCTCCGTTCCGATGGCGATCCTGAACTCCTATGGTCAGGTTAACATCCTGCAAAGCCTCGTACAGTCTGGCGCACCCCTGATCCCTGGCTTCGGTACGGATGCAGGCATCACCATCACTGTACTGGCAACGATGACCGCCGGAACGATGTTTGCAATCTGGCTTGGTGAGCAGATCACTCGTAACGGTATCGGCAATGGTCTTTCGATGATCATTTTCGCGGGTATCGTCGCGCGTGTGCCAGATAGCCTCGGACGTTTGCTTTCAGACGAATTTGTTGTTTTCAACATCATCGCCTTTGTTGCGCTCACTTTGATTACCGTCATTGTGATTGTCTACATTCAGGAAGGCACACGCCGTATTCCGGTTCAATACGGAAAGCGTGTACGCGGTCAGAAGCAGTACGGTGGTGGCAGCACGCATATCCCGCTGAAAGTCAACGCAACGGGCATGATCCCGCTGATCTTCGCCCAGGCGATTGTGACTTTCCCGGCGATCATCGCGGGTATCTTCTTCCCGAATACCGATTTCGGACGCTCACTGCAAACCGCGTTCGGGACGCAAAGCGGCTGGGTCTACTGGATTGCCGAATTCATCCTTGTAGTAGGGTTTACTTTCTTCTACACCGATGTGACGATCCAAAACCAGAACCTTGCCGAGAACCTGCAAAAGCAGGGTGGATTCATTCCCGGCATTCGCCCCGGCAAGCGTACCAATGATTACATCGTTGCGGTCACGCGGCGTATCACGATTGTTGGCGCGTTGTTCCTCGGCATCATTGCGATTCTGCCCGGTCTGATGGCAATCGTTGATAATATGTTCACAGGGCGTACCGATATTACCCGCGTGAACAACCCGGCACAGGTCATCAGCGGTGCAGGTTTGATCATCGTGGTTGGCGTCGTGATCGATACGATGCGCCAGCTTGAATCACAGCTTGTGATGCGGAACTACGACGGGTTCATGCGCTAATGGCTACTTTCGTTGTTTTGATGGGAATGCAGGGCGCAGGTAAAGGTACACAAGCGAAGATATTGGCGGAGTCGTTAGACCTTCCCCATGTCTCCACTGGTGTCATGTTCCGCAATCACATCCAAAATAAAACACCGCTTGGGCTGGAAGCACAGCAATACCTGGATAAGGGATTGCTTGTCCCGGATGATCTGACGATTCGGATGTTGAAGGAACGAGTATCAGAATCAGATGCGACCAATGGCGTGATCCTCGACGGATTCCCTCGCAATGTTTCCCAGGCACAGGCGCTGGATAATCTTTTGAGCGTCTCCATTGTTCCTTACCTTGTGATTGGCAAGCAGGAAGCAATGGCACGGCTCGGTGGTCGTATGATCTGTTCAAAAGATGACAGTCATCATAATGGTGGCTACAACATAAACGATCCTGAACTCAAGCCCAAAGCTGAGGGGATTTGTGATGTTTGTGGTGCGCCGCTGATTGTGCGTAAGGATGATACGCCGGAAGCGATCAAGAAGCGTATCGAGTTGTATGAAACAGAAACAACGCCCGTTCTCAATTACTATCGTGAAAAAGGCTTGTTGAAGGAAATCAACGCGGAACAACCCGTTGAAGCCGTCAGCGCCGATTTAACGAACGCAATTCAGGCGCGTGTTGTATAGTCAGGTGTATTGGTAGAGATAGAAAGCGAATCGGTTATGATCCACCTCAAATCGCCCGTCGAAATTATGTATATGCGCGAAGCCGGACGGATTGTCGCCCGCGTACATGAAGCCGTGCGCGAGAAGATCAAGCCCGGTGTGACAACCGCCGCCTTGAATCAGGTTGCGGAAGAGGTGTTGCGCAAGCATAACACTACATCCCCGTTCATGAACTACCCGGATCGTACACGGAAGTATCCCTTCCCTGCGCCGATTACAGTCAGTGTGAATGAGGAATTGGTACATGGCATCCCCGGCCCGCGTGTCTTGCAGGAAGGCGATGTGGTAAGCATCGACTGCGGCGCATACTACAAAGGCTATGTTGGGGATGCGGCCTTCACTATGGGCGTAGGGCGGATCAGCGCCGAGGCGCAACGATTGATTGATGTTACGCAGAAGGCGCTGGAAATCGGGATCGGGGCGTGTGTCGCAGGGTGCGAAACGCGCGATGTTTCCAAAACGATCCAGCGCTATGTTGAAAGTCAGGGATTCAGCGTTGTACGAGAATATTGCGGGCATGGCGTCGGTAAACAGATGCACGAAGACCCACAGATTCCGAACTGGTGGCCGACTACCCGCCAGCGCAACCAGTTCTGGCAAAGCGCTGTGATGAAGCCCGGCATGACTTTCGCACTGGAACCGATGGTCGTCGCAGGCAGCAGCCCGGAAGTGAAGGAACTTTCCGATCACTGGACAGTTGTCTCCAAAGATGGCTCACTCTGCGCCCATCAGGAACATACCATTGCTATCACGGAAGATGGGCCGCTTGTCCTGACGCTGCTCTAGGCGTGTGGGACTTGACCCTTTCGTGACAGCATGAATTCGATTAAGATAGCGGGAAACGACACGAGAAAGCAGGACTGAAATATGGCACGTATTGAAGGCGTTGACCTCCCGCGTGACAAGCGCGTTGAGATTGCCCTCACCTATCTGTACGGAATTGGTCTTCCGCGCAGCCAAGAAATTCTGGACGCTACCGGCGTCAACCCGGACATTCGTGTCCGTGACCTGACCGAAGCTGATGTTGCGCTGCTGCGTGATGCTGTCAGCAACTACAAGGTAGAAGGCGAACTCCGCCGCGAAGTTCAGTTGAACATCAAGCGTCTGATCGAAATCGGGAGCTATCGCGGGTTACGCCACCGTCGTCATCTGCCCGTGCGTGGGCAGCGTACCAAGACAAACGCACGTACTCTGCGCGGTGTGAAAAAGACCGTTGCGGGGCGTGGTCGCCGTCGCGGTGCAAAGAAGAAGTAGTTTGTGTGCAATCCCGGCTTTTCAACAGGCCGGGATTTTTATTTTGATAATGAACTGGTTCAAACAAAACGTGGCAGGCAGTGACGCAAATTGAGTAGGGCGAAA